>CABYNW010000037.1 GCA_902520495.1 uncultured SAR86 cluster bacterium | reverse complement strand
TTAGCATTAAAGATGATCTAGAGCCCCCTTGGTCTGCTGCTGACCATATTAAATATATTTGTTCTAGATAATTTGTTAAAACAAAATAAAGAACGGATGCCCCAGCTATTACAGATAACAATAATCCAACTCCAAATGAATATTTTCCACTAAATAAAATAATAATAAGCAAATACATAATTACAGTTACGGCCAAAGTTAATAAATATGCATCGCTGGCTGATTTCATTGTTATCCAAATAACAATTGGTAAAAGAAAAAAAGAAAGCCTTGGTATGTAAATAACCATTAATAAAGATAGTGAAGATGCATAAAACATTAGTTGGTTTGGATTATTTGCAGCCCCCGTATATCTATCTGATTCAAGTGTTGAAGGAAAAAACAATACAGTTAGAATATTACCTAAGATATAAGCAATAGCAAACCATAATACTACATTAGGCATTCTTATATACTTTGCCCTAAGTGACTCAACAATTAAAAAAGCTAAAGTTATTCCCATTATAAAAGAGATAATATATTGTGGTTTGGTTGGCAAACCAATAAATATAATCGTTACAGTCGTCATCAATGGCAATAATATGAAAACTGCTATCATCATATATGCTTTAAAAAATCCTGCTAAATTTTGTTCATATCTAAATAAACTTCGTCCATGATTTTTAAATAAAAAAATTAATGCCGCTAATACCATTAATTCTGCGATTCCAACTGGTCCAAAAAAACGCAGAGAGGTCATATAGCCAAAACCTAAACCCAGCCCTAAAAAAAATTCTACTGGATTGATTTTAAGACTAAGACTTTGTAACTTCATAAAATATATCTTGTAAATTATTCACTTGTTGAGTCCTTTCAAATTTTTTTCTACCATCAATTTTTATTTTAAAATCACCTTTTAAAAGATTTTGAAGAAATCTAATTATTTCTGAGGGTGAGTTTGAAACAAGTCCAAGACCATTATCTAAAATAAGCTTAGCTGCTTCATCTTTAATTGCCCCAATCAATAATATAGGTTTTGATGATCCGATATATTCAAAAAGCTTACCGGTAAGTACGCCTTTTTCTTTTGGGTTATCCCATGTAAGTAGCAAAAGAGCTGAAGCTTCTCTTTGATATTTAAGTGCAACTTCTCTTGAAACAGAACCATTGACATGAACGCAATCAAATAAGTTATATTTTTTAACTAAATATTCTATGTAACCCAAATCACTACCATAAAAATCTACATGGATAGACTTTCTTATATTCTCATTTTGTTTAAGAGCTTCAAATAATGGACTGGGGTCTCTTTTTCCTGAGTAGACTGCGCCAGTGTATACTATCTTAATTATTCTTGAAATTTCATTCTTTTGATCTGTGAACAAAAAATCTTTTTCATCATATGCATTTTGAATAGTATGAACTGAGATGTCTGGATATTTTCTTTCAAGTACTTCTTTTAGAGTTTCAGAAACAGTTACTAAAGCAGATGCAGTTCTTAAAGTTGATTTTTCAAATTTCTTATCTATCCACCAACCATAACCATAATGATTATCTGACCAAAGATCTCGTAATTCACCTATCCATGGAATGTCATAATATTTTGAAATTTTTTTTGCAACTATTAATGAAGTATATGGAGTAGCTGAAGCAAATATTACATCAGGCACCCAGCCTTTATTTATTATTTTTTTTGACTCCTTTACGGCAAAAGAATACCAACCAATATACTTATCAGGCATTGATATAACTCGTTGAAAAATTATATTTATTAAATCTAATAATTTACTAGTAAAAGAACCTTTGTGTGTATTATTTTTAACTGAAGAAACTTTATTGCTTCCAAGTATTGAATAAATCGGTTTTTCAAAATCAAACCAACTTGTTCTTTTGATATGCATCTCAGAAACTGTAGTTGATAAATTACTCATTAAATGTTGATCTTTAGCTGATACTATCTTTACATCGTGACCCATATCAATTAGTTTTTCGACAGTTCGCGTTGTTCTTACAGCGCCAATGCAGTTATAGGGAGCAAAAAAGTATGTTATGAA
>CABYNW010000036.1 GCA_902520495.1 uncultured SAR86 cluster bacterium | reverse complement strand
ATATCTGGTGCAACAACATGAACTTCTATACCTTTTTTTATAAGATCTTTTATAAGCGACCCTCTAAAATTAACCAAAGATTCAGGAGCGCTTCCCATAATTAAAAATTTTAAAGACATATTACTAACTATTATTCTCTAACCAAGATTGGAAAATTAAAACATTCCACAGCTGATAATGCCAATTTCTTTTTCCACTGATGTGTTCATTCCATTTATCCCTTACAACTTTCGCGTTAAAATAACCTTCATTTTGAAGACGTCGCTCATCTAGTAGCACCTCAGCCCAGTCTCTTAAAGGCCCTCTTAACCATTGAGCAAGAGGAACTGCAAATCCCATTTTAGGTCTTTCAATTAAATCTTTAGGAACATATTTGTACAATAACTCTCTAAGTATCCATTTGCTCTCTCCATTACGTATCTTATAATTTAATGGTAATTGAGCTGAAAATTCAATAACGCTTGGGTCAAGAAATGGAACTCTTGTTTCTAGTGAGACTGCCATCGCAGCTCTATCAACTTTTGTCAAAATATCCGTTGGCAAATAAGTTAATAGATCATATATCATCATTTGTTCAATTTGACTAAATTCAGCATATCTATCAATTCCATCATTTAATATTGTGAGATGCTCAGGAGTATCTATTAACCAATCAGTTGGATTCTGTATTAAAGATGCTAATTTCAAATGCAACTCTCTGATAGAAGTAGAATTAAGAACATCTGCTCCCTTATGAAGCTTGTAACCAAAATTTGAAAAACGTTTTTCAAATAAATTTCCAAAATATTTATTCCAGCTTTCCTCAGATAAACTATAAATTAATTTCCTTGCTAGATATTTAATTGGGGATGGGGTTTTTTTGATTTTTTTAAACATATTTTTTGTAAAAATATATCGATTATATCCACCAAAAAGCTCATCACCTGCATCACCAGATAATGCAACAGTTACTTTTTGCTTCGCTATTTTAGATACTAAGTATGTTGGAATTTGTGAAGAATCTGCAAATGGCTCGTCGTAAATATGAGGTAAATATGGGATGACATCTAAAGCATCCTGTTCGGTAACATACATATCAAAATGATCAGTCCCAAGATGAGCAGCAACTGCTCTTGCATGTTCGGCCTCGTTGAAGTCTTTGACATCAAACCCAATTGAAAAAGTGTTAACTCTTTGCCGAGATTGGTTCTGCATAAGTGAAACAATTAAGCTTGAATCAATACCACCTGATAAGAAGGCCCCAAGAGGAACATCAGCTTGCATTTGTTGCGCCACTGCATCAGATAAAACATTCTCTAGTGTGCTAACAGCCTTTTTGTCTGAATTAAGATTATTAAAATTTTTACCTGTTTTGTATGCTTCCTTCAAAGACCAAAACTTATAATCTTTAATTTTTCTTGATTTTGGATTAAATTCAAGAATATGCCCTGGAAGTAGTTTATAAATGTCTTGATAAATAGAAAATGGTGCTGGAATTGAGCTATATCTTAATAATAAAGCAAGAGCACTTCTGTCAATTTCATTGTTAAAGCCCTCTAACTGCTTAAAAGCCTTTAATTCAGAAGCAAAAACAAAAGCACTTTTGACCCAACCATAATATAGGGGTTTCTCACCTATTCTATCTCTAGCTAAAGAAAGTATATTTTTTTTTCTATCCCATAATGCTAGGGCAAACATACCAGATGTCTTTATTAATGTTTTTTCAAGTCCCCAATTTTCAATTGCGGCAAGAAGAACCTCAGTATCTGAGTGACCTTCCATCTTGATTTGTGAAACCATCTCAAGCTCACTTAAAATTTTTTTATAATTATAGATCTCGCCATTAAAAATGATCACATATCTTCCTGATTTAGAATGCATAGGCTGATGTCCCGCTGAGCTAAGATCAAGAATTGACAATCTTGCATGTGCTAAACCTATTTGAGTATTATCATCAAACCATAGACCTCTATCATCAGGACCGCGATGATTAATTGATTCTATCATCATACTAAGAGATGCTGATGAATTGGAAACGCTCCCAGAAAAACCTGCTATTCCGCACATTACTTAAGATATTCCTCTTTAAA
>CABYNW010000035.1 GCA_902520495.1 uncultured SAR86 cluster bacterium | reverse complement strand
CCGGCGCTAATTGCATTAAAGGTGTATCAAAGATTCCAGGAGCAATTGTACAAACCCTTACGGCATGTCTTGCAAGGTCTCTTGCTGCTGTTAAAGTTAATCCAATTACACCAGCTTTTGAAGCGCTATAGGCTGATTGACCGATTTGTCCTTCATAACCAGCAATAGAAGCTGTATTGATTATCACACCCTTCTCACCTTTTTCATCTGGATCGTTTTTATCCATTAATTCAGCTGCGATTCTCATTACATTAAATGTTCCAACAAGATTTAAATTAATTATAAATTTAAATGCATCAAGAGGATGGGGTGATTCTTTGCCTAAAATTCTTCCTGGATAACCAGTTCCAGCACAATTAACTGCTATGTGAAGGCCTCCAAACTTTTCTTTAATTATAGAAATTGCACTTGTTACAGGCTCTTCTTCCATAATATTTGTAGAAATAAATAAAACATTTTCTTCACCAAGATTTTTTATAATTGCATTGGCATTTTCTTCATTAATATCTAAAATTACTACTTTTGCACCTTTGGATACAAAAGCTTCTACTGTAGCTTGTCCCAATCCTGAAGCTCCACCAGTAATAAGTGCTACCTTGTCTTTTAATTCCATAATTTACCTCTTAAATAGAGTTGAAATTATATCGTTATATACAAAAAAATAGTAATTATTTTTATTGGCACAAAAATTGCATTACTGAAGTTGTATATATATTTTTCTAAAGGAGAAACAAATGAAAAAATTATTACTATTAATAACTTTGGTTTCATTACCTTCATATTCGGCAGTAAGTGCAAATGTAGCATTTGCTTCTGATTACATATGGAGAGGAATGACTCAATCAGATGGACCAGCAATGTCTGGTGGTTTTGATTATGCATCTGATGGTGGTTTTTATGCAGGAATCTGGGGTTCAAATGTAAATTTTAATGATGGAGCTGGAAGTGAGCTTGATTATTATTTTGGTTATGGATTTGAGATGGGTGGAATTGGTGTTGATTTAGGATATGTAGCTTTTGACTATCCAAAAAATGAAACCAGTCTTGATTTTGAAGAAATAGTTGTAGGTTTAAGTATGGGTGATCTTGGTTTAACTTTTGCTCTTGGGCAAGATGGAGCACCTGATTACACAGAAATTTCCTATGGTATTGGAAACTTTGGAGTTTCTTATGGCCAATATGATGATTATGGCGATAACCTTTTATTATCATATGGTTTTGATTGTGGTTCTTATGGTTGCAGCATAGCTTACTCAGATTTTTCTGATGATGGTTATGGTGGCGATGAAGACGCTCTAGTGTTTTCTGTTTCAGCTGAATTTTAATTTACTATGAAATTAGTTAGCGCAATTATTAAACCTTTTAAGTTACAAGAAGTTAGAGAAGCTCTTGTTGATGCTGGTATAGAAGGTTTAACTATATCTGAGGTTAAAGGATATGGAAGACAAAAAGGACATACAGAAATGTACAGAGGTGCTGAATATTCTGTTGATACCTTACCAAAAATAAAACTAGAAATATTAGTTGAGGATGAAAAACTTTCAACAGTAACAGATGTAGTTACTAAAACAGCTAATACTGGAAAGATTGGTGATGGAAAAATTTTTATAACTAGCGTTGATGATGTCATCAGAATAAGAACTGGTGAAACAGGATCTGACGCAATCTAATATAAGGAGATATTATGGAAGAAATTAAATTTGCATTAGATACATTTTACGCTGTAATGGCAGGTGCTCTAGTTATGTGGATGGCTGCTGGTTTTACCATGCTTGAAGCAGGACTTGTTCAAAAGAAAGATGTATCTGAAATTGTTACTAAAAACCTTGGGCTATATTCAATTGCATGTATTATGTATTTAGCATGTGGTTTTATGCTTATGTATCCAGGAGATGCTTACTTGAGCTTTTTACCACAAATAGGTAGTTCATGGTCTTTATCATTAGCAACAGAGGCTAGCCCTATCCTATATGGTTCTGATGGTTCTGTTGAAGGTGGAGATTTTGTTGGATATTACTCACATCAGGCTGACTTCTTTTTCCAAGTAGTCTTCGTGGCTACAGCTATGTCTATTGTATCTGGTGCTGTTGCAGGAAGAATGAAATTAATACCATTCTTTCTATTTGCAGTTATCCTAACCGGATTTATATATCCTATTCAAGGTTATTGGAACTGGGGTGGAGGCTTTTTAAGCTCAAATGGATACTCTGACTATGCGGGTTCTGGAACTGTTCATCTATGTGGTGCTGCTGCTGCTCTTGCGGTAGTAATGGTATTAGGGCCAAGAAAAGGTAAATATAGTTATGACGGTGCATCATTACCAATGCCTGGATCAAATATTCCAATGGCTGCTTTAGGAGCATGGATTCTATGGTTAGGATGGTTTGGATTTAACGGTGGTTCTGAACT
>CABYNW010000034.1 GCA_902520495.1 uncultured SAR86 cluster bacterium | reverse complement strand
ATTTCTAAACATTTTGATTTATCTATTGTTGTTCCAAGAACACTATTAATCTTGTTAATTTTAAAAGGAATAATAATTTTTTTTTCATGTGCGTTTGACTCAGAAAACAATTCAATTTTATTTATATTTGTGTGTTTTTCTATAATTTTTATAAATCTTCTCAAGACGTATTCATGGCAAGAGGGATCTGTATTTCTCTCAAATTTGTGAGAAGCATCAGATCTGATGTCATAAAAAACAGATTTTCCTATGATAACCTCTGGATCAAAATAAGCACATTCAATAATAACTGATCTAGTATTTTTAGAACATGCGGTATTCATGCCTCCTACAATACCAGCAAGATTAATAACATCGTCATTTTCATTTAAAAATACTAGATCTCTTTTATTTAATTCGATTGTTTTTCCAAGCAAAGTCTCAAATTTCAATTTTTTATCTAAAAAGTCTAATTTTATTGAATCTCCAAGTTTTAATGCATCGTAGCAGTGAGTAGGTTGACCGGTTTCATATGAAATATAATTAGAAATGTCTGTAAAAAAATTATTCTTTTTTATATCCATGTCATCAAAATACTCTTTTAGCTCCCCTCTATAATTATGTGAGATATCGTCTACTTCTATTTTTAAAAAAGAAATATTAGAACAATATTTTTTAGCATTATTATTAAAATTTAACGATAATTTTTTTATAGGCTTATTGAAAATATCATTACTGATATTAACATCATAAAATAATTTTAAATCTCTTGATAAGCCAATTATTGATAGGCAGTCACCTCTATTTGGGGTGAATTCAAAATCATAAATATCATCATGTATTTCATGCTCATGACCAAGCTGAAATAATTTATCTGATAATTCGTTTTTATTAGGTTTTGAATTAATTTTTTGTTTTAAATGTTGGTATGATAATTTCATTTAAATTGGCTCAAAAAATCTAAATTTGATTTATAAAATTCTCTAATATCTGATACTCCAAACTTAAGCATTGCTATTCTTTCAATACCTAATCCAAAGGCTAAACCAGAATACTTTTCACTATCAATTTTACAGTTTTGAAGAACTATTGGATTGACAACACCACATCCTAATATTTCAAGCCATTTGCCATCTTTTGATAAAATATCAACTTCAGCTGAAGGTTCTGTAAATGGAAAATATGATGGTCTAAACCTAATTTTTATATCTTTGCCAAATAAAAAATAGACTATTTTATATATTAAATCTTTTAGATTTGAAAAACTAACATTATTATCCACATAAATTCCTTCAATTTGGTGAAACATAGGTAAATGACTAGAATCATCATCTTTTCTGTAAACCTTTCCTCCTGAAATAAATGCAAATGGAGGCTTTTTATTAAGCATTCCTCTTATCTGAACAGGTGAAGTATGAGTACGCAAAACGTGTGATTTTTTATTTATATAAAATGTATCATGCATTTGTCGAGCTGGATGCGACTCTTTAATATTTAACATATCAAAATTAAACTCTTCTGTTTCAATTTCAGGCCCATCTATTATCTCAAATCCAAGTCCTTTGAGAAAACTAATTAGAGAATCTTTTACTTGATTTATAGGATGGTGTGATCCTTGGGTTTTAAATATTTTTGGAGGTCCAAAGTCTCTATTGTCTGACATTTAAACCAGTTGCTAATTAACTGCTTGTTCTACAACCTTATTAAAAGTTGGATTATCGTTAACAGCTAGATCAGCAAGTATTTTTCTGTTCAAAACTATATTTTTTTCTGATAACAAATGTATAAGTTTTGAATATGGTACTCCAACTTGTTTAGAGCCAGCATTAATTCTAGCAATCCAGAGAGATCTGAAATTTCTTTTTTTATTTTTTCTATCTCTAAAAGCATATTGTAGTGATTTGATATTTGATTGCTTCGCAGTTTTATATAATCTACTTCTGGCACCGTAATGACCTTTTGTAGCTTTAAGAATTTTTTTATGTTTTGCTTTTGCTGTAACTGATTTAGTAACTCTTGACATAATATTTACCTATTAATCAACTTAGAGGCCATCTTTAAAACAGTACTATCAAGTTTTTTAAGACCTCTATTATGTCTTTTTCTTTTGGTAGATTGTTTTGTAAGAATATGGTTCCTATTAGCACTTCTACTTTTTACAGATGTACCCGTTTTTTTAAACCTTTTTGCAGCTCCAGAATGTGTTTTAAGTTTATATCCCATAATAAATCTAATTTTTTTTCTTTAATGGTGACAAAACCATTAAAAGTTGACGACCTTCTAGTGAAGGTTCTTGATCAACCTGAGCAATATCCTTAAGCTCATCTTTTAATCGATTTAGTAAATCGAGACCCATATTACTATTTAAAATTTCCCTACCTCTAAATCGGACACTTATTTTAGTCTTAACTCCATCAAGAATAAAGCTTTTTATCTTGTTAAATTTAATATTGTAATCGCCTATATCAGTTGATGGCCTAAATTTAATTTCTTTGGCAGAGGTTCTTTTTACTTTTCCCTTAGATGCTGAATAGCTTTTCTTTTTGTCAAAAAGATATTTTCCATAATCTATAAGCTTACAAACAACTGGGTCTGCATCAAGAGGTGAAACCTGAACTAAATCAAGAGATGCAGATCTTGCTTCCTCAAGTGCTTCTGAAATAGAAACTAAACCCTTCTTTTGCCCATCGGCATGAATTAACAACACCTTACTGGCTTTAATTTTCTCATTAACTGGAGTTAATTGTCTTTT
>CABYNW010000033.1 GCA_902520495.1 uncultured SAR86 cluster bacterium | reverse complement strand
TGTACTAAATAGAATTAGAAAGGGCCCAACAAGCTTATTTTCAATAATTCCACCATTTAGCCAAACAGCAAAAGAGCCTACTGCAAACCAAACACCTAAAAGAAGAAATAGATCATATATGGTTGATGCAATTCTTCTTAGTGGAAATACGATATATGATTTGTCATTCATTTTGGTATAGTACTAAATTATTAAAAAAAATAAATCGCTATGAATACAACTTCTGATTTTCTTGGACATCCCAAAGGCTTATTTGTATGTTTTGCAACAGAGATGTGGGAAAGATTTTCCTATTATGGAATGAGAGCACTCTTAATACTTTATTTAACAAAACACTGGGAATTCAGTGATGCCACAAGTTATTTAATTTATGGTGCATACACTTCTTTGGTTTACATTATGCCAGTATTTGGAGGAATGCTAGCTGACCAGATTCTAGGATCTAAAAAAGCAGTCACATACGGTGCAATACTCTTAGTTTTTGGCCACCTTGGAATGACTGTTGAAAGTAATCAGCAAATTTTTTATTTATCTTTAGCTTTGATTGTATCTGGGGTTGGTTTCTTGAAACCTAATATTTCAACTATGGTTGGAGCCTTATACAAGGATGAGGATCCTCGAAGAGATTCTGGATTTACAATTTTTTATATGGGCATAAATATAGGTGCTTTTTCAGCAACTCTTTTATGTGGTTATCTAGGAGAAGAAATTGGATGGGCTTATGGGTTTGGAGCTGCGGGAATAGGGATGCTAATTGGGTTAATAATATTTTTATGGGGACAACCGTATTTAGAGGGCTTAGCTGAACCACCTTCAAATAAATATAAAGAAAGAAAGGCAGGTATCTCCTTTGAAAATTGGGCCTATATTTCAGGTGTTTTAATGGTCTTATCAACATGGTTTTTAGTTCAAAACTCTGAGTTAGTTGGACAACTTCTTGGTGGTTTTGGAGCTATCTTTATTGGGGCCTGGCTTATTTATGCTCTACTAAGATGCGAACCTGAAGAGAGAGATCGTTTGATAGTGGTCGGAATACTAATTTTATTTTCACTAATTTTTTGGGCTCTTTTTGAACAAGCTGGATCTTCTTTGAATATCCTTACAGACAGAGGAGTAGATAGGGTAATTTTTGGATGGGAAGTCCCAGCCTCTATGTTTCAATCTTTAAATGCAGGTTTTATTTTTACAATTGCGCCTCTTTTTGCTCTTCTTTGGATCGCTCTTGCAAAAAGAAATATGGAGCCATCTACACCAATTAAGTTTTCAATTGGAATTATATTTGTTGGATTAGGCTTTTTGGCTTTGGTCTACGGTATGAAATCTTCTGAAGGCCTTCAAACAGGTGTATTTTGGATAATTCTAATATATTTATTGCATACCTTAGGGGAGCTTTGCCTATCTCCTGTTGGACTTTCATCTGTTACTAAACTTTCACCTCAAAGGATCGTTGGTTTTATGATGGGTATGTGGTTTTTTGCTTCTGCTGCTGGTAATTATGTTGCTGGACTAATTGCTAGAGCAACCGCATCAGAATCATCAGGAGAATCTTCAGATGTCTTTAATCTTGCACAAAAAAACTCATTTATGGACGTGTACACAGATGTTGGTTTGATTGCTATAGGTTGTGGAATATTGCTTGCTATTATTACTCCACTTTTGAAAAAATTAATGCATGGCTCAAACTAAAGGTAAGAGAGATCCAGTCAAAAAGAATATGGATAAATTCCATAAGCCTAAGACTCATAAGGATAAAACTAAATACGATAGAAAAAAAAGATCTAAAGATTTTGGTTCAAGTTAAATAAAATTTTTGTATAAATATCTTTTAAGGTCCAAAGCTCACTAATTTTCACATGCTCATCAATTTGGTGAATTGATTTATTTACTGGACCTAATTCAATAATCTCAGTATTCATTTTTGCAATAAATCGGCCATCTGAAGTTCCACCTTTTGCATTTAAATCTGGAGTATATCCAGTTATTTCTTTTACAGAATCCGAAACAATATCTTTAAAAAAACTATCTTTGGTGTAGTACGGATTTCCATTTAAGTCCCAAGCTAGATCATAATTCAAATCAAGTTCATCTAATATTGATTCAAATTCAGACTTGAGACTCTCCTCGCTAGATTCAGTTGAAAATCTAAAATTAAACATCAGTTGAAGTTCTCCTGGGACAACGTTATGCGCTCCTGTGCCTGAATTTATATTTGAAATTTGAAAGCTTGTTGGGTCAAAAGCATCATTTCCATCATCCCAAACCTTATTATTTAACTTTGAAATTAAGTCACCTGCTAAGAATATTGGATTTACAACTTTTTCTGGATAGGCGATGTGACCTTGTTTGCCAAATATTTTTAAAAACCCTCCAAGAGAACCTCTTCTTCCAATTCTTGCACAATCAGCAACTTTTTCACTTGAAGTTGGCTCACCAACTAAACAGAAATCAATGACTTCATCATTGCCGATCATGTCTTCTACTATTTTATCTATAAAACCATCTTTAGAAGTACCTTCCTCATTAGATGTAAGTAAGATACCAAGTTTAAATTTAAGTTTTTCAGACGAGTTAATAAATTCTTTTGCAGATTCAATAAAAGCAGCAACAGATGCTTTCATGTCTGCTGTTCCTCTTCCATATAAGGTATCTCCATCAATAGTTGCAGAGAAGGGGGGATATTTCCATTTTTCTTCTGGTCCAGTTGGGACAACATCAGTATGACCCAAAAAACAAAATAATTTTTTAGAATCCCCTATAGTCGCATACAAGTTCTCTAC
>CABYNW010000032.1 GCA_902520495.1 uncultured SAR86 cluster bacterium | reverse complement strand
ATTCTTTGCGATGAAAAAATAACTCTGAAGAATCTTCCATACTTACAAGATATTACAACTATTTTTGAATTATTGGGATCTATGGGAGCTGAGATTTTGCTTGATGAAGATATGAATTTCACAATATCTGCATCAAATCTAAAAGATATTGAAGCAAGATATGAACTCGTAAAAACTATGAGGGCATCTATTTTAGTACTAGGACCATTATTAGCTAAATACGGAAAAGCAAGAATTGCTTTGCCTGGAGGATGCGCAATTGGGACTCGGCCAGTAAATTTTCATTTAGATGCTTTAAAACAATTAGGTGCAAAAATTGTACTAAAAAATGGTTATATAGAAGCGTCAGCAAAAAAATTATTCGGGAATAAGATTAAATTTGATGGAGTAACTGTAACCGGAACTGAGAACTTAATGATGGCAGCATCTCTTGCTGATGGTAGGACATTTTTGACAAATGTAGCAAAGGAACCTGAAATAATAGATTTAGCAGATATGTTAAATTCAATGGGTGCCAAGATTCAAGGAGCAGGATCTGATGAAATCATCATAGATGGAGTTGAGAAGCTTCATGGAAGTGAATATTCCATACCAGCAGATAGGATTGAGGCCGGCACTTATCTTACTGCTGCAGCCGTCACCAATGGAAATATAACCGTTGAAGGTATTAATCCCTCAAGATTGATGAAGGTTATTAACAAATTAGAAGATACGGGCGCAAATTTAACCTATGATAAAAATTCAATATCCATATCAATGAATAAAGATAGACCACGACCAGTTGACATTACAACTGCACCTTTTCCAGAATTTCCTACAGATATGCAGGCACAATTTTCAGTAATTAATGCAATATCTAAAGGAACTTCAAATATTTATGAAACAGTATTTGAAAATAGATTTATGCATATTCTTGAATTAAATAGAATGGGATGTGACATATCTGTTCAAGGAAATCATGCAGTCATCAATGGAGTCTCATCTATCTATGGTGCTGAAGTAATGGCAACAGATTTAAGAGCTTCAGCAAGCCTTATTCTTGCTGGCCTTTGTGCAAAAGGCAAAACGGTTGTGGATAGAATTTACCATATTGATAGAGGCTACGAGAGAATAGAAGAAAAATTAAACTATCTAGGAGCGGATATTACAAGACTTCCTAGTTAATTCTTTTAGTTTGATCGGAAGTAATTTTGATTACTTTGAAATCCTTATCACCTGAAGATAATTTTAGTGCAATATCATTCCCTAATCCTGCAAATCTTAATGATTTAGTTAAGTTACTCCAAGTTCCTTCTTCATCATTTATTTCAAATATAATATCATTTGTTCTCACTCCTTTTTCATATAAAGGCCCAAAACTTTCTATCTCTACTATCCTTAAACCGTTAATGATTTTATTTTCAAGGTTAACTCTAACCCTAGCTACTCTAAAGTTCCCAATCCAGGTTGTTCTAATTTTTCCATATTGAATAAGCTCAGATACTATTTGAACGACAAGATTTGAAGGAATAGCAAAACCAATACCTTGATATGCGCCTGTTTTAGAAAATATTTTTGAATTAATTCCAACCAAATTACCATTTTCATTAATTAATGCACCACCGGAATTTCCTGGATTAATTGCTGCATCCGTTTGAATAAGTTGAAGATATGGATTTCCATAATCCCTTCCTGTAGCACTAATTATGCCATTAGAAACTGATATACCAATTGCGTATGGATTTCCAATTGCTAGAACCCTGTCTCCTATTTTTATATTTTCTGAATCAGCTATATTGATTGGAATTAATTTATCACTAGAAGTAATTTTAAGCACAGCAATATCTGTATTATCGTCAATCCCAATTACTGATGCAGCATAGTTTTTACCATTATTAAGACGAACATTTATTGCATTACCGGATAGAATATGAAGATTTGTAACTATATAACCATCTTTTGAAAAAATAACCCCAGAACCAATACCACCAGATTTTATTGAATTTAATTGGCCATTATTAGAGGAAATAGTAACTACAGACTCTATAGATTTTTCAGAAGCAGTTACTAATTTGTTTTTATCATTAGATATGAAGTACCATGTGGCAGCAAAAGTTAATAATATAACCAATATATAATTTAAAGCGTATGTTTGAAAAAGTTTCATAATGTTAATGACTCAAAATATCATTGATGCCCTGAAAAAACTAGGCATAAAAGCAGATTCAGCTCAACTTAAACTAATAGATGCGCTATCTAGAATTAGATTTGGTCAAAAATTTACTAACACCTTTAGAAAACTAAGAAGAGATGAAAATCTTGGTATTTATATTTGGGGCGATGTTGGTAGGGGCAAAACATTAATTGCAAAAGAATATTTAAAACAACTTTCTGACAAAAAAAATAAAAGTTTTCATTTCATAGATTTTATGAATCATGTTCACAATGAATTAAATAATAATTCTGGACTCAAAGATCCGCTTAAATATGTCTCAAAAGAAATTATTAATAAATGCAACATAATATTTATTGATGAATTTCAGGTTGAAGATGTTGCAGATGCAATGATAATTGCTGATCTTTTAGAAAAGATTTTAGATTCTGGAACTAAAGTTATTATTACATCAAATGCACATCCGGATAACCTATATAAAGATGGATTGCAGAGACAGAAATTTATTAAATCCATGCAAGCTTGCACAAAAAAATTAGAGATATTTAATTTAGCAGGCGATATAGATTATAGAACTAAAAATATTATCGAATCAGCAAATAATAAAAAGAATACTTTTGATAAAAAAGATATTATTAAATTAATTAAGGATAATTTTTCATCTTACATTAATCATAGCGAAGAAATTGAAATTAATGGTAGAAAATTTAAATGTAATTTCAGTACAAATAATTTATTGTGGATTGATTTTATGATTTTTTTTAGAGAGCCAACTGGTTCTGCAGATTATAAAG
>CABYNW010000031.1 GCA_902520495.1 uncultured SAR86 cluster bacterium | reverse complement strand
TGCAATAAGAAACATAAAGAAATTTTTAAAAGATCAAATACCTATTTTTGGTATATGTCTTGGTCATCAACTTCTTGCTCTAGCCGGAGATGCAAATACTTATAAAATGAAATTTGGCCATCATGGTGCAAACCATCCTGTTCAAGATATCGAAACAAAAGAAGTTTACATCACAAGCCAGAATCATGGATTTGCTGTTGATTCAGAAACATTGCCAAGCAATATTAAAATTACACATATATCACTTTTTGATAAATCTCTTCAGGGTATTGAATTTACAGATACTCCAGCATTTAGTTTTCAAGGTCATCCTGAAGCAAGTCCTGGACCTCAAGAAATTCAAAAGCTTTTCAGAAAATTCAGCATCATGGTGAAAGAATATGCCAAGAAGTAAAGATATTTCCTCTATTCTAATAATAGGCGCAGGCCCAATTATCATAGGTCAGGCATGTGAATTTGATTATTCTGGTGCCCAGGCTTGTAAGGCTTTAAAAGAAGAGGGATTTAGAGTGATATTAGTTAATTCTAACCCCGCTACAATTATGACTGATCCTTTGCTTGCAGATGCAACATACATAGAGCCAATTCATTGGGAGTCTGTAGAAAAAATTATAGATAAAGAAAAACCAGATGCTATTTTGCCAACAATGGGAGGCCAAACAGCCTTAAATACTGCATTGACTTTGGATAAAAAAGGAATTCTAAAGAAGCATAATGTAATTCTTATTGGCGCCAATAGAGAAGCTATTGATAAGGCAGAAGATAGACAGCTTTTTGATGAAACTATGAAATCAATTAATCTTGAAACTCCGGCATCAGGAATTGCTCATTCAATGAGTGATGCCTTAGAGGTTCAAAAAGAAATAGGATTTCCTTGTATCATAAGACCTTCTTTTACCATGGGTGGAACAGGCGGAGGTATTGCATATAACATAACCGAGTTTAAGACTATTTGTGAAAAGGGACTGGAGTTATCTCCAACCAATGAGCTTTTAATAGATGAGTCTCTTATTGGATGGAAAGAGTACGAAATGGAGGTGGTCAGAGATAGTGAAGATAATTGCATAATAATTTGCTCTATTGAAAATCTTGATCCAATGGGTATTCATACAGGTGATTCAATAACTATTGCGCCTGCACAAACACTCACGGACAAAGAATTTCAAATCATGCGAAATGCTTCTTTTAAAATCTTAAGAGAAATTGGAGTAGATACAGGCGGGTCAAATGTTCAATTTGCAGTCAATCCTGAAAATGGAAAAATGGTGGTGATCGAAATGAACCCTAGAGTAAGCAGGTCTTCAGCCCTTGCATCTAAAGCAACCGGTTTCCCAATTGCGAAGGTTGCCGCATTGCTATCGGTAGGATTTACCTTGGATGAGTTAAAGAATGATATTACAGGAGGACTTACCCCTGCATCATTTGAACCAAGTATTGATTATATTGTTACAAAAATACCTAAATTTGCATTTGAAAAATTTCCTCAAGCAAGCCCAAAACTAACCACACAAATGAAATCAGTTGGTGAAGTAATGTCAATTGGTTCAAACTTTCAAGAATCTTTTCAAAAAGCACTTTGCAGTATGGAAGAGGGCTTAAATGGATTAAATTCACTAGCAGACAAGGCATCAGAAATTTCAAAAGAAGAAATTCTTAGTGAGCTTACTATACCGGGTCCTAAAAGAATTTTTTATGTTGCAGATGCAATTAGAAATGGTTGGTCTCTTGAAAAGATACATTCTTTAACAAGGATTGACTATTGGTTTTTGGATCAAATAAATGAAATTCTAGAGATAGAAAAAAACCTATTAAATATCAAGCAAAAAGACATCGATGCAAACTATTTATTAATTTTAAAAGAAAAAGGGTTTTCAGACAGCAGAATATCCGAATTACTTGGGTCTACTGAAGACTCAATAAGACAGCTAAGAAAAAATCTTGGAGTTCTCCCTATTTTCAGAAGAGTAGATACATGTGCTGCAGAATTTGCAACGTCAACATGTTATATGTATTCCTCCTATGGAGGAACTTGTGAAAGCAATCCAACTAATAAAAAGAAAGTTTTGGTTCTTGGAAGTGGGCCTAATAGAATTGGACAAGGCATTGAGTTCGATTATTGTTGTGTTCATGCATCCCTTGCTATGCAAGAAGAAGGCTATGAATCAATAATGGTAAATTGTAATCCCGAGACAGTATCAACAGATTATGATGTTTCAAATAGATTATATTTTGAACCAATAACTTCAGAGAAAATTCTAGATATTATTGATAATGAAAATCCTGAGGGAGTCATTATTCAATTTGGTGGCCAAACTCCTCTTAAATTAGCAGATATTTTATCTGAAAAGGGTGTAAAAATAATGGGTACTAATGTTGATGCAATTGATAGATCTGAAGACAGAGAAAGATTTCAGGAACTTGTCAATAAACTAAGTTTGAAGCAGCCCTCTAATGCGACAGCTAAAAATCTGAATGAAGCACTCAAAAAAGCAAAAGATATTGGCTTTCCTATTGTCGTGAGACCTTCTTATGTTCTTGGCGGAAGGGCAATGCAATTAGTTAATAATTTAAAGGAGCTTGAAAAATATTTAAACGAAGCTGTTGAAGTTTCTAATAGCAAACCAATTCTATTAGATAGCTATCTCACAGATGCAATTGAAGTAGATGTTGATGTCTTATCAGATGGTAAAAATATTGAAATAGGTGGAATATTGCAACACATAGAACAAGCAGGAATCCATTCAGGTGATTCTGCATGTTCTTTGCCTCCTTATAGCCTATCTAGTGAGATTCAAAGCAAGATGAAAGCGCAAGCTAAAAATATTTCAAAAGAACTGAATATAATTGGTTTAATGAATATTCAATTCGCTATTAAAGATAATGAGATATATATTATTGAAGTTAATCCTAGAGCATCAAGAACAGTTCCTTTTATATCTAAAGCCATTGGTATATCGTTAGCAAAAGTTGCATCAAAAGCAATGATAGGTAAAACATTAAAAGATCAGAATTTTTCTTCAAAACTTCCAAATGGATTATCTTTTGTAAAAGAGGCAGTTATGCCATTTGACAAGTTCCCTCATGTAGACCCTATTTTAGGGCCTGAGATGAAATCAACTGGTGAAGTTATGGGAATTGGACCAAATTTTGGAGAGGCTTATGCTAAAGCTCAGAAGGGAGCTAATAAAAAACTAAGAAGATCTGGCATCGTATTTATTAGTGTAAAAAAATCAGATAAAAAATACTTAGATAAATTTGTACCGGATATTATTAAATGCGGCTTTGAAATAGTCGCTACGAGCGGAAGTGCCGATTATATTGAAAAGCTTGGTT
>CABYNW010000029.1 GCA_902520495.1 uncultured SAR86 cluster bacterium | reverse complement strand
GGAAAAAAATTAGAGCAAGGTTAAACTTAATAGCATCTTCAAAAACTAAAAAAAATAACAGGATTAAACTTGCTTCTGTAATTGAATTATTGCATACGGCAACTTTAGTTCATGATGATGTCGTTGATAATTCTCCTACTCGAAGAGGGATTAAATCAGTAAATAACTTATGGACAAACTCTCATGGTGTTTTAATTGGTGACTATATTTATTCAAAAGCTTTTATGTATATGGTTGATATCGGCAATAAAAAAATACTAAAAGAACTAGCAAATGCTACCAATGACATTTCTCAGGGAGAACTGATACAACTTGATGCAATAAAAAATACAAATATTACTTTAAACAAACTTCAAAAAATTAGTTATTTCAAAACTGGAAGATTGTTTGAAGCTGCAGCAAGAACAGGTGCTATTAATTCAAATGAAAACAAACTATTTATATCTAATATAAGTGAATGTGCAAAAAACCTTGGAATACTTTTTCAAATTAAAGATGATTTGTTAGATTACTCTCACGATAAAAAGATTGGGAAGCCAATTTTTCAAGATATTAAAGAAGGCAAAGTGACATATCCCTTTTACTATGCATATAAAAATGCAAACACAAAGCAAAAGAAATATCTTAAGGAATTGTTAGGAATTAAAAGAAAAATAAGCAAAAAGGATATAGATCTTATTAAAGGTTTGGATGGCATTCAAAAGACGAAGGCATTGGCTAATCAATATCACAACAAATCAATTATGTTTGCAAAAAAGATAAAGAACATTTATATCAGACAAGAAATGATAGAATTAGCTAATATTGCGCTAAATAGAGATATATGACTTTTAATCCAAAAGATTGTTATACAAAAGATGAGCTTGTTGCTTGTTCAAATGGTGATCTTTTTACAAAAGATGGGGATGGAAGGTTGCCGTCTGATCAGATGTTAATGTTTGATGAAATAAATAACATAGATGATCATTCAGGAAATTATGATAAAGGTTCAATCGAGGCAATGCTTTATATAAATCCAGATTTATGGTTTTTTAATTGTCATTTCAAAGAGGACCCGGTTATGCCTGGATGTCTAGGTTTAGATGCTATGTGGCAACTTTTGGGGTTTTATCTTTTATGGACAGGGTTGCCAGGAATTGGAAGAGCCTTGGGCGCAGAAAATGTAAAGTTTTTTGGCCAAGTTCTTCCAAGCGCACAAAAAGTCCAATATAAACTTGATATTAGAAGGGTTATAAATAGAGGGGCTATTGTTGGTCTAGCAGATGGTGAGATGTATGTTGATGGAAGAAAAATATATAGCGCTGAAAAACTAAAAGTTGGATTATTTAAAGACCCAAGTAATTTTTAATGAAAAATGTAGTTATAACAGGAGTGGGAATAAAATCATGCATAGGTAATAACTATGATGATGTTCTTAACCATCTTCAAAATGGCAAATCTGGAATTTCATTTAATAAAACATATTCTGAAATGGGGTTTAGAAGTTGTATATCTGGATCAATAGATATCGATCTATCTGATCTTATTGATAGAAAATTATTAAGATTTATGGGTGAATCCTCTGGTTATGCTTATCTCGCTACAAAAGATGCGCTAGAAATGGCAGGCATTGAAGAAGAAGATTTAGATTCTCCAAAAATTGGTATTGTTGCTGGTTCAGGAGGAGCCTCAACTAGGGTTATGGTCGCAAGTGGTGATATTGCTAGAGAGAAGGGTCCAAAAAGAATTGGGCCATATGGTGTAACTAAAAGTATGTCGAGTTCAATATCAGCCATTATTGCTACAGCGCTTAAATTAAAAGGCATAAACTATTCTATATCTTCAGCATGTGCAACCAGTGCACATTGCATAGGTCATGCAGCGGATCTAATTAAAAATGGTCAACAAGATATAGTTATTGCTGGAGGCAGCGATGATGAACACTGGAGTTCATCGTGTTTATTTGATGCTATGGGTGCATTATCTTCAAACTTTAATTCGGATCCAACCTCAGCATCAAGACCGTATGACTCTAATAGAGATGGTTTTGTGATTTCAGGAGGAGCAGGAATGGTAATTCTTGAAGAGGAGGAGCATGCAAAAAAGAGAGGAGCAAAGATTTTAGCAAAATTATCAGGATATTTTGCCAACTCAGATGGCTACGATATGGTTGCTCCATCTGGAGAAGGTGCTATTAGATGTATGGAGGGAGCAATCAAACAATCTAAGGCGCAAATAGATTACATAAATACTCATGGAACAAGCACCCCTGTTGGAGACATAGCCGAACTAAATGCCATTAAGAAACTTTTTAGCACTGAAATTCCAATGATTAGCTCAACTAAGTCAATGACAGGTCATTCTCTTGGGGCAACAGGTGCACATGAGGCGATATATTCTATTATGATGATAAATGAAAATTTTATAGCTCCTTCAATTAACATAGATTCACTGTGTGATGAGGCTAAAGATATTAATATTATTAAAGATACAAAAGAAATTAGAGTAGAAAATATTCTTAGCAATTCCTTTGGTTTTGGTGGAACTAATGCCAGCCTGGTAATTAGCAGATATTAATACAAATTCAAAAGAGCTTCCTTAGTATAGGGAATAACATCATTAAGCCTTCCCTCTTTCATTTTTATGACCCATTCATGATCAGATAATAAAGCCCTTCCCACAGCTATAAGATCATATTTGTTATTTGAAATATCTTCTATAGCTTTGTTTATACTTGTAGGAGTTGCCGAAGCAGTCATATCAATAAAATCAGAATCTAGTCCAACGCTTCCAACTCCTATTGTTGGTATATTTGAAATTTTCTTTGTCCAATAAGCTAAATTCTCTTTGGAGTTCTCAAACTCACTTTCCCAAAATCTTCTCATACTTGAATGAAGGTAATCTAAGCCTGCTTCTACAGGTGGAAGCAATATTTTTTTTAAGTCATCTGGGGTTGAGGCTAATTTTGCTTCAAAGTCATGTTGCTTCCATTGAGAGAATCTTAAACCAATAATAAATTCATCATCAACATTTTCTCTTACTGCTTTGATGATATCTGCAACAAACTGAGAGCGTTTTTTCATTGAGCCTCCATATATATCTTCACGAATATTAGTGCCGCCCCATAAAAAATTATCTATGAGATATCCATGGGCTCCATGAATCTCGACTCCATCAAACCCAAGATCCTGACATATTTTTGCATCTGATGCATATGCATCTATTGCTTCTTTAATATCATCTAAAGTCATTTCATGAGCAACTTTTTTTCCAGGCTTTACAAGCCCAGATGCTGTATAACCAGGAACTTCAGGATTTGGCTGCATACCAAGCTTCCTAAAGCCTCCGCAATGCCAAAGTTGAGCTATAACAGCGCCATTATTATTTTTAATTCCAGCAACAACTCTTTTCCAGCCCTCTCTAGCATCATAACTATCTAATCTTGGTACATTTGGATAAGCGCTTGAAGCTTTATGACTTACTTCAATACCTTCTGTAATTATCATTCCTACTTCTGCCTTAGCTCGTCTAGAATAATAAGAAGCAACATCGTCCGTAGGTATTCCTCCTGGCGATTGATTTCGTGTCATAGGAGCCATCACAATTCTATTTC
>CABYNW010000028.1 GCA_902520495.1 uncultured SAR86 cluster bacterium | reverse complement strand
TTTAACATATCCTGGCATTCTATTAAAAATGCTAAAATTCTATATAATGTTGGGGTTTATTGAAGTATCTCACTGCAACCAGAGAAGGTTTATGAAAAATTTTAGAATATTTTGTATGTTATTGTTCTGTACTTTTACTCAGTCACAGCAGCTAGATGAATCTTATCTAAATAGTTTGCCAGATGACATCAAAGAAGATTTGATTGAGAAATCAGAAAAACAGAACGAAAATGCTAAAGAAAATTATAGAGCTTCATTATATTCAAGTAGATTTAGTGAAGACGAAAGTTTAATAAATCTCAAAGCAAGGCTGGAGGCAGACTTAGAAGAGCTAGAAAGAAGATTAAATACCGATGATACAATAAAAACAAAGACAGAGTTAGAAATCTTTGGTTCAGATTTTTTCTCAACATTTCAAACATCATTTATGCCAATAAATGAACCGAATCCAGATTCATCATATACACTTGATAATGGTGACATTCTTAATATTCAATTAGTTGGACAAGAGGAATTTATTGAAAATTTTACAATCACCGGAGATGGCTCAATTAACATTCCTGGAATTGGTAAATTAGTATTAGCTGGACTTACATTAAATGAAGCATCATCTTTTATAAAATCAAGAGTTGAAAATATTTATTTCGGTACAGAATCTTATGTTACTCTCAGCGAAATAAGAGATGTAAATGTTTTAGTATCAGGAAATGCAAAAAATCCTGGAGTCTACACTTTGACCGGTAATTCTAATATCCTACATGCCTTAACTGTTTCAGGTGGAATAAACGAATTTGGTTCATATAGAGAAATCAATTTAATAAGAAATAATGAGATCATAGAAACTCTTGATGTTTATGACCTTTTAATCGATGGAAAATATAATTTAAACAAGCGCCTTAGGTCAGGTGATGTTATTTTCATAACACCAAGAAAAAATATAATAACTATCGATGGTGCAGTTAAAAGAAGTGCTAAATACGAGTTAAATGATGAGGAGTATTTGGATAGTATTTTTAGGTTCTCTATTGGTATGAAGCAAACAGCTGATCTAGAAAATATCTCATTAGAAAGGCTTTTAGATGGTACCTTGAAATCTATACCGATTGTTAATACTTCTCAATTCAAATCGATTAAGCCCATAGATGGTGATTTGATATATGTTAGAGAGTTTTCCTACAGGACAGCAAGAATAACAGGCGCTGTTTATAAACCAGGTTTTTATACTATGGCTGCAGGAGAAACATTACAAGATTTAATTGAAAAAGCAGGTGGATACACAGAAAATGCCTATCCTTTTGGGGCAGTTTATGAAAATAATGAAGCAAAGATTATTAATAAAAATGTTAAAGACCTTTTATATGAAGAATTTCTAGATAATATTATTATTATGAGTCAACAAAATATCAGTGAAAATTTTGACCTCTCTCCAATAATTAGGCTCACACAAGAAATTAAGAATACAAAGCCAAGCGGAAGAGTTATAGTTAATTTGCAAAATGATAGTGAATACAGCAGCGTAAATATTAGAGAGGGAGATACATTGGTAGTTCCAGAGCAAACTAATAATGTCTATGTTTATGGTGAAGTATCATCAGAGGGCGCGGTTATGTTTAGCCCCAATGAAGATGTAGAACATTTTATTTCTAAGTCCGGAGGGATTAAGAGATTTGCAGATACAGAATCAATTTATATTTTGCATCCAAATGGAGAAACAGAGAAATTCTCAAAGAAAAAGAATTTATTTGCTAATCAGCCTCAAACTATAAATTTATATCCTGGATCAATAATATTTGTGCCAAAGAAATTGGATAGCTCAGCTACTAGAAGGCTGGCAGCTCAGGCTTATGTATCAATTTTGGGTAATATAGGAGTTGCTTTAGCATCTTTATCTGCCATTAATGATAATTAGATAGAGATTATGAATGTTGAGAGTTTTAATTAATTTAATTAATAAAATTTATTTTATTTTATTAATTTCTTTTTCTTCTTTAATATATCCAGATAACTTCGATACGAATATATATAATAATCATGGCGTAGTAGGATTAATAAATACACCAACTGCAAGATTTTATAACGAGGGAGTTCATGGCATAACAATATATAACGGCACTCCTGATCAAAAAATGACGCTTTCAGCAAGTCCTTTCGATTGGTTGGAGGCATCTATTTTTTATACTAGAGTTCAAAATAAATCATACTGTCCTCAAACTGAAGAATATGATTTTTGTAAACAATCATTAAAAGATAAGGGTTTTAATCTTAAAGTTAGACTTAAAGAAGAAGGTATAATGCCAGCTATAGCTATTGGTTTATATGATTTTGCTGGAACTGGATTACATAGCTCTGAATATATTGTTGCAACCTATGGAATAAAAAATATTGATATGCATTTTGGATTGGGATGGGGTCAGCTGAATGGTTCAAGTCAAAAAATTACTAATCCACTAACCTATATCTCAGACAGTTTTGAAACTAGACCCTCTGGCAATAAAGGTGGTGGTGGTCAGTTTGATCCAGATAAATATTTTTCTTCTAAAACAGCCTCACCCTTTTATGGAATTTCATATAGTTTAAACAAAAAAACCCTATTAAAAATTGAAAGAGATGTAATAAATACCTCAGGCAGTGGAGACTCTCAACTTGTTTATGATAAGAGAAAAAGCAATTATTCACTGGGCCTTGATTATTCTATAAATAACAATTTTACAATTGGAGCATCTTATGAAAGAGGCAACTATTTATCAATTAAGTTTGTGTATAAAAATAATCCTAAAAAAACTTATAAAAAATATGAATATCAACCAGCAGAAACAGAAGAGAGGGATACAAAGTACGACAAACTAATAAAGAATCTAGAAAACAATGGTATTGGGGTTAATAAAATATCTGAAAGTACTCAATTTATTGGATTGGATCTAACACAGTTCACTCATAATAATTTAAAAATTATAGAAGAAATTATATCTGAAGCATCTTCTGATGCAGGTATAAATAAGAGCATTAAGAAAGATTTAAAAATAGCAAGTCTTGATGCATACAATGAGATTGATCAAGCATTTGAAAGAAATTCGCGATTAATATATCAAAGAAATCCTTCAAGAAAATTTGAATCTTCAACAGGAGTGCAGTTCAGACCCTTCTTGGCATCAAGAGAAGAATTTTTTAAAGGAGCTTTCTTAATAGAAAATAATTCAGAGTATGTAATCCTAGAAAATCTTTTCTTTAGCTCAAATCTTAAATATTCAATTGCTGATAATTTTGATGACTTAAGATTTAAACCGGTTGATACATTTCCTGCACAGGTAAGATCAGATGTTAAGCAATATCTTAAAAATATGGATAAAGGAATTTTAATTGGCAGAGCTCAGCTTGATTACCATATTACACCTAAAACAAATCATCATTTAATGGCTACGGCAGGAATTCTGGAAGATATGTATTCTGGTGTTGGCATCGAATATTTATACTATAAGCAACTATCAAATTATGCATTTGGTGTTGAGCTTTTTAAGGTAAAGAAACGAGATTATGATTGGGGCTTTGGCCACTTAGATTATGAAAATACAATTTTAATTTCAAATTTCTATTATAGAAATTATGGTTCCATTCCTTTTGACATGAAAATTTCAGCTGGTGAATATCTTGCTGGAGATACGGGTTCTACAATAGAGCTTTCAAGAACATTTGATAATGGGGTTAAATTTG
>CABYNW010000027.1 GCA_902520495.1 uncultured SAR86 cluster bacterium | reverse complement strand
AGAGGCATTAAAATTTAGAGACTTTAATGATCTTGCGGTTGGAATGCCTAATGTTGCCATGGATGATATAGGAACTACCAAAGGTACACAAAACTTTAGCATTAGAGGTATTGGAATAAATTCTTCTATTGCATCAGTTGAGCCTGCAGTTGCAATAGTTGTCGATGGTGTTTATATGGGTGTAAGCGCTGGAATGGTATTTGATATGTTTGATCTAGAAAGTATTCAAGTTTTAAGAGGTCCTCAAGGAACATTATTTGGTAAAAACTCAACTGGTGGTGTGATACTTGTTAATACTGCACTTCCTGGAGATGAAACTAAACAAAAAGCAAGGCTAGCTATTGAAGGTGGCGGTCCTGGTGGAAACAACAATATCATGCAATATAGTTTTTCTGGTCCAATTAGCGACACTTTAAAAGCTAAAATTAGCATTCACAGGAGTGATGATTCTGGATATTTTAAGAATTCATACGATGGATCTAATCATGGTCAATTTGAACAAGATACAGTTAGATTGGCTTTTGTATATGAGCCCAGCGATTCATTTGATATCGCTTTAAGAATTGAAAACAGCGATCAGGATGGAAGTGGTCCAGCTGCTCAATGTCATTTGGGGGCAAATGGAACTGGTTGTCAGGCAGATGATGGTGCTGCTGTTCCAGCACCAAATAGTACCTTTGATAGAAATTCACTTGATTTTAATATTGATAATCCAGGTTTTCAAAAATCTGAGACTGATTTCGTAACTGCCACAATGAATTGGTATTTAGATAAAGGAACTTGGACAAATGTATTTGGTAAAAGAGAGTACTCATTAGAAGTAGATCTTGATGTAGATGCTAGATCAATTAGTTTCTTTGATGCACCAGGATCATCTTCTATGGAACAAATAAGCAATGAATTACGATATTCTGGTTCTTTGACAGATAAGCTCGACATTACTAGTGGATTATTTATGTATGAAGCTGATGTTATGGTTTGGGATAATAGAGCCTTAAGAGGAGCTTTATATGCTGCTGCTGGCTCACCAGGAATATTCTTATGGCAATCAGGTGGAGGTCTTCATAGTGTTGAGCAAACAGCCTTATTTACAACTTTAGACTATGTCGTTAATGATGATCTTTCTATAAATTTAGGCTTTAGATTAACTGATGAAGAAAAAGAAATTCATTTGGCTTCTATAAATAGAAATGTATCTGTTGGTCCTACTCCCCCATGCAGTGTTCCTGCTGGAACATGCCCCTTTGACTATGTTGATAATGATTCATGGAAGACAACATCTCCAAAAATTGGCTTTACATATAATGCTGATGAAGATTCAATGATGTATGGTTATTGGACAAGGGTCTTTAAATCTGGTGGTTATAACTTAAGAAATAGCGTTGATTTGGCAACTAATCCAGATGCATCACCTAAAGCAGATGATGAAACTGTTGAAACACTTGAGTTTGGTATGAAAACAGATTTTGAAAAAGGTAGGTTAAACTGGGCTTTATTTAGCACACTTGTTGATGATTCGCAAAGAATGACAAACATTCAAGATCCTATCAGCGGTGTTGCTCAGGTTGTTAAAAATGCCGGTGATATTGCATATAGAGGATTTGAATTTGATGGTATATATACTTTAACAGACACTGTGACAATGCTTGCTTCGGTTGGTTATGTTCATTCTAAATATGAAAACTTAATCTCAGACTTAACCGGTGACTTTATTATCGATGCTTTTGATTACGCATTAGAAGTTCCAAGAGCTGCGCCATTCACCTATAGTTTAGGCTTTAATATAGATGGTAATCTAGGATCTTGGAGATCAATTACAAGATTGAGCTATTATCATAGAGATAAGTCTTATTACAATGAAAATAATCAGGGGTATATCAATAATCAAGATATTGTAAATTTTGGTTATGATGTTTACTCACCAGATGGAAAAATCAATATTGGTATTTATGGCAAAAACCTTTCAAATGAAGTTAAGCATGGTGGAGACACTAACCTGAGCTTTGGTGGAACTTTTTCTCCATTGGCAAAAGGTAAAATTATTGGAGCTGAGGTGGTATATAAGTTCTAAATATCTACATAAATGGTAGTCGTGGTTTACAGTTGCCGTTTTTTTTATAAAAAACAATAGACATAAACACTATAGATAATTAAACTAGCGACCTAAATTTAAATAATTATGGCTAATTCAAAACAAGCAATAAAACGAGCAAGACAGAATACTGAAAAGTATAAGCTTAGACATGCTCAAAGATCGGTTGTTAGAACAGCTGTCAAAACAGTTAGAGCCAATATTGAATCTCAAAATAAAGAAAAAGCAATTGAGTCTCTCCAGAAAGCAAATAAAGTTCTAGACTCTGCTGCTTCAAAAAAAGTAATTCATAAAAATGCAGCTGCTAGAACTAAAAGCAGACTATCAAAAGCTGTTAAAGAATTAAATTAATCAACTATAGGCTTGCTTCTAAGAACCTCAGTTTCTAGACGTTTTAATAATTCAGAGGTCCCCTCTCCTGTTGCTGCAGAAATAAAGAAAATTTCTTCAGGTAAAAGTTTTAATTCTTTTTCTAAATTATTTCTTATTTTTTCAAGATCATCTTCACTTAATAAATCTATCTTATTGCATACAATCCAAGATACTTTTTGCGTAAGGTCATCTTTAAATGAATCTAGTTCATTTTTTAATAACTGAACTTGTTTAATCGGATTTATGTTTTCAATTGAAAATAAATCTGTAAATATTAATAATAGCCCTGTTCTAGATATGTGCTTTAAGAATTTTGTTCCTAAACCGGCTCCATCAGATGCGCCTTCAATAAGTCCTGGAATGTCTGCTATCACATAGCTGGACTCATTTCCTTTAATGGTCCCAAGGTGAGGTCTCAATGTTGTAAACGGATAATCACCAATCTTTGGCTTTGCTGATGATACTTTGTTTAAAAAAGTTGATTTGCCTGCATTTGGGAATCCAACTAATCCTACATCAGCCAGCGATTTAAGTTCGAGCCTAATTGATCTAGACTCACCTTCAAAACCTGGAGTACATTTTCTAGGAGCCTGATTAGTGCTAGATTTAAACTTGGCATTACCCAAACCGCCATCACCACCTTTTGCAATAAGATGAGTTCCCGATTTATCAGTGCAGTCTATGAGCTCTTCATCAGTATTGTTGTCATATATTACTGTTCCTAGTGGTACATTTATAAATAAATCTTCACCGGCAGCTCCAAATCTATTTTTCCCTGAACCACGTTCTCCATTCTTTGCATTAAATATTTTTTTATTTTGGAAATCTATTAAGGTATTAGAATTTGTATTGACTCTGAAATAGATATCACCGCCCTTTCCACCATCTCCACCGTCAGGTCCCCCAAAGGGTATATATTTTTCTCTACGAAAACTTGACGCTCCAGATCCGCCATCTCCTGCCTTAATTTCGAGATAGGCCTCGTCAATGAAATTCATGTTATGTCGTTACTTAGGAATAACGTTAGCTGTTTTTCGTTTTTTAGGGCCTTTATATGAAAATTGGACCATGCCTGAGGCTTTTGCAAAAAGTGTATCATCTTTTCCAATTCCTACATTTAAACCCGGGTGTGTATTAGTTCCTCTTTGACGAATAAGAATTTCGCCTGCCTTAACTAACTGGCCACCAAAACGTTTTACTCCTAGTCTTTTAGAATTAGAATCTCTTCCGTTCTTACTAGAACCACCTGCTTTCTTATGTGCCATTATTTAGTCTCTAACTTTATATTTTTAATCTCAACTTG
>CABYNW010000026.1 GCA_902520495.1 uncultured SAR86 cluster bacterium | reverse complement strand
GAAGAGGTAGGCTCTCGGATTATGGTTTACAACTCAGAGAAAAACAGAAAGTAAGAAGAATGTATGGAGTTTTAGAAAAACAATTTAGAAATTATTATAAAAAAGCTGCTTCTTTAAAAGGAAATACAGGTGAAAATTTACTTTCATTGCTTGAAAAGAGATTAGATAACGTTGTTTATAGAATGGGTTTTGGTTCAACAAGAGCGGAAGCAAGACAGATGGTTTCACATAAGGCATTTATGGTTAATGGAAAAGTAGTTAACATTCCCTCATATCAGGTTCAAGAAGGTGATGAGATTGAAGTAAGGGAGTCAAAAAAAGGACACTTAAGAATAGCTGCAGCCCTAAAAATTGCAGACTCTAGAGAAGAATGCGGCTGGCTTGAGGTCGATGCTTCAAATTTTAAAGGGGTATTTAAATCTGTTCCAGACAGAACAGATCTAAGTACAGAAATTAATGAAAATCTCATAGTTGAGCTTTACTCAAAATAATCTAACAAAGGCGGAGAAAATTATGCAAACATCAGTAATAGACTTACTAGTACCAACTGAAATTCAAGTTGATGACGTATCACCAACTATATCAAAAATTACACTTGAGCCACTAGAACGAGGCTTTGGTCACACTCTAGGTAATGCTCTAAGGAGAATACTTCTTTCTTCTATGCCTGGTGCTGCAGTAACAGATGTGTCAATTGACGGCATCTCACATGAATACAGTACTATTGAAGGGATAAGAGAAGATGTAATTAATATATTACTTAATATTAAGGATATGCCTATTAACCTAATAGAAGGCAATTCTGCAGAGGTGTCACTTGATATTACCGGACCTTGTGATGTGCTTGCATCATCTTTTGAAGCACCAGGTAATATTGAACTTGTAAATCCAGATTTTCATATAGCCACTATTGTTGATAAAGTTAATCTTAAAATGACTTTGACTGTTAAAACCGGGAGAGGTTATGAGCCTGCTGACCTTAGAGAGGATGAAGATAGAGTTGTGGGAGCCCTAAAATTAGATGCTTCATATAGTCCTGTTAGAAGAGTTTCTTATAATGTTGACAATGCAAGATCTGGAAAGAGAACGGATTTAGACAAGTTAGTAATTGAATTAGAAACTGATGGAACACTTGACCCCAAAATGGCTATTGAGCATTGTGCAACAATTCTTCAGCAACAGCTTGGCGCTTTTGTTGACTTAGATGCTATTGCTGAACAAGAAGCTAAAAAAGATCAGAATGACTTTGATCCGATACTTTTAAGATCTATTGAAGAATTAGAACTTACAGTTAGATCTACAAATTGTCTTAAGGCTGAAAGTATATTTCTTATTGGAGATTTAATTCATAGATCTGAGTTTGATTTACTTAAGACTCCAAACTTAGGAAAGAAATCATTAAATGAAATTAAAGATGTTTTAGCTTCCAAAAATCTTTCATTGGGTATGAATGTAGAGAACTGGCCTCCAGTAGGATAAAAAATGAGACATAAGAAATCAGGTAGAAAATTTAATAGAAACTCCTCTCATAGAAAGGCGCTATTTAAAAATCTTGCTATAGCTCTAATAGAGAGAGATATTATTAAAACGACACTTCCTAAAGCAAAAGAGTTAAGAAGATTTATTGAACCATTAATTACTATTGGTAAAGATGATACGGTGGCTAATCGAAGACATGCTTTTAGTAAACTAAGATCTGATTCAGCAGTAGCTAAACTTTTCACAGAAGTTTCTATTAATGCTAAAGATAGGAATGGTGGCTATACAAGAATTATTAAGGCCGGATTTAGACCTGGTGACAAAGCTGATATGGCTTACATAGAGCTTGTTGATAGAGTTGTTGAAGATTCAGAAGACTCTGATAAGCCTGAATTAAAAGAAGAAGAATCTGCTGCTTAGTTTAGAATTCCTTTAAGGAATTGTCCTGTATAAGAACCTTTCTTTTTAACAACATCTTCTGGTGTTCCTTCAGCCACAATCATGCCTCCATCAGAACCTCCCTCTGGTCCTAAATCTACAATCCAATCAGCTGTTTTAATTACATCAAGATTATGTTCAATAACAACAACCGTATTACCTTGCTTTTTTAATCTATCTAAAACCTTTAGTAGTAATTCAATATCAGCAAAATGTAGACCAGTTGTTGGCTCATCTAGTATAAAAAGTGTTTTACCAGTACTTCTTTTTGATAATTCTTTGGCGAGTTTTATTCTCTGTGCCTCGCCACCGGACAATGTCAGGGCTGATTGACCGAGTGTAATATATCCAAGACCTACGTCATTTAATGTTATTAATTTCTTTTTAATTGATGGATGCGCATCAAAGAAATCCAAAGCATCTTCAACGGTCATATCAAGAATGTCACTTATATTTTTATCTTTGTATTTGATTTCTAAAGTTTGTTCATTGTATCTTTTTCCATTACAAACATCACACCTTACATATACGTCAGCAAGAAAATGCATTTCAACCTTAATCATCCCATCGCCTTGACAGGCTTCACATCTCCCACCCTTAACATTAAAGCTAAATCTCCCTGGCTTATAGCCTCTAGATCGAGCTTCAACAGTTTGAGATAAAAGATCTCTTATATGTGAAAAAAGTCCTGTATATGTTGCTGGATTTGATCTTGGAGTTCTTCCAATCGGAGATTGATCAATATTAATAACTTTATCAAGATGATCTAATCCTTCAATCTTTTCACATTTGATTTCCTTTGAGAGTTTGGATTTATTCAGTACAAAAGAACTTATAGGCAGAAGAGTTTGATTAATTAGTGTTGATTTACCTGATCCTGAGACTCCTGTGATACATGTAAAAAGACCGACAGGGATGTTTACAGATATTTTCTTTAAATTATTTTCATGAGCATCAATAATGCTTATTTTTTCATTGCCATTTTCAGTTCTTTTTTGAGGTATTTTAATTTTTTTTTCACCAGATAGGTATTTAGCAGTTATAGAGTTTTTATTTTTTAAAATAGCATTTATATCACCTTGAGCACATATTTCTCCTCCATGCTTGCCTGCGCCAGGGCCAATATCAATAATATGGTCTGCAGACCTGATCGCTTCTTCATCATGCTCAACGACAATTACTGTATTTCCAAGATTTTTTAGATTATTAAGAGTTTTAATAAGTTTTGCATTATCTCTTTGATGAAGACCAATAGAAGGCTCATCTAGGACATATGTAACACCAACTAATCCTGAACCAATTTGACTAGCTAACCTAATTCTTTGAGCTTCTCCACCGGATAATGTTTCAGCACTTCTATCTAGCGTAAGATAATTTAAGCCAACATCTTCTAGAAATGTAAGCCTATCTTTAATTTCTTTTAATATTTTTTCAGCAATTTTTTCTTTAGAGCCTTCAAGCTTCATTTTTTTTATAAAATCTAATGACTCGCTTATTTTCATAGATGTAATATTATGAATTTGAGCATCATTAATAAAAACATTTCTTGCATAAGTATTCAGTCTTGATCCATCACACTCATCACAGGTACTTTCAGACATTAATTTTGCAAGTTCATTTCTAATGTACTCTGAATCTGTTTCCTTAAACCTTCTTTCTGTAGATGGAATTACTCCTTCAAAACGATGCTTTCTTATTATTCTGCTTCCACTTCTAAATCTGTGGGAGAAATCAATTTTTTCTTTTGTACCCCAAAGAATTATGTCTTTAATTTTTTGAGGGTAGTCCCTCCACTTTGTTGTCAAAGTAAAGTCAAAATGATTACTTAGGCATTTTAGTTGATAATAGTAAAATCTATTTCTTCTTGTCCATCCTTTAATGGCACCATTAGCAATTGAAACCCCATCATCTTGAATTAATTGTTTTTCATTAAAAAATTGAATAACTCCAAGCCCATCACATTTAG
>CABYNW010000025.1 GCA_902520495.1 uncultured SAR86 cluster bacterium | reverse complement strand
TTATTTTTAGAGTTAGGGAGTTCGAGCAGATGGAATTAGAATATTTTGTTGTACCTGGTACAGATGAAGAAATTCATAACTCATGGGTACAAGATAGGCTGGATTGGTGGAATAAACAAGGTGTACCCATGAAAAGTATAGAATTATATGAAGTTCCTGATAAAGAGTTAGCTCATTATTCAAAAAGAACTGTTGACATAATGTATAGATTTCCCCACGGTATTGAAGAACTTGAAGGAATAGCTAATAGAGCAGATTTTGATCTTGGTTCACATTCAAAAAAACAAGATGATCTTAATATTAAATCGAAGGTATCTGAGAACAAGGACTCTAATAGCAAGCTTGCTATTCAAAATGATGACGGTGATTGGGTTGTGCCATATGTAATAGAGCCTTCTGCTGGAGTGGAAAGAGGATTTTTAGCAATACTTAATGAAGCATACAGTATTGAAAAATTAGATGGTGGTAAGAATAGAGTCGTTCTTAATCTTAAACCTCATCTTGCGCCAGTTAAAGCTGCGGTAATACCTCTTAAAAAAAATAATGAAAATATGGTGAAATTAGCAAAAGTTGTAAAAGACCAACTCCAAAAACTTGGCTTAGGAAGGATTATATTTGAAAATACCGGTAATATTGGTAAGAGTTACAGAAAACATGATGAAATTGGAACCCCTGTATGCATAACAATAGATTTTGAGAGCTTAGATAATGAGTCTGTAACAATTAGAGATAGAGACACAATGGATCAATCCAGGGTTAGTCTTAATGAGCTTTCTGATTTTATTATAAAAAAAATAAAGTCTTAAAATTGCAAACCTTACGCAGTTTATTATTTAATTTAATCTTATATTCTTCTGTTATTCCAATAGCATTAATAATAATAGGACTATATCCTTTCACTCAAACTGAAACTTTACAGAAATTTGCATCTAAATGGATTATCTTTATATTATATTCTTTAAAGTTAATTTGTGGTATTAAATGGACTGTTGAAGGATTGGAAAATCTACCTAATAAGCCATGTATTTTGGTGTCAAACCATCAGGGGGCATGGGAGTCATTTTTCTTACAAACCCTTTGCATACCCTCATCTAGTATTATAAAAAGAGAATTATTGCTAATACCTTTTTTTGGTTGGGCGTTAGCATGCCTTAAACCAATCCATTTAAGAAGATCAAAAAAAATTATTAGTTTAAAGAAAGTTATAAAAAGCGGAACTAAAAAACTTAAAAGCGGCTATTCTATTATAATATTTCCAGAAGGAACAAGATCCAGGCCCCATAAAGGACTTAAATCTTTTTCAAATAGCTGCGGACTATTGTCTGTAAAAAATAACGTTCCTATCGTACCAATATGCCATAACTCAGGCTTATATTGGAAAAATAAAAGATTTAATAAAGAAAGTGGGACAATAATAGTTAAAATTGGGCCTGAATTATATGGAAAAAGTGCCAAAAATCTCACTAATAGGGCGCATGAGTGGATAAATATGAATTTTAAGGAAATTAATTAAATATCAAGCTCTTTTATAGAAAGTGCGTTTGCGTCTATAAATTCTCTCCTAGGTTCAACATCATCTCCCATTAAAATCTCAAAGGACTCATTGGCATCTTGAACATCATTAATGTCGACACGCATCATTCTTCTGTTAACAGGATCCATCGTTGTTGTCCATAATTGCTCTGGATTCATTTCGCCTAATCCTTTATATCTTTGAACTTCTAAGCCTCTAGTCCCATTTTTTGAAAGAGTTTTAATTGCATCATCTTTTTCTTTTTCATCTGAAGCATATATAAAATCTTTACCTTTTGTTATTTTATACAAAGGCGGTAATGCAATATATATATGGCCTTTATCTACGATTTCGTACATTTGTCTGTAAAAGAAGGTTAAAAGAAGGGTTCTTATATGCGAACCATCCACATCAGCATCGGTCATTATTATAATCCTATGGTATCTTAGGTTGTCTATATCAAAATCTTCTTCGCCTATTCCACAGCCAAGCGCTTTAATAAGTGTGCCAACTTCTGCGGAACCAAGCACCTTATCAATTCGTGCTTTCTCAACATTGATAATTTTCCCTTTTAATGGAAGAATTGCTTGATTTTTCCTGTTTCTACCCTGTTTTGCGGATCCGCCTGCAGAATCTCCCTCTACAATATATATTTCAGATAAGGTTGGATCTTTTTCCTGACAATCAGCTAGTTTTCCAGGTAATCCTGCAATTTCAAGAACCCCTTTCCTTCTTGTCATTTCTCTTGCTTTTCTTGCTGCCTCTCTTGCTAAGGCAGCCTCTGAAACCTTTGCTATTATGCTCATAGAGTCTTTTGGATTTTCTAATAGAAATTCATTGAAATATTTATTAAATACAGTGCTTACAACACTTTCAACCTCTGATGAAACTAGTTTTTCTTTAGTTTGTGAAGAAAATTTAGGATCTGGTACTTTTACTGAAATAATTGCAATTAATCCCTCTCTTACATCCTCTCCTAGTAAATCTGTTGGTGTTTTTTTAGCATTCTCTTTTTTAATAAAGGACTTGAGAACCCTTGTTAAACTGCCTCTAAATCCAGCCAAATGAGTTCCACCGTCTTTTTGAGGGATATTATTGGTATAGCATAGTACATTTTCTGAATATGAGTCTGTCCACTGCATTGCAATCTCTACACCAACCTCATTCTCAGTTGCAGAACACTCAAAAATTTCAGAAACAATCTGTTTTCTTCCTTTTAGGTGAGTAACATAACTAGAGAGTCCTCCATTGTTTTTAAATTTTCTTGATTTTCCTGATCTTTTATCTTCTACATTAATAGAGACGCCTGCATTTAAAAAAGAAAGCTCTTGGATTCTTTTGTAAATCCTATCTGTTTCAAAATCAATAGAAGTAAATATTTTATTAGAAGGGTAGAAGGTTATTTTGGTTCCTGTTTTGTCTGATTTTTTTATTTTTTTTAGCTTTGCTTTTGGTTTGCCTTCAACGTATTCTTGAAAATATTCACCCCCATCTCTATGAACCTCAAGTAATAGTTTTTTAGAAAGCGCATTTACAACAGACACCCCAACCCCATGAAGCCCACCTGAAACTTTATAACTGTTGTCGTCAAATTTACCTCCAGAATGAAGGGTTGTTAAAATTAACTCAGCTGCTGAAACACCTTCTTTTTTGTGAACGTCAACAGGTATTCCTCTGCCATTATCTTTAACAGTAACTGAACCATCTTTATTAATAATAACGTGTATGTCAGAACAATGACCTGCCATTGCTTCATCAATACAATTATCAAGAACCTCAAAAACCATGTGATGCAAGCCCGATCCATCGTCAGTATCGCCTATGTACATTCCCGGTCTTTTTTTGACAGCCTCAAGGCCTTTTAAAACTTGAATATTGGATGAGTCATATTTGGCTTTCGTTGATTTTTTTGCCATTCTCTTATCCTAATTGTTCCACGTGGAACTTTTTAAACTCGTTGAATTGATTAGTTATTTTACTACTAAAACAATCTTCTATACAGGAAAAGATAACTTGATTTTTGTTATGTTTTAATAAATCAATAAATAAAGCAAAAGTCCTGTCATCAAGTTCTGATTTAATATCATCAATAAGCAACGTAGCTTCTATTTGATAATATTTTTTTAAAACCTCGTGCTGAGCATATGACCACAAAATAGAAAAAAGTTTTTGCTCGCCACGAGATAAAACCTGTCTAGCATCAAGGCTATTGATTAAAAATGTTATATCAGATTTGTGAGGACCCTCTGTTGTTGTTTTTCTTTTAATATCTTTCTGATTATTATTTTCGAGTGTCTCAAATAGAGATTTTTTACCATCCCATCCGATCGAAAAACTTATTGAGATTAAATTAAAAAAACCAAAAAGATTGTTTGATTCAAGAATTTCTATAATAGAATTAAATTCTGACAATGTTTTTTTAAAAAAGGTTTCCCTATATTTTGTTAAAATAATTCCTTCTTTTGCAAGTTTCTTATTCCAAGCATAAATATCTGATATGCGGTTACTTTTTAGCATTGCATTTCTTTGTTTTAATGTCCTATGATATGCAAACCAAGAAGAAGAAAAATTTTCTTCAGCTATAAATATTGATCTATCTAATAATTTTCTTCTAAAATCTGGCGAAGCATTAGCGAATGAAAAGGTGTTGTTATGAATTGGTGTGCATGGAAATTTTTTAATAAGTTTGCTTGTAACAATTTTTTTATTATTAAGCATTATCGATATAGGTTTATTTTTGAATTTTTGAATTTCTACAATATGGCCCTTAGTATTATCGAACCCCTTTAGATAAAAATTCTCTTTTTTATATTTAATTAATGATTGCAGATTTGTGCTTTTGAATGACTTACCATTTGAGAATAAAAAGACAGCCTCT
>CABYNW010000024.1 GCA_902520495.1 uncultured SAR86 cluster bacterium | reverse complement strand
TTGTAAATACTGGCGTTGTACCAGCAGGTCTTGTAGATAGAATAGAAGTGTTATCTCAAGGTGCGTCAGCTATTTATGGTTCTGATGCAGTTTCAGGTGTTGTAAATATTATTACAGTTCAAGGTAAAGACTATAGTGAATTTCAATTATATTCTTCACAAACTGAGCACGGTGGCGACAATATTCATCAAGCAACTTTCACCACAGGTGGTTTCTTTGGAAATTCAAGCTGGACACTTGGTATAAACGGAGAAGTTCGTGATCCAATGTATTTTGCTGACAGAGATGGTTTTAACTCATTCACTGATGACCCAGGTTATGGTTCTGCATATGTAGCTCCAAGAGCTGGATTAATATGGTATACACAAGCAGGAGCTGGTGGTTACAACAGATATTTTGGTTCAGAAGAGTTTGGTATACCTTGCTCAAGCATGTCACCGGATTTCTTTGACTTTGATAAACAAGTTGCTGAATATAATTATTCTGGCTCATACCCAGGTCATATGTGTGGTCATGATTATGGTTCAGATAGATTTGGTGGTACTTCAGCCACTATGAGTAATGAAAGAGAAGACGCATCTGTTATGTTCTCATTTACTCACAACTTTGATAACGGTATAACTTTTGATTCAAGAATTTATAGCTACACAGATAAAGCTTATTACAGAAGTGAGGTAAATAGATATTTATTTATGTCTGGTGGTATCCTTGATCCAAGAAGAATTGGTCAGTTTATAGCGACATCAAATGATCCTGCTAACCAAATTCCTTTCTCAGCTCAATCAGGTTATAACCAAGTAAGTTACTTCTTAAGATATTTTTCAGCTAACAATGCTCCTAATGCAGAAGCAAGAACAGATGTTGAAGAAGATCTAACTGATGGATTTATGGGTCTATCAGGTACTACAGCTCAAGGTTATGAATGGTCAGTAGGAATTAATACTACTAATTATGATTATGAAGCTGATAAACAAACATTTACAGATCAAATGTATGATTATTTTGCTGGTGTTGGCGCAACTGACGCTGATGGAAATCTTTTAAGATCATCATATCAAGAATATCTTTATGGCTACAATTATAGCCAAGCAACTCTTAATTCATATGGTATTGCTGACCCTGTATGCGGATGGCAGAACTATTATGGAAGATCATCATGTTTCCTAACAGATAGACTATTTGGAGATGTTACTAATGAAATGCTTGGTAGTTGGCTTGCTGATGACAGCGTCATGGCTGAATCTTCTCAAACTACAATTGATTTTCAAATAAGTGGAGAAGTTGAGGTAGGTAATAAATTTGTTGGTTTTGCGATTTCTGCAGAACATCAAGAACAAGAGTATGATCTAACTCCAGCTGCTGGTAGGTTAGATGATGATTCAGAAGCTGGTGCAATTGTATTTATCCAGGGTTCAGCTATTGACGGTGGTGGCGAAAGAACAAGAGATTCAATTGGGATAGAGCTTTCTACAATGCTTACAAATAAATTAGAAGCAAATATAGCTACAAGATTCGATAAATATGATGATGATTCATCAAATGTTGGATCTAGAAACTCACTAATGGCTAGTTTTGCATACAGACCAAATGACGATTTACTGATCAGGTTTTCTGCTTCTGAATCGTTTAGAGCTCCAGATATGAACTATTTATTCCAAAAAGCGAGTTCTGGTTACTATAATGGATTCCAGGACTACGTAGCTTGTTATGCATATACATTAGCTAACCCAGCTGTATACAATTATCAAGATTACACAGAGTGTGAAGTTGGATCAGGAAGTGTTCAAGCTTTATTATCTGGTAATACAACATTAAAAGAAGAAGAGGGTGAGAATTTCCAACTTGGATTAGTATGGGATATTAATAATAATCTTAATCTTTCTATAGACTTATATGAAGTTTTATTAGAAGGCGCTGTTACTAGAGAGAGTCCATATACAATCAACTATGCTGAAGGGAAATGTTTATACGGTGATGATTTCCAAAACTTCATGAATGACACATTCCCAGATAGAAATTGTGATGATGTATTTGCAAAAATTACTCGTGGATCTACTGCAAACCCACTTGGTGGAACATATCCAATTGGTCCATTTGAGCAAGTTAGACCAGCATACTCAAACCAATCATTTATTAACTATGAAGGTGCCGACTGGTCTTTAAACTATAGACTTGAGACAGAAAATGCTGGAGACTTTACATTTAGAGTATCTTCATCACATATTCTTAAGAGCTCTACGAAGTTTGATGATTATTCAGATGAAGAGGATGCATTAGATGTATATCTATATGAGCCTAGATCTCAACAAAATATATCAATTGGTTGGAGATATAAAGATTTTGGTACTACTTTATTTACAGATAGAACAGGTCATATGGAAATGTACAGAGGGTACTCAACTCCTGCAAAAAGTGACCCTCATATGATTATGAATCTATCAAGTTATTATAACTACAGCCCTGATCTAAATTTCTACTTAAGTATTAGAAACGTAGAAGACAAAATGCCTCAGCGTGATGAAGCATATGGCTTCCCATACTATAATAGATACTATTTTAGTGCTTTCGGTAGATATGTTACTGCAGGATTAGAATTTAGATTCTAATTTAAACTTACTTTAAAAGAGCTCTTAGTTTAGAGCTCTTTTTTTATAAATACTTTAAAAATATATATAATATGCATATGAAAATAATTACTATTTTATTGTTTTTTTCAAGTTCTATGTTTTCACAAGAAATTGTTGATCAGACAATAAGCACTCAAGTTGAGGCAAGTAATGTATCTATAGACATTCAGAATAAAATTGATGAGCTAGATATCGAATCAAAAAAAATATATTTTGATTATAAAGATACCTTAAATGAGTTCAATTCATTAAAAAATTATGATGATCAGTTGTCTCAAATTATTGATGCACAGATACTAGAGATTGCGGATATTAACGATCAACTAGATTCATTAGACAGCATTAATATAGATATATTACCTCTATTGAAAAGAATGGTTGATTCACTTAATAAGTTTATTTCTCTAGATATTCCATTTTTAATTGATGAGAGACGATCTAGATTAAATGACTTAGATAAATTAATAATTAGGGCAGATGTTACTACTGCTGAAAAATTTAGAAATATTTTTGAAGCATATCAATTGGAAGCAAATTTTGGTAAGACCATAGAATCATATCAAGGATTTTTGAATATAGAAGGAAACGAAAGAGCAGTAGATTACTTTAGATTAGGAAGACTTGGCTTATATTACAGGACTCCCAATGGAAGAGAAACAGGCTTCTGGAATTCTAATACTCAAGAATGGGTTCACAAAGGTTCATCACTAGATGATGAGATTAAAGCTGCATTGGATATTGCAAATAGACAAGCTCCACCAAATTTTATAAACCTCCCTGTAAAACCTTTAGAGAATTAATTATGAAAAAGATTTATACATTATTATTTATATTATCTTTAAATGTTATTTCTCAAGATAATGAAGAAGTTCCGATAGAAGAATTAAGAAATAATGAAATTAATGCTCTTTTAGAATTGGTTAAAACAAATAAAAGCATCTATGTAAACGAAGACAATAAGAGACTTCAATCATTTCTAGATAAGATTGAAGAGAGAACTGCTTTATTAAATGATGCCAAAACTAAGTTAGAAAATGAAAAAGCAAGAAATAAAAAGCTTGAAAAACAGTTTGAAGATAATGAAAAAACTTTAACTGATTTAGAAGAAAAATTACAAATTAAAATAGGTGTTTTAGGAGAATTATTTGGTGTAACGCGTCAATTTGCTGGAGAGTTAGCTGCATCTTCAGAAAATTCTGTTGTTTTTTATGAATTTCCTAACAGGTTAGAGGCTTTAAAAGAGATTAGTAAGATAAAGGTTCATAATTTAGAAGAGTTAGAGCAATTATGGATAGCCTATTTTGATGAGATAGTTGCTGGAGGTGAAATCAAAAAAATTGATACTATAATCACAGATCCAGATGGAGAAAGTTTTGATGGCCAGATTATAAGATATGGTTTATTTTCTGCATCCTATAACAATAAATTTGTTACACCAGCTTCCTCTTTAAATTCTTTTAAATTACTTGCTAAACAGCCTGAATCTAACATCACCAGATCGCTTAAAAAACATGCCAGAGCTGATGATTACAAGGAAGTAGCAATAGACCCTACAAGAGGATTCTTATTATCCTTATACCTTGATAAACCTGGATGGTTCCAAAGAATTGCTCAAGGTAAGCTTATCGGTTTTATTATTATATTGATTGGTTTAATAGGTACAGCTTTTAGTTTATTTAAAATTTATAAACTGCGTGAATATTCTGAGGAAGTTAATGATGATTCATCTGGAGTTATTAGTGAAATGACAAAATCGCTTAAGTCTGGAGACTCAAGAGATTCTAAAGAGAATATTATTGATGAAATTATTATTAATTACACAGGAACTTTAGAATGGGGTAGTAACTGGATTAAATTTTTTGCAGCTGTTGCACCTTTACTCGGGCTCCTAGGTACTGTTATCGGTATGATAGAAACATTCCAAGCAATCACATTATTTGGCACCGGTGATCCTAAACAAATGGCAGGGGGTATCTCTCAGGCTTTAGTTACAACAATGCTAGGCTTAATT
>CABYNW010000023.1 GCA_902520495.1 uncultured SAR86 cluster bacterium | reverse complement strand
ATTATATTGTGAAATTTTTATATCGACTTTCTCTTTCAAATGCTCATAAAATTATTTTTCAAAATCAGGATGACGAATTATTATTTTTTAATTTACAAATACTTAAAGCTAAAGACAAGAAGACAGCTGTAGTAAATGGTTCTGGTGTTGATTTGCAAAGTTTTGAAGAGGCGCCATTTCCAAAAAAACTAACATTTTTGCTTATTGCTAGATTATTGAAAGATAAAGGAATACGAGAGTATTTTGAAGCATCAAGAATTATTAAGAAAGAATACCCAGATATTATTTTTGGTTTAGTCGGCTGGATTGATGAAAATCCAAGTGCAATCCCTAAAGAAGATCTTCAAAATAGAATAGATTCTGGCGATATAAATTTTTATGGACGCTTAGAAGATGTAAAACCTGCAATTACTAATAGCAGTGTGTATGTATTGCCTTCCTATCGAGAAGGTACACCCCGCACGGTGCTAGAGGCAATGGCAATGGGAAGGCCTATTATTACAACCGATGCACCAGGATGCAAAGAGACTGTTATAGATGGGAGGAATGGATTTCTTGTTCCTGTTAAAGCAGTAGACTCACTAGTAAAAGCAATGTTAAATTTTATTAAAAATCCTGAATTGATTAATCAAATGGGTGCACAATCTCGAATTATTGCTATAGAAAAATATGATGTTGAAAAAGTAAATGAACAAATGTTTAGACATATGGATATAAAGTAATGAATAAATTTTGAACGCTCTATTTTAATTAAAATTCTATCTAAGCATAAGGGGTTATGCTAATATGAGCGACTTCAAATAGATGAGGTTTTAATATTGTTAAAAAATTTTTTTGATATCCTTGTATCTTTTTTTGCTTTAATAATCCTGTTACCTGTTTTATTAATAATTTCCATTTTAATAATGAAAATAATGGGCATGCCGGTTTTTTTTACTCAGGAACGACCAGGCAAAAATGGTAAGATTTTTAAAATTATTAAATTTAGGACTATGCTTAATGATAGGGATTCAAATGGCAATATGCTTCCTGATGAGGAAAGACTTACTAAATTTGGAACTTGGTTAAGAAACTCTTCATTAGATGAATTACCAGAACTTTTTAATGTATTAAAAGGTGATATGAGTATTGTTGGGCCTCGTCCATTATTAATTCAGTATCTACCTTTATATTCTGATCATCAAGCTAGACGTCATGAAGTATTACCGGGAATTACTGGCTGGGCCCAAATTAACGGAAGAAATTCAATTACTTGGGATGAGAAATTTAATTTAGATGTATGGTATGTTGATAACCATAATGTATTTATGGATATTAAGATTATCTTGAAAACTATTTTAAAAGTAATAAATAAATCTGGTATTGATGATGATATTGGAGTCGGACAAGATAAATTTACAGGCAACAAAGAATAATACTATACAATTTAGTTAATAATTAAGCTATGAAAATATTTTTATCTAAACCACATATGAGCGGGCAAGAAGAAATCCATGTCAAAGAGGCATTTGATTCAAATTATATTGCTCCACTTGGTCCACATTTAGATGCGTTTGAAGAAAAAGTATCTAATTATATCGGTCAAGATTTTTATTGCGTAGGATTAAGCTCAGGAACTTCTGCTTTACACTTGGCATTAATAGTTTCTGGAGTAGAGAAAGGTGATGAGGTTTGGGTGTCATCGATGACTTTTGCTGGAGGTGTATTCCCAATAAAATACATAGGCGCTATACCTCGTTTTTTTGATTTAAATCCGAAAACTTGGTGTATTGATGAAAACATCTTGAGAGAGCAATTGAAAAAGGCTTCTATTGAAAATAGATTGCCAAAAGCAATTATTCCAACAGATCTTTATGGTCAATCAGTTGAATTAAATTCACTTGAGGCTATTGCAAGGGAATATGAAGTAACCTTGGTTGTTGATAGTGCTGAAAGTTTAGGTGCTGAATACTTAGATGGAAGAAAAGCTGGTTCAGGTGGGGATATCGCAATTTTATCATTTAATGGTAATAAAATTATAACTACATCAGGAGGCGGAATGATAGTAACAAAAAATAAATCTTGGGCAGATAAAGCAAGATTTCTCTCCACTCAAGCTAGAGATAGGGCGCTACATTATGAACATTCACATATAGGATATAACTACAGACTATCAAATATATCTGCAGCAATTGGACTTGGGCAGATGTCGGTTCTAGATGATAGAGTAAAAGCTAGAAGAGATATCTTTGATCGATATTATGATAAATTAAATGTTGAAGGAATTAATTTTATGCCAGAACCGAATGGTTACAAATCAACCAGATGGCTCACAGCTTTAACAATTGATGCACAAAAAACTGGCATTTCGCATTTAGAAGTTATCAAGATTTTAAATGAACACAGAATTGAATCTAGACCGTTATGGAAACCAATGCATCTTCAGCCAATATTTAATGGAATACCATATTATGGCTCAGGATTTGATGAATCAATTTTTAATTCTGGTCTTTGTTTGCCATCAAGTAGTGATTTGTCTTTAGATCAACAGCAGGGAATTATCAATTTAATATTAGAAGCTCTTTAATTTATATATTATTTATTCTCCGCATGTAATTTTTCATCAATTATATTTTTTGCAATTTGTTTAGAAAAAGAAATTATCCGACCACAATGCTCTACATGCCAAATACCCATATCGCCAATAATATTACCAGCAAGCAATGGCCCATTTATATAAAAGCCCTTTTTTATTTCAAATTTATCACCAACTATAAATCCATGATTTGATATAGTTGGTTTACATAAGCCAGAATCTTTAAGTTGTTTTAAAAGTGGTGTCATGCCCCTTTCAGTAAGACCAGAAGAACCAGCACAGTTAATTACAATATTAAAGAAATCTTTCTTAGATATACCTCTGTCATCAATAAAATTTACAAGAGTTCTCTTATCCTCAAAGCATAGATTAAGAAACTTTCCCTTAACAATTTTAAGTTTTTTTGATTTTAAGAGTTCATTTATTGGTTGCGTGTATTCCATACCAGCTCTTCTTTGCAATCTGCCTATTTCAACACCATGATAAGAAATGAATTTGTACTTTTCTTTTTTTGATAATTTTTTAATTAAGGAACCCACGTGATTTGTGAATATGGGCAATGTATCAGAGATATCATAATTGTTTTTGTTAGCAAACATTAGATCTTCTTTTAAAGAATTCAGAATCATATCGGCAGTAATTTGATCATTTAAAACACTTAAATGTTCAAGTTCTTTTGCGTAAAAATCAGTACTTCTATCTTTAATAAATAAATCTGGCAATTTACCTTGAGGAGACATCACAGTAAAAGATACTTTATTATCATCAAAGTTATTCAAGTTAGTTATTTGATATATAAGCTCAAGAGCACTGGCATTTGCACCAACTATAAGAACTTCAGAAGATTTATTTATCTCAATGTTTTTATTTAGATCACTCAATGATGAATCTAAGTCAGGATAGTAAGGATCATCAAGAAATAAAATATTCTTATCAACCTCTTCAGGTTGTCCTAGCGATCTTATCTTAGGTATTCCTACCCCCATAAGAACTTGTTTAGAGAAAAATATGTCACCCTCTTTAATACAGATTTCAAAACCGTTCCTACTTTCTTTATCAATAGATTTTATTGACATAATTTCAGATTTAACAAAATCTAATTTAATATTTTTGTTTGATTTAGAAACAGTTTCTCTTAATTTATCCCATATGTATATTCCGAAAAAATATCGTGGTATATGAATCTTTGAACTTTGACCTGAAATTATTTTTTCTTCAGAATCCTCAAGCCACTTTTTTGATCTTGCCCCAGCATCTTTTTTAAAGGGTACAATTAACCAACTAATATTTACGCTCATCCATTCAACAAATAATTCTAATTCATTTGCTGGAAGAAACTCATCTAATGGAGTTATTATTAGTGAAGTAAATCCAGAGCGTCTTCCATATGGAATACCCCCCCATAGCCAGGAATCTTTTTCAAACATGACTATTTTTATCAAATTTTTATTATCTAATATCGATTTAAGATATTTTTTATCACTTATTTGATTTATGAATTCAATTAAAGTGTAAGTAGATGAAAGACCAGAGCCTATAAAAGCTATGTCGATATCATTTGCACTCAGTTCTCTTACTTCATTTTCTGAGTTTAAATAGTTACCAAATTCCTTAAGATCTTTTCTTACCCAATCTAACATTATTTAATTATATTTATGAACCAATTTGAGTATGACGAAAGATTGCTTCTGCATCCCCGTCTAATTCTTCTAAAATTCCGCGATTGACAAGTGTATAATTTTTTCCATCAATTTCTACATATGCACCATCATAAGGAGGAAACCAAAATGCTCTAATTTTTGCATCAATATCGTCCCCAGGCTTAACTTTTTTTAATTCTTCCATTTCTTTTCTTGACAAATGCCTTCCTCCAGTTAATTTTTGACTAGGTAGGATTCCATTTTTCTTAACTCTAATCAATGTTTTCTTAAAAAGATCTACCATTCTTTTATGACTTTTTTTCTCAAGGCTTTGTGCAGTTTCAGACTTTGCATCAATTGGGAATCTATCTACTTCAATTACAGGTCCGGTATCGATACCTTCATCCATATAATGAACTGTGACACCAAAATTTTTAAAGTTTTCAAGAATTGCAAGATTAAAACCACCGGTACCTCTTAATTCAGGGAGAGGAGCAGGATGAAAATTTAAAATTCCAAGTTTTGGTGATTGAATTAATGGCTTTTTTAAGATTCTCCAATATACATAAGAGACCGCTAAATCAAATTCAAGTGAATCTGAATTGATTGCTTCAAGTAACGAATCATAATCAAGAAGCCTTAACCCAAATTTTCTTGCTGCATTTGCAGTGGGCGATGTTTCTTGGTGATTATCAGTAACTACAGCAACCACATCCCATC
>CABYNW010000022.1 GCA_902520495.1 uncultured SAR86 cluster bacterium | reverse complement strand
ATATCTAAAAATCAAACAGCCAACGCTGTTACTATAATTAATTATGAGGATATTCAGAATAGAACTGTTTCAAGCATAAGTGATCTTTTGCGTGATGTTCCTGGTTTGGCTGTAAGCAGGAGTGGTGTGCGAGGTTCTCAAACCCAAATTAGAATTAGAGGAAGTGAAGCAAACCATTTACTTGTATTAATTGATGGTGTTGAGGCAAATAGTCCAGCTCAAAGTGATGAATTAAATTGGGGCACACTTGTTGCAGCTGATATTGAGAGAATTGAAGTCATACGCGGTCCTCAAAGTTCAATGTATGGAAGTGATGCAATGTCTGGAGTTATTAACATCATTACAAAAAGCGCATTAAAAACTAGTATGAACATTTTTTCAGAGAGAGGAGGTTTTGCTACTCAAAATAACGGAGTCAGCATAGGTTATAAAGATAAACTTTTTAATTTTCGGATTGGTTTAAGTCATATTAATACAGATGGAGATAATATTTCTCGAACAGGCACTGAAAAAGATGGTTATGAAAACAAAAATATAAATTTTAAATCTTCCTTAAAGATAAATGAAAAATTAAAAACATCATTTTCACTAAGACGATCTAATGGAATGAACGAATATGATTCTGATACCAACTTTGATGGATTGATTGAAGATCAAGACAAAGTAGCTAAATTTGATAACACAATCATTGGTCTCAAAACAGATTATTTAAGTACAGACAGAATCAGGCAACACCATTTATCAATCACTCAATCCAAAAATGACAATCAGGACTTTAATGAAGGCTTTCGTGGGACATCAACATCCTCAATCAAAGATCAAGTAAAATTTATTAGTTCAATTTTTTGGAATGAATTTAATCATAGGATTTCAGTTTTAGCAGAGCATGAGAAAGAAAAATTTTCTCAGCTCGGAGTTATAAATGATTATGGAATTTATGGGATTTTTGACCCAAACCAAAATCAGAATCGAAAAACAAATAGCATCGCTTTTGAATATAGAGCTGACATATTAGATGATATTACAATTGCCATCAGTTCTCGCCAAGACTATAACTCGGAATTTAAAGATTCAAATACTTATAGATTTGAAGGTATATATGACTTTAGTGAGACGGTTATGCTCAGAAGCTCTTATGGAACAGCTGTCAAAAATCCAACATTTACAGAGCGTTTTGGTTTTTATACTAATTTTATTGGAAATCCTGACCTTCAACCTGAAAAATCAACTAACTGGGAAATAGGATATGATCAGAAATTTAATAATGGAGATTTCCGTTTATCTGCAACAATATTTAATTCAGAATTAGAAAACGAAATAGATGGTAATGCCTTGGACCCAATAACTTTTGGTTACACAGCAATGAATAAAACTGGACTAAGTAAAAGAAAAGGCTTGGAGCTGAATTCATATAGCAAGCTAAACAAAAATTTAACCATAAACTTTTCATATACTTATAATGACTCAACTGAGTTAAATGGAATCAATGAATATCAAGACGAAGTAAGACGACCTCGAAATATTTCTAGTCTAAATTTATTATGGAAACCAAATGATTTAATTATTCTTAATACAAATATTCAATACAATGGTTCACAAAAAGATATAGTCTACCCCCAGAATGTAAAACTATCTGATTTTACTATTACTAACTTTAGCGTTAATCTAAATATCAATAAAAAAATGGAGGGTTATATGCGTTTTGAAAACATATTTGATGAAAATTATGAAGAGGTTTACGGATACAAATCCATGGGTTTTGGTGCATACATTGGAATTCGGTATAAGCTCTAAATTTATTCTAAAAATACCATACTGATATTATAATTCTTATTAAATAAAAATATTATGAATAACCTTAAAGATAATAAAAATATAATTCATAAAAGAAAAATGGAAAAGCTTAAAGAAAATATTAATGCATCCATTAAAGCTGCAAACATTAAGAGGGGGGTTTCAATACTTTTAACAGGAAATGGCAAAGGAAAATCAAGTTCAGCATTTGGAATGGTCATTAGATCCCTTGGATATAATTATAAAGTAGGCGTTATTCAATTTATAAAAGGGCAACAGTCATCAGGAGAAGAAATTTTTGTTCGCAAAAAATGTCCATCTGTAACATTTTATCAAATGGGAACAGGGTTTACATGGAATACTCAGGACCGCTCATCAGACATTGCAGCAGCAAACAAAACATGGACTGTAGCAAAAAAAATGCTTCAAGATGACACGTATCATTTAATAATATTAGACGAACTTACTTACATGTTAAGTTTTAAATATCTTGATGAAAATTTGGTTATGGAAGGTCTTAAAAATCGCCCTGCTAATCAGTCAGTTGTTGTCACCGGAAGGGGAGCTAGTTCAGCTTTAAAAGACTGGGCTGATACAGTTTCTGATATTCAAGAAACAAAGCATGCATTCAATGCTGGAGTAATGGCACGAAAAGGAGTTGATTTCTGATTATTATAATTTTTGAATATGCAATATCTTTTACTTAGGAAGGACTTCAAATGTTAAAAAATTTAGTTCTATTCATTTTGTTCATAGCTGCAAGCAGATTTATTGGTCTACCACCAAATTTTTCACCCTTACTAGCCTTCGCAATCTTTATACCAAGACTTACAGACAATCTTAAGGTTCAATATCTCCTTCCAGTCTCAATAGTTGCGCTCACAAATTTATTCTTAGCTCCGGTCAATACAATTATTTTAGCCACAATTTTTTTAGTATTTTTAATAACTCCGATTATTAGCAGATATAACAATAATTTATTTTTTGCTGCTATCTATGCATTGCTAATATGGCATTTATTTGTAAACGGTGCTGTATGGATTTCTAGTGGAGGATCAATTATTGAGATATATATTGCTGCTTTGCCTTTTGACTTTAAATTAGCAATTAGCACGGGATTATATATTTTGTTATTTTATTATGCAGAAAGATTTTGGATGAACATAACTCAATCAAATGTGAAATTGTTTGATTGGTTCAGAAATTAAAATGATGAATATTATTTTAAAATACTCATGGCAATAATTAGCTTTAAAATATTTTCTATAATACCTAATTCAAATCCAATTAAAAATGAATAAAGATAGTTTTTATAATAATCTCAGTAATATTTTTGATAAACCAAATATAAAAACTGACGTTTCAAATAAAGAGAAGTATCGAAATGATTGGGCTACAAGATTTGACTCAGACCCTGTTGCTATTGTTTTTCCTAAAGAGTTAGAGCAAGTTATTGATGTTGTCAAACTATGTAATGAATTTAATTATCCGCTGATACCATCTGGAGGAAGGACAGGTTTATCAGGTGGAGCTTCTGCATTATCAAATGAGCTAATAGTTTCTTTTGATAAAATGAATAAAATATTAGACTTTGATGAGTCATCAAGTACAGTTCTATGTCAACCAGGATTAATAACTCAAAATCTTCAATCTTTTGCTAAGAATAATGATTTATATTACCCAGTTGATTTTTCTTCATCAGGATCTTCTCAGATCGGAGGCAATATAGCTACAAATGCTGGTGGCATAAGGGTTATTAAATACGGCTCAACTTCTCAATATGTAGCTGGGTTAGATGTTGTGACAGGGAATGGGCATCACTTATCTTTAGATGATATGTTAATCAAGAACGCAACCGGACCTGACATAAAAAACTTTTTTATAGGATCTGAAGGTATATATGGATTAATCACATCCTGCAGAATGCGGCTTATAAAAAAACCAGATGAAACGAAAGTTGTGCTTATTGGATTTAACGAGATTTCTTCATTAGATGAAATTTCTAAATTAATTTTAAAGTTTGATGTCGAGGCAATAGAGTTCTTTACAAAAAACTCACTTGATCAAGTTAAAAAAGAATTTAAAAATATTGACACACATCATCTTGGCAACGATTATTACATAATAATTGAACTACATGATCAAAAAGGATTCACAGAAGATTTAGAAAAAATTTATCATGCAAAGCTTGCTAAAGAAATTATCATTAGTTCAAATAATTCACAGAAAGAATCAATTTGGCAATATCGATTATTGATATCTGAAAGTATTTCAAGAAGCTCTCCTATTAAATTTGATGTTGCAGTTCCAGTAAAAAATATAACTAGATTAATTAATGAGCTTCAGAAACTCTTCAAAAAAAATGAGTTCTATAATTTAATTCTATTTGGGCATTTGGGAGACGGAAATCTTCATATTAATGTTTTAAAAAATACAGAAAATCTCAAAAGCAAAGACATTTCTTCAATCCAAAAAAACATTTACTCAATTATTTTTAAATTAGGTGGCACATTAAGCGCAGAACACGGAATAGGTGCAAACAAGATGAAAGCATTCATGGCTTATGAAAATAAAATAAAAATTGAAATAATACAAAATTTAAAAAGATATTTTGACAATAATAAAATACTAAATCCAGGGAAATTGGTGGAATAATTTAGATAAAAAAAGTTAATCATAATTTTTTCCAAATTTTCATCTGCAAAAAATAAATAATAATTCATGATACAATGAATTTGTTTTAATAGAGTAAATTTGAGCAATTATGTTTCAAAAATATTAAAAAAACCTATAAATTATATGAGCCAAGATAACAATATTAATCATTTTAATGATGAAGTTGATTTAAAAGAATTAGCAAATATTATTTGGGCTAAAAAAATTCTCATTGTTAGTATGACTTCTGTATTTGCAATTTTTTCAATTATCTACTCCTTATATTTGCCAGATGTTTATAAATCATCAACTCTTTTAGCACCAACTTCACAAGATGGATCTTCGTCTAATCTTGGAGGTTTTGCTGGATTGGCAAATATGGCAGGTGTAAGCCTGCCGACTGGAAATATCACGAAGGGACAAATAGCAGTCAAGCGAATTGAATCTCATGAATTTTTTTCAAAATATTTTTTACCTAATATTAATTTAGAAAACCTTATGGCTGTTAAAGAGTGGCAACCAGAGAAAAATACCATTTTATATCATAAAAATATTTTTGATTCAGATTCAGGAAAATGGATAAGAAATGTATCTTTTCCGAAAACAAAAAAGCCTTCATCTCAGGAATCATTTCGAGAGTATAAAAAGATTTTGAGTGTTGATGAAGACATGGAAACAGGTCTTGTATATCTTTCTATAAAGCATGAATCCCCTCGTATTGCACAAAAGTGGGTCGATATTATTATTTATAATATTAATGAATGTATGCGAGAAATTGATAAAGAAGATGCACAGAACTCAATTGATTTTTTGAGTGAATCAATAAAAACTACAAACAGTCAATCTATTAAATTGGTTTTCTCTCGATTAATGGAAAGTCAGATGCAAACTCTTATGCTTGCTTCATCAAATGATGCATATGTTTTTAAAACAATTAATTCTCCTATAATAGCTGAAGAAAAATCAGAACCCAATAGGGCTTTGATATGTGTAATTGGTACAATTTTAGGAGCCCTATTTTCCGTAATAGTTGCTTTAATAAACCATTTCAGAAAGATTGCTAAATAATTATATAGATAATGTTATGTTGAAGTTTTTATCTTCTTTTAATTTTATTGATTTATCTAAAATAGTTACAGGTGGTTTGCATGACTATAAATAAACGTATATTAGTAACTGGATCATCAGGTTTTATAGGTTTTCATCTTTGCAGCCTGCTATTAAATGAGGGGTTTAAAGTTCATGGCTATGATGGCATGACAGACTATTACGATGTTTCGCTTAAAGAAAAAAGACTTTCGATGCTAAATATGAACTCAAATTTTAGTTTTACTGAAGGAATGCTTGAAGATAATAATCTATTGAGCTCTGAATTTGACAAGTTTAAACCAAACATTGTTGTTCACTTGGCAGCTCAGGCAGGAGTTAGATATAGTTTAGAAAATCCTCGTGCCTATATTGATTCAAATATAATTGGTACATTCAATATTATGGAGGCATCACGTTTAAATAATATAGAACATTTACTAATGGCTTCAACCTCTTCCGTATATGGAGCAAATGAAAAAATGCCATTTGTTGAAAGAGATAAAGCTGATACACAATTAACAATTTATGCTGCTACAAAGAAGGCGAACGAAAGTATGGCTCATTCATATGCCTATTTATATAAACTTCCCACAACAATGTTTAGATTTTTTACTGTCTATGGACCATGGGGGAGACCAGATATGGCCTTGTTCAAGTTTACCAAAGGCATTTTAAATAATGAAAAAATTGATATATACAATAATGGTGAGATGCACAGAGACTTCACTTATGTCGATGATTTAGTTAATGGAATAAGATTATTATTTAAGGC
>CABYNW010000021.1 GCA_902520495.1 uncultured SAR86 cluster bacterium | reverse complement strand
GTTTATCCATATCAGATTGTTTTAATTGTATTAAATTGTCTTTCTCAAATTTTTTAATAGTTTTATAAACAGTTGATCTTGAAAACTTAGATAATTTAATTACATTTGAAATATTACAATTTCCAGTTTTGGATATTTTCCATGCAATGATGTAATAAACTTTTTTTTCAGTTTCGTTATAGTTTATTAAGTTAAGATCTTTCTCTATATTCCATAACATTTCGAGAATGTTTGTTAAGTCATTTTTATATGAGGACATATTTTGATAATACATATAAAGATATTTTGAAACAAGCTTTTTATAACAAGTATAATATTATCCTTGGAGAGGTGTCAGAGTGGTCTATCGTGCATCCTTGGAAAGGATGTGTACCGAAAGGTACCGGGAGTTCGAATCTCCCTCTCTCCGCCATTATTGATTAAATTCTCTAAAGTTTTTAAATAAAATATCTTTTTTATTTCCTCTAATAGGATTAATATCGATCCCACCTCTTCTTTGAAACCGGCCACAAACTTCCAAATGAAAGCATAGAAACTTTGATTTTATATCTGTATAAATGCTTTCTATACATTGTTCATGAAAATCTCCTTGATTCTGATAAGAGGTTAAGTAATCTCTTAACCAATTTATTGAAAACTGTTTATCAGAGTAGATGTAGATGTTTGCAAGATCTGGTTGTGCGGTTACTGGACAAATTGATCTAAAGCCATTGAATTTAAGAATAGTGTTTGTTTTTGATTTTTCATCTAATACTGTATTTAAATTTTGATATTTTGGTTCGTTGTAGAACTTATTTATAAATTTAATTTTAATTGGTGATTGTATAATTTTTTCAATATCATTTTTTATGATATTAATTAATTCTGATTCCTTATTAAACGATTTATTATAGAAGTTGTTTAAATATAATTTCATCGACTTCGATTCAACTATATATTTTGATGTAATAGGAAATGATATTTCAAGAACTTTTAATATAGGTAAATTATTATTATCTAAGAATAAAAAATCATAAACATTCCATATATCGATACCATATTTAATATTTGAATGACTTCTTTTAATTTTATCTAATATTTTTAAATCTTTTGAGCCTCTATAACTTATTTTTTTTCCTAATACTTTTGTGCTCATTCTCTTATACCAGTGCCTTTTTTCAATAAATATAATGACAGAGCCGAAAATGAAACTATGAATAAAACAATCATAGATAATGAAAATGTTATTGATACATCGCTTGTACCCAGCATTCCTTCTCTGAATGTATTAACAACATATAACATTGGATTGGCTTGAGATACAGATCTCCAAAAATCAGGAAGCATATTGATTGAATAAAATACTCCACCTAAATAAATTAAAGGGGTTAGAACAAACGTTGGTATTACAGAAATATCATCAAAACTGTCTGCATATACTGCATTTATAAAACCCATCAATGAAAATAGAATTGAAGTTAAAAGCAAAACTGTGATTGTTAAAAGTGGATTTGCAATCTGAAAATCAGGATAAAAGAATAAGCTTACACAAAAAACAATAATACCAACTAAAACCCCTCTACACACTCCTCCAATAATAAAGCCTAAAAGTATTGTCCAATTTGGCATAGGGGATATTAATAACTCTTCGATAGATTTTTGGAATTTAACAGAGTAAAAGGATGATACAACATTAGCATAAGAATTAGTTATAACCGACATCATAATTAAACCAGGAATCATATATTGAACGTATGCAAAACCATCAGTAACTTCTGGTTTTATATTTGGTCCAATTAATGATCCAAAAATAACAAAATATAAAGACATTGTTACTGCAGGCGGTACTAGTGTTTGAACCCATATCCTCAAAAATCTTCTTACTTCCTTAGAAGCTAAAGTCCACAAGGTTACGGAAATATTTATTTTGTTGGCATGCTTCATCTTATTTTTTAATCATTTCAATAAATAATTCTTCTAATCTATTAGATTCATTTCTCATTGATTTTACTTTTATTCCAAGATTATTTAGTTCTGCAAATAGGCTATTTATAGATTTATCTTTATTAACAGCTGCAACAAGTGTCGAGGAATCTTCTAATTTTAATTTGAATCCTTCAACAGTAGGTTCATTATCTAATGGCTGTTCTAAATCCATAACAAAACCTTGAACATCAAGTCTACTTAATAAATCTTTCATGCTTGTATCTGCAACTATCTCTCCATTATCAATAATTCCAATATTTCTGCATAGTTGCTCAGCCTCTTCTAAATAATGTGTTGTTAATATTATCGTTGTGCCCTTCTCATTTATTTCTTTGAGGAAAGACCACATCTCCCTTCTTAATTCAATGTCCACTCCAGCAGTTGGCTCATCTAAGATAAGTAATTTTGGTTCATGAATTAATGCTTTTGCTATCATAAGTCTTCGTTTGTAGCCGCCAGACAAAGTTCTAGCTTGATCATTTCTTTTATCCCATAATCCTAAACGTTTAAGCATTTCTTCAACCTTTGGCGCTGCAATTCTTTTTTTAATTCCATAAAACCCAGCTTGGGTAGTTACTATATCTAGCACTTTTTCAAACTGTGAAAAATTAATTTCTTGTGATACGACGCCTAACATTGATTTTGCAATTGCAACATCTGTATCAATATCTGTATCAAAAATTTTTACACTTCCAGATGTTTTAGTTACTAAAGTCCCAATAATACCAATAGTAGATGACTTACCAGCCCCATTTGGTCCAAGTAATGCATAAAAATCTCCTTCCTGGACTTTTAAAGATATCCCTTTAAGCGCTTCAGTGCCGCCTGAATAAATTTTTTTTAAATTATTAATTTCTAAAGCAAAATTGGCCAAAGTCTTACTCGTGTTTTTTGTTATCAACTAACAATATAGAAAGAAATAAACCCACTACGATTCCTATCCATGGAGCTGCGACCATCTGATTATTAACTTCAAACTCTGCAAAAGCAACAAAGAAACCTGTAATAATAGCAATTGCAATCTCTGAGTTCTTTTTAACAAGAGACATTGCTACATAAGAACAGGCTATGCCTGTTAATATTAATGTTACCGCTAAAGCTAAGATCATCAAGGGTCTCATTAAGTCTATAAATGGACCAAAGAAAAATAATAAAGGTATTCCCATTAAATAATAAGATCCAATTCCATCAAACAAAGATCCCATTACATTTTTACCTTGTTGCCATCTTTGAACTATGATTACATGAACACCAGTCCATAGGGCTCCTTGGGTTGGAAAAAAAGGATTAACAAAACTACCAATAAGATTTCTTATACCAACACTATTGTGAGCTCGGTTAATATCTATATTAACTATTTCATCAGGTCTTTGCTTTTGAGCGTCTTTAATTATTTCATTGCCTGTTACAAAATCTCCAAATAGAAGTAAATATCCTATACATACTAAAGGTAATACTTCTAAAAAGTATGACCATTCTGGAAAACCAATTGTGAGTGGAGATGTTAATTCAAATACCTCGCCCATGGGTGGAACAATAAAACCATTTTCAAAATTGAAATTAATTTCACCACATAGATAACCAACAATGGCTGCAATAATAAAGCCTGGGAGCAATCCAAGTGATCCAATAATATTTAGAATCTTATTATTTTCAGCCATTCTTTTAAAAGGCTCAGAAAATGTTGTTACAGTACATATAATTAAAATTGTAAAGGTAGCAATTGGAGTGCCTCCAATATATCTGTCAAATTCGCTAAAAAATATTTGATAAAAGGCTGCTATTGCGGCTCCTAAAATTATTCCAGATTTTAACGCGTTTGGAATTTTTTCAATTATTATTTTCCCAAGCCCTGTAATACCTAGAAATAAAATGATCGCAGTAAACTCAATACACATTGCTGCCATATATTGAAAGCTTTCAATTCTATATTCACCATCAAAATAACCTTTAGAAATAAAAAATGCCATTACTAATGGCAATGCTGGAGTGACCCAACCTGGAGCTAAGGGTTCGCCAAATATAATAGGACTTGATGTAATTAAAATACTTGCAATAAAACAACAAGCAACAGCTTGTTCAAAGCTTAAACCTAATGCCATTACAACTGGCGCACCTGCTAAAGCTGTGGCACCAGAAATTATAAGGCCTTGAAGAAATTCTCCAGTTAAAAATTTCATATGTATAAATGGAATTCTTAATATAAAAGGTCCCCATTTAATACCATTTACTTTTTGTGATTCATTCATCATTTTGATAACTCTGCCATACCATCCTCTAAACCTTTCAATGTTAAAGGATACATCCTATTTTCAAATAAGTCTTTAAGAATACAAATTGATGAGGTGTAATCCCAATGATCATCTGGCACAGGGTTTAACCAAGCCATATTTTCAAAATGCTCAGATAGCCTTTTTATCCAAACATGACCAGCTTCTTCATTCCAATGTTCAATTGAACCACCAGCATTAGTAATTTCATATGGAGCCATAGTGGCATCGCCAACAACAATTATCTTATAGTCAGATGAAAATTTATTAATAATATCTTGAACCAAAAATCTTTCTGAAGATCTTCTTCTATTATCCTTCCAAACAGATTCATAAATACAATTATGGAAATAAAAATATTCTAAGTTCTTGAACTCAGTCTTTATAGCTGAAAATAACTCTTCACAAAGCTTTACATATGGATCCATAGATCCCCCAACATCAAATAAAACAATGACTTTTACTGAATTTAATCTTTCAGGAACCATTTTAATATCAAGGTATCCAGCATTCTTTGCAGTAGATTTGATAGTGTCATCCATATCTAATTCAAGATCATTTCCTTGTCTGGCAAATTTTCTTAAGCGTCTAAGTGCCATCTTAATATCTCTGGTGCCAATAATTACAGAATCATCCAAATTTGAATATTGTCTTTGCTCCCAAACCTTAACTGCTTTCTTTTGACTTCCAGGTCCGCCAATTCGAATACCTTCAGGATTTTGACCTCCATGACCATATGGCGATGTTCCATTTGTTCCAACCCATTTATTTCCACCCTCATGTCTTTCTTTTTGTTCTTCTAACCTCTTTTTAAATTCTTCTAATAATTTTTCTAATCCACCAAGAGATTTAATTTTTTTCATTTCTTCTGGATCTAATTCTTTTTCAAAAGCTTTTCTTAACCAGTCCTCTGGTATCAATGCTTGAAATACATCTTCCATTCTTTCAATACCTTTAAAGTAAATATCAAAAGCCTTATCAAACTTATCAAAGTGTTTCTCATCTTTTACTAAAATTGTTCTTGATAAATAATAAAAATCATCAATGTTGGCATAGACTAATTGGTTTTCTAAGGCACCCAATAAGTCTAACAATTCCCTGAGAGTACATGGAACACCTGTAGATCTTATCGTTTGGAATAAGTTGATTAACATTTATTTAGAATTTGCTTCTCTTCTGGTCATAAATGCTAATCTTTCTAGCAATTGAACATCTTGCTCATTCTTAAGCAGAGCTCCATAAAGAGGCGGTATAGCTTTAGATGAGTCTGCGTTTTTTAGAATCTCATCTGGCATATCATCAGACAATAGTAGTTTCAACCAATCAATTAATTCTGAAGTAGATGGTTTTTTCTTTAACCCAGGAATTTTTCTTAAATCAAAGAATATTTCTAGAGCATCGTTTACTAGTTTCTTTTTAATCTTTGGATAATGCACAGAAACAATCTTATTCATAGTTTCTCTATTAGGGAATTGGATATAGTGAAAGAAGCATCTTCTTAAAAAAGCATCTGGCAATTCTTTTTCATTATTTGAAGTCATAATAATTAAGGGTCTGTGTTTTGCTTTAATAGTTTCGCCAGTTTCATAGCAAAAGAATTCCATTCTATCTAGTTCTTGTAATAAATCATTAGGAAATTCTATGTCTGCTTTATCTATTTCATCAATTAATAAAACAACTTGCTTGTCAGCAGTAAATGCATCCCATAACTTGCCTTTTTTTATATAATTTTTAATATCTTTAACCCTTTCATCTCCTAGCTGTGAATCTCTTAAACGGGTTACAGCATCATATTCATATAATCCTTGTGAAGCCTTAGTAGTAGATTTAATATGCCATTCGATTAATTCCATATTTAAAGCATTTGCAACTTCGATAGCTAAAAGTGTTTTACCTGTTCCTGGCTCACCTTTGACTAATAAAGGCCTCTCAAGGGCCCTCGCAGCGTTTACAGCCATACTTAAATCTTCTGTTGATATATAGTTTTTGGTACCTTTAAATTGCATTAGACTTCCTTTTTCTTAAATTTTAAGATAATTTTTCTTCTGACTTTAGTATTCTAGTGAGTTGTCGGCTCGAAGCAACTAAATTTCCATCTAAATCCCAAATATTACAATCTTGTTCGAAATAGCCTTTATTAATATCACTAGCTTTAAAATCTGCATAAACTTCTGATGTTGTAGGTAACTGTCTGATATGTGTTGTTAATGTTATTGTTGGTATCCATCCAAGAGGACCATATTTATTAGATACAACTGGTGGAAGAATGTCTGAATAAAATGATAAACAAAATTGATCAGGCTTGCCGCCTTCCATTTCTAAGAATGCAGAGCATCTCGCTTCATTGTCTTGATTATTCTGTTTCGCTTCTCTGTTCCACCAGGCATGATCTGGATGTATCAAACATTCGAGTTGTTGAATAAATGCTGGTGTAAAACCTTTAGAAATCTTATCGTAATTCATATTTACATAATCTTTCTTATTACTGTCGTTAAAAATTTTAGGCAAAGGCGTTTGAAGATCATCGTAACCTTTCATAAACTCAAAATCAGAACATGTCCCAGTAAAAGTAGTACAAATTTTATTATCTTGTTTTAATTTTACTATTCCCGAAGAGCTACCCCTACTCTTTTTAAAAACGTCTACTTCTAGCTCAAAAGGTTTTGCATCAATTCTATCTAGATATTGAACAGATGAGCTTATAGCTGTTGAATGAGGTAATATATTGGTAAGAGCTTTATGCATTAATGCCATTAAATAACCTCCATGTGGAGTATTACCTACAAAATAATTAATATCTGGATTAACTATAAATTTGTTATCTTCAATATTCTCTAATTTAAGAGCTTTTTGAAATCTTTCAAATTGGTTCATGATAAGTTAATTTTAGTTCATAATTTAAATTATTAGAAATTTATAAAGAGACATATGCATAAAATAGCTGATATAGCTTGTAACTTTACAAGTGATAGATTTGATAATGATTTAGATGAAATTATTGATCGAGCTATTGCTAATAATATTACTAAATTTGGTCTTATCTGCAGTCAACTAAGTGATCTAGATAAGCTACTAGAAATATACAATCAATACTCTAAAAATATGTACTTCACTATAGGAGTTCACCCCCATCATGCAAATGAAATTAATAAAGAGTATTTAGATAAATTAAAAGAGGTAATAAACAAAAACAATCCTCATGCTATTGGTGAGACTGGTTTAGATTTTTATAGAAACTTATCTACCTATGAAGAACAAGTCTATGCATTTGAAGAACAAATAAAAATTGCAATTGATACCAACAAACCTCTTTTTCTTCATCAAAGAGATTCGCACGGTGATTTTATAAAAATTTTAAGAAAGTATTC
>CABYNW010000020.1 GCA_902520495.1 uncultured SAR86 cluster bacterium | reverse complement strand
AGGAGATAATCTCCCTAATAAGACAAAATATTTACCTCTATATCCACCAGTTGATTCTATAGCTAAAACATCTGATGGACTCTCAACAACACAAATGCTTGAACTATCTCTTGAAACATCAGAACAGACCCCGCATAAATTATTTGATGTAAGCATCCTACAAGAAGAACATCTTTGAATATTTTCTATAGCTTGAATAAGAGTATTGGCAAGAACATTTGCTCCATCTTTATTTTTATCTAGCAAATACAAAGCCATTCTTTGAGCAGATTTTTTTCCAACACCTGGAAGTATTGTCAGTGCATTGATTAATTCTGTAACTAAGTCCTGATTCATCTTATTTTAATGGCTTTATAGTTTCCGTTTTAATCTTTCCATTAACTTTTTTAATAAAATCTTTTATGTCTTGATCTTCATATAAAGACTTTTCTGCATTATCTTGATCTTCTTTATTTTTATTATCATTTATTGACGCTGGGCTACTGATAACATTACCAACTTCAAATAAAATCTCAAATTCATTATCAAAAAATTTCTTGAGTATTGACTTGAACTCTAAAAGAATGTTTTCAGGAACATCTGCTGCCTCAGCCTCTTTAATTAAAATTAATTTATTATTGTCATATGATTTAAAGCACATATTACTAAAATAATTTCTTGCAAATGGACTCATTTTTGTATCATTAAAGAAAGATAGCCAATCTTTATTGTTTTGAAAAATTTCTTGATTTTGGCTAAGGTCTGTTTTTTTAGATTTTGAAATTTCTAATTTACCCTTATTTAGTATTTTTTTTTTAGTATTGTCTTCTTTTTTTTGTACATTTCCTTCATTAAGTTTTTGAAGGGGATTAAAAGTTAGCATTCTCAATAAGCATATTTCTAATGCCTCTTTTGGATTTGGATGCAAGGAAAATTTTGAAAAAGCATTCATAGCTATTTCATACAAAAGTTGGCAAAATTCTTTATCCGTTTTAGAAGATAAATTTCTAATAGCTTCAGATTCAGAATTTTCTGTAATCTGATGAAGTGCTATCTGATGAAGTACTGAAATAATATCTTTAAGAATAGCGTCATACTCTGGAGATAATTCCTCAATTTTCGATAATAAATCAAAAACATTTTTTCCATCTCCATCAATTACCGCATTTATAAGATCGATCAACAAAGAGTTATCAATAGTACCTAAAAGAGCTTTAACGTCATCTTCTATTAATTTCCCATCACCATAAGCAATGGCCTGATCTAATAAAGTAAGTCCATCTCTTACTGATCCATTTGAAGAATTTGCAATTAAAGCAAGACTTTCTTCATCATAATTAATCTTTTCTTTTTCTACTATTTCCTTTAAATGCTGAGTTAGTAGTTCATCATTAACAGTTTTTAAATTAAGTTGTAAACATCTTGATTGAACAGTTTTAGGAATTTTTTCAGGATTAGTTGTGGCAAAAATAAATATAACATGTCTTGGAGGTTCCTCTAAAGTCTTGAGAAGAGCATTAAAACTTGAGGTTGATAACATATGGACTTCATCAATCAGATAAATTTTGAATCTTCCTTTAGCAGGCTTATATTGTACTGTTTCAATTAATTCTCTAATCTTCTCAACTTGTGTATTTGAAGCTGCATCTATTTCTAAAAAATCAACGCTTCGTCCTTCTGAAATCTCTTTAGTATTTGAACACTCATTGCATGGTTTTGGTGTTGGCATACTGCTACTTTCACAATTCAAGCATTTTGCTAAAATTCTTGCAATTGTTGTTTTACCTACACCTCTAGTGCCTGAAAAAATATACGCGTGATGGATTTTTTCTTGATCAATACTATTAATCAAAACATTTATTACATGATCTTGCCCAATAACTTCTTGAAAGTTTATTGGTCTATATTTTCTTGCTAAAACCTCATAAGACATAGCAACAAATCATAACATGTCATTTATAAAAACTGATTCTATTTCTTTAAAAGTAAACCCTCTATTTTGAAGAAATCCTTTCTGCTTTAATTTTTCTTTAGACTCTTGTCTAGGGCCTTCTTTAAATTTTTTCTTAAAGACATTTTTTGCTGCCTCACTCCAGCCGCCTTCATTTGATATAACTTCTTTTGAAGTAGTTTCGTCTACTCCTTTCAATAAAAGCTCATAAGCTATTTTTTTAGGACCAAATCCTTTTCTTTTTCTGCTTGATACATACAATTCTGCAAATCTATAGTTATTAATTAGATTATTTGATTCTAATTTAATTATTACTTGATTTATTAGATTAATATGTTCATATCTAAGAGATAATTTGTCTTTTAGTTCTTTTGATGAATGCTCTCTTCTCGATATCAAATCAAGAGATTTGTTGTAAATTATATTAAATAAGTCATCTGACATTATTCAAAAGGAATTACTCTTGATTTGCCATTTCTTTTAATGATTCTAATTTTTTGTCCTTTGGCATATGAAAAATCACTAACTTCTTGAATTATGGACAAAAATCTTCCGGCATCAGTTTCTATAAGCAATTCAACTCCATCTTTTTTAGTAGCCGAAGAACCAATTTCTGATCCTATCGCAGACCCAATCAAACCGCCGACTACTGATGCTACATCTGAACCAAGTTCAGAGTCAGTAGATTCTTTACCGACAACACCTCCAATTGCTAAGCCTACAGCTGCACCAACTTCTCTGTCACCTTCAATTGTAACTTTAGTAACATCCACAATTTTTCCAAAAACAACATACTGGTCTTTTTGTGCATCTTCTCTACTAACAACATCAGGCTGTAATGAAGTATTTACACAAGAAGATATTAAAAAAATACTAAAAACTATAAAACTTTTTTTATGAATCATTCTCTTTCTCCATTAATTTAAAATCATCTAAAAGATCTTCTTTAATTAAAAAATATTTTCTATTTTTTTGAAAGCCGTCTAATAACTTAACCTCAAAAACTTTTGCTTGATATTTAGATTCTATAATTTCAACCCTATCTCCAGTATTTAATCTAACTAAGTTCCTTGCATCAACAATTGAAAAAGTATCCCAGTCTGAGAACTTCCTTGCCCTGTAAGTGTTATAAGCATCATTTGGAAAAAAATATAGAACCTTACTATCTCCTACAGATAACTTATTACTTCTGCTTTCTAAAGACCAGGTTTGTCCAGTTTCTACCTCTAAAATGTTTTCATCATCACCAAAAACATATGAAATCATTAATAAGCTTAAAAAAATACATAATTTATTACTCATACCCTTATAGACATTATTTTTTATCATAAGTTTTATTTTATCAATATAAATTAATAAAGGTTGAAAAAATTATAAATGGCTATAAATAATACTAGATAGCGATGCCATTAAGGATCGCTGCATTAATAAGTGTATGCTTTTTTAAGATACACAATAAGTAAAGTCGCTTTAAGGAGGACTAATATGATACTTAATTTTACTGACCCGTTTTTCTCAACAAGAGTATTAGGGTTTGAACCATTGTTTGATAGATTGCAAAGATTGTCAGAATCTAATGATCGCACTTCAAGCTATCCACCATACAACATAAGCAAAGATGGTAATTTTTTTGCTATTGAAATTGCAGTTGCTGGTTTGTCAAAAGACGATATCCAGATCGAGCTTGCTGATGGAGTTTTAACGGTAAGTTACGATGGACCAAAAACTGAAGTAGTAAATGGAGAAAATAAGGTTGTTTATCAAGGAATTGCTCAAAGAGCTTTTAAGCAACAATTCACATTATCTGAAGATGTTGTTGTTCAAGGAGCAGAGCTAGTAAACGGTTTATTGACTGTAAATCTAGAGAAAATCATTCCTGATGAAAAGAAACCAAGAATGATTGAGATTAAGTCACCTAAAAGAATCTCAAATAAATAGTCTCCACAAAATAGAAATGGGGGTGCATAATGCACCCCTGATTGTTTTAATATAAATAATGGCTTTAATATAAACAAAATCTAAGAAATGAAATTTATAAAATTATTTATCTTATTGGTATTATTCACCAATCTAGAATCAGAGACTGTTAATACAGGCCATGCTGAAGTCTCACTAGTTAAATTTAATTCTCCTGCTGATGCTTCAAAAAATTTAATTGGCATCAAAATGGATATGCAGAAAAATTGGCATACCTACTGGAAAAATCCTGGTGATTCTGGAGGACCAATTAAGGTTAAATGGAAAACTGATAATAATATTGAAATAAGTGATATTAAATGGCCGTCACCTCAGCTGATTCCATACGAGCCTCTAATGACATATGGGTATAAAGATTTTGTTATCTTTCCATTTGAATATACAAATTCAGGAAATGGCTTAGATTCAGATATTGAAGCATCTATAGACTTTTTAATATGTGATGACATATGTGTCCCAGAGAAAGCATTAATTGAAACGGTTTTAAGTGAGATACCTGAAGATCCTTCTCTGGCTAAATGGAATGAAATGGTTCCTTCAACTATTTTGCCAACTTTGGTAGAAATTAAAGATAAATTTATCAATATAAGATTTTCAAATAATGACGAAATAGAATCTTTTTATTTCTATATTAATAATCAAAATATAGTAGATCATGCAGCCAAACAAATATTAAAAAAAGAAAAAAACAATTGGCTTTTACAAATCCCACTAGCTAGCAACCACGAGGAATTCAATAACCTTGATGGTGTTTTATCTATAAATAATAAAGAGAACTATCTTGTTGAAACAAATCTAGAAAATAACTCTACGTCAAAATCTTCTATTAATTTTTTACAAGCACTTCTATTTGCATTCATTGGTGGCTTAATACTTAATTTAATGCCGTGTGTTTTTCCAATAATATCCTTGAAAATCTTAAGTTTTGTATCTCTTGGAAATGAATCAAAAGCAAAGATAAGACTTCATGCATTATCTTTCTGTTTAGGTGTTTTAATTTCCTTTATATCGATAGGTATAGCTCTTATTGCATTAAAACAAGCAGGTAATTATTTAGGATGGGGTTTTCAACTTCAATCACCAGTCATAGTAGGCATGTTAAGTATTTTAATGTTTGTAATTGGAATAATATTATTAACAGATATTAACATTGGTAATTCACTTACAAAGCTTGGTGGGGTTGGGTCTGATAAAGTTTCAGGATCATTTTTAACAGGTGTTTTAGCTGTAATAGTTGCATCTCCATGCACTGCTCCTTTTATGGGAGCGGCTCTTGGATATGCCCTAATCCAGCCATCCGGATTCACGATGCCGATCTTTGCATCGTTAGGTCTTGGATTTGCAGCGCCCTACCTTGTATTATCACTATCGCCAGGACTTATTAATAAACTACCAAAACCTGGGCAATGGATGGTTACATTAAAAGAGTTTTTTGCATTTCCTATGTTTGGAACTTCTTTATGGTTGATTTGGGTTTTTGGCTTGCAAACAAACACTGACCTACTGATAGGACTTTTAATATCATTACTTATAATTTCAGTTTTATTTTGGATAATAATTCAATTACAAAGTAATGTTAAAAAATTAATTATGTGGCTATTAATTCTTGGTCTAATTATTTACGAAGGTCAGCAAATTATTTCATTTGATGGGGATCTATCTTTAGATAACTCATCTCAATCAAAATATTCAAATTATAAAATTTGGTCTCCTGGTGTTGAAAAAGAATATCAAGAAGGCGATCAAGCTTATTTGATTAACTTTACTGCTGCTTGGTGTATTACCTGTCAGGCTAATGACAAAATTGCTTTATCGAGACCAAAAATAAAAGAATACCTAAAACAAAATAATATCGAATATATCGTTGCTGATTGGACTAATAAAAACTCTGATATTCTTAAAGCGCTAGAATCTTATAATAGAAATGGAGTTCCATTATATATTTTCTGGAAACCTGGAATGGGCAAGCCTTCAGTTTTACCAGCAATCTTAACTGAACAAGTTTTGCTGGATAGTTTCGAAAATGACATAATAAAGGAACTTAATTAACTATATAATTGTTTCATAAACTAATAGGGAGAGCTTAGCTTATGTTTGGTACGCCTTTTGAAATCTTTAGCACAGTTCATTTAATTACTATTGCTTCAGTTGTTATTGCATCTATTTTATTACCAAATTTTTATAAAAATAAATCCCGTGAACAAAAATCATTAATGAACAAGGTATTAGCAGGCATTATTGCAGCACATGTCATTATTTCTCCGTATAAGGATTTATATTTACTAGCCAACCCTTACGATTGGAGAGAAACTATCCCACTTCATATGTGCGACTTATCAGAGATTTTTTTGATATGGTTTCTCCTAGGTGGCCCACGAATACTTTACTTATGTGCTTTCTTTTGGGGTTTAGCTGGTGCTTCAATGGCTATTTTAACTCCTGATATTTCTCATTATGATTTAGATTACATATTTTTTATGATTGGTCATGGAATGATTATTGTTGGTGTTTTATATGCTACTGTTGCATTGGGCAATCGTCCTTATGCAAAAGATATATTAAAAGTCTCAGTTATAACTGCATTTATTCTATTACCAAATATTTATTTAATTAATGATTTGCTAGGAGAGCCTGCTAATTTTTGGTATCTGCAAGCAAAACCAGATGGTGCATCCCTAATGGATATGTTTCCAGACCCGCCACATAGTTTGTTTTATACAACTCCACTAGCAATAGCGGTTTTTTGCCTAATATATTTACCGTATTTTATTAAAGACCGTATTAGTAAATAATTAACTCTTTTTTTGCTTTCTTTAAAATGAAAACGATTTAAAATAACATTATGGAAAATTTTATTAATCTTGTTAATGATGTTTGGAATAGAGGCTTTCTAGGTATTGATCTCGGTTCTATAATTACGTCTTTAATTGTTCTCTTAGTAGCATTTTTGTTCAGAGGGTTTCTTATTTCTGTAATCTTAAATGCGCTATCTAAATTAGCTAATAAAACTGAATCAGAGATTGATGATGAAATTCTGAATGCTCTTAAAAGACCATTAGGATTAATACCTATAACTATAGCATTATATATTTGCACTCTTATTCTTCCATTATCAGGTCTAATCAGTGATATTGCAGATAGTGTAGTTAAATCTTTTGTAGTGTTTACAATTTTTAGTGCTTTATCTAATAGCGTAAAACCTTTATTTGAAGCACTATCAACAAGTTCTTGGTTAACTTTATCAATGCAGATGTGGCTAGAAAGAGCTGCTAGATTCGTTGTCTGGGTTGTCGGTATAGCAATTATATTGGATATTTTTGGAATTCAAATTGGTCCTCTGGTTGCTGGTCTGGGTTTATTTTCAGTAGCTGTTGCGTTGGGCGCTCAAGACTTCTTTAAAAATCTAATTTCAGGGATTCTTATAATTGGCGAAGGCAAATTTCAACCTGGAGATAGAATTGAAGCAGGAACTATCCATGGCATTGTAGAAACCATTGGTTTTAGATCAACTGTTGTAAGAAATTTTGATAGTGCTCCAATGTTAATACCTAATAAAGATCTTTCTGATGTCAAAGTAACAAATCATGGGGAAATGGAACATAGAAGAATAAATTGGAAAATCAATCTAGTATATTCAACATCAGTAGTTCAACTTGAGTCTATAAGAGATCAAATTAAACAATTTATAATTGATGATAAAGATTTTCTAAATGATGGGAATTTTGATCCTGTTATTAGAATTGTTGAGCTAGGAGCTAGTTCAATAGATATTCTAATAGTCGCCTATGCTCCAAAAATGGGTTTTGCATCATTCAACACATTAAAAGAAAAGTTGATCTTTAATATAATGAATATTGTTAAAGAAAATGGTTCTGATTTTGCATATCCTTCAACCTCTCTCTATGTGGAGTCTATGCCTGAATAGATTTTAGATAGATGATCGAACAATTAATTTTATCTTCAACAATCGTAATATTATTAGGCTTATTTATATGGGGGAAATATAGATATGATGCTCTGGCAGTTGGTGCGCTAGTTTTTTTAGTAGGAGTTAGCGCAATTCCAGACGTTAATATTATTAGTGCAGATAATGCCTTGATGGGTTTTTCTAATCCTGCAGTTATGACAGTTGCGCTAGTTTTAGTAATTAGTCATGGCCTTAAAAATGCTGGTCTGTCAGCATTGGCAGGTAAAATATTATCAGGTAGTAAATTTACAGAAATACAGTTTTTATTATTCTTATTAGGCATTGCAGCATTGTTATCATCTTTTATTAACAATATTGGCGCTATGGCAATACTGCTTCCAATAACTGTTAGCGTATGTCAAAAAATGGAATGGCATCCTGCCAAATTTCTAATGCCTTTGGCTTTTGCATGTATTTTAGGTGGAATGAATACTTTGATAGGCACACCGCCAAATATTATTATTTCTCAGTTTTTATATGAAGAAACTGGTTCAGGATTCAATTTTTTTGATTTTTCTAAAGTTGGGCTTGCGATAACTATATTTGGAATTTTATTTGTTGCATTTATTGGTAATAAATTAATATTTCTTAGGGCAATACCAAGCAACGAGCCGTTGATTAATATGAAAGGCTATCTATTTGAGGTATTGGTTAATGAAGGTAGCTCATCTGTTGGTTTAACTCTTTATAAGTTTAAAAAACAAGCAGGTGAAGACATAGAAATACTGGGTGTAATTTCAGAAACAGGATCAGTAAAGAAAGTAAAAAATAATATGCGTATTAAAGAGGGTCAAATTTTGGTTATTAAGAGTCCTCCAGATGAAATTGGAAACATTTTAAATCTTTTCGATTTCTCCATTCCTGAAGAATTG
>CABYNW010000019.1 GCA_902520495.1 uncultured SAR86 cluster bacterium | reverse complement strand
AGGCAGGATTTGATCCAACAGCACCTGACCTTCATTTTGGGCATACAGTACTTCTAAACAAGCTAAGACACTTTCAAGATCTTGGACACAAAGTAATTTTTTTAATTGGAGACTTTACAGGAAGAATTGGAGATCCTTCAGGAAAAAATAAAACAAGACCAACTCTGCAAGCAAAAGAGCTTATTGAAACTGGCCAAATTTTGGAATTGCATTACAGGCTTATGGAAAACGCAAAGACATATGAAAAACAAGTTTTCAAGATACTAAAAAAAGAACTAACTGAAATCAAATTTAATTCTGAATGGTGCGATGAGCTTGGAGCAGATGGTTTAATTAAACTTGCCTCAAAATATAATGTAGCCAGAATGCTTGAGAGAGATGACTTCAATAAAAGATTTACATCCAATAAAAGTATTGCGATTCATGAATTTTTATATCCATTAGTACAAGGATACGATTCGGTTGCAATTGAGGCTGATGTTGAGTGCGGAGGAACAGATCAAAAATTTAATCTTCTGGTTGGAAGAGAACTTCAAAGAGATTACGATCAAGATCCTCAAGTGGTTATAACTGTTCCAATTCTTGAAGGACTTGACGGCGAAAAGAAAATGTCTAAATCCTTAGACAACTATATAGCAATAGACGAAGAGCCAAATGAAATGTTTGGAAAAATTATGTCGATATCAGATGATCTAATGTGGCGTTGGTTTGAATTATTAAGTTTTATTTCCGAAGAAGAGATTTCTAATTTAAAAGATGAAATGGAAGCGGGAAAAAATCCAAGAGATATTAAATTTATTTTAGCGGAGGAGCTTGTTGATAGATTTCATAAAGAAGGCAATGGAGAAGATTGTAAGAATACTTTTTTAAATAGATTCCAAAAAGGACAAATTCCAGATGATATCGAGACTGTTGAAATAGATATACAAAATGATTCTGTTCTTTTGGTTAATCTTTTAAAGAATGTAAATATGATATCAAGTATTTCTGAGGGAAATAGGCTTATAAAACAGGGCGGTATTAAGATTAACTCAGAAAAGGTTGAAGATGTGAAGCTAGAAATTGTCAAAGGATCTGAAAATCTTTATCAGGTTGGTAAAAGAAAATTCTTAAAAATAAAGGTTTGATTATGAGAAGTATCTTAATATTAACAAGTTTTTTTATTTTGTTTTCTTGTGCTCAAGATAGCCCTAATATTAAACAAATAGAAAATATGCAGTTTTTTATAGATAACAAAGAAAATAAAGAAATTATTGAAATAGAGCCAGGTCTACAATATTCAGTTCTTGAAAGCGGTGATTCAGCTGGATTAACACCAGATCTTAATCAAACGATTTCTGCTCACTTTCATGGGACCTTAATCAATGGAGAAGTTTTTTGGAGCTCTCTTGATGCCGAACCACTAGAAATTGAGCTATCGAAGCTAATTATAGGATGTCAGAAAACTATTTCTTTAATGAAAGAAGGCGATAAGTGGATAGTATATATTGATCCCACCATGGCCTATGGAGAAGAGGGCAGGCCAGGTATTCCATCCAACTCAATCCTTATTTTTGAAATAGAGTTACTTGAAATTTCATAAAAAATCTCAATATAAGATAGTGTAAAGAAAGAAATAATTTCCTTGTTTCGGATTCCAATACATACGCTGATAAGCCTATTCCAGGTTTTCATTTATGGAGAAAAATATGAAACAGATATATAGAAGAAAATTTCCACATGGGAGTCATACTGTTTATTGTCAATATGGGGGTATGGGGGATCTTACCTTGAACTCTTTTCATTATGGATCTGATGTAAAAGATTTTTGGGGTAATGATGAATATGAATATTATTTCACTATCTTAAAAAAAGACGTAGCTAAATTTTTTATTAATTGTCTAAAAAAAGGATTTAATTCTGATGAAAAATTCACTTTAAAAAACTTAAAACAAATGTGCGATAAATTAAATATTGAATATAGAACTAATACTTGGGTATAACTATATTTTTATTAAAGGGTTGTATGTAATTTTTTCAGGAATTTCTTCTGCACCAGGAACTCCTCTAGCAATTAAGAATGGTTTTAATTCTTCTATAGCTTTGGGTTCATCATAGTGTCCTATGTTCGGATGAAGGTGGTGTACAAAATGTAATTGCATTGAGTGATTAAGATATCTAGGCATCCAATGTTGCCAAAATCTTGTATCTTTATATCTTCCAATTTCTGTACCAATATGCGGATAGTACGAAAAAAATATTTGTGTATATACAGTGCCAATTTTTGCAGGTAGCCACCATAAAAACAATGTTTGAAGTGGAAACAAGAAAACTAGCAACATTAATATTGCCCTGTATGCCAATGCTACCTTTGTACCTTTTTCAAAGCCTTTTTGAAAAGCTGCATCATTAGAATATATTTCTTTAGCTTTTTCATATTCTGTTGATGCTCCATTAAGAGATACCAAAATAAGCTCTACAACAGATTTAGCATTTGAAGTTAAAAAATCAGGATCTTTATCATCATGATTTGTATATGCATGATGCTTCATATGAGTAACTCTTAATATTTCATAGGGATAAATTAATGTTACAAGAGTAAAATTACCAACAAAAGAATCTAACCATCTTTTTTTAGGATTACCCCTTGAGTAGTTTCCATGTTGTGCTTCATGTGATGGCAGATAGGCCATACATGCACAGATGCTAGCAATTATAAATCCTGCCCATAAGGGAATGATTTCATAAATAACCAAAGGCCATAAACTTAACCATATACAGGCTTGACCAACGCCAATTAGAATCATTTCCCATTGAAATCTTTGAGCATATTTTTTAGCAACAGCTTTTTCTTTTTCAAATGAAAACTCTTCAGATGCTGCATCTCTTATTTCTATACCCATAACCATTTTCCCCTAATGTGAGCCACAAGCCCAATAACAAAACCCAACAGAAAACTTATTGATGAAAGATATGGAACTTCATTTAAGATAACGAGTTCCTGAGATACTGCATTTAAGATACTCCCAATAAAAATCAAACCAAACCATATTTTATTAAGATTAAGAAAACCTACTAATATTTTTTCCATAATTTATTTTAGCAGAGCTTGACTTAAAATTATTAATAACAATATGATGGTGGGCCTGGGAAGACTCGAACTTCCGACCTCTCGATTATCAGTCGAACGCTCTAACCAAAACTGAGCTACAGGCCCTATAACGAATGTGCATTCTACCTTTGAATTAGTGTTTCGACAATTACTCTATTCAGATTTAAGACTCTTATATAAAGTAAAGAAGATATAACCCAAGGGAATTACAAAGATATATTCAATTATAGATAGAATAGCTATTTGAATTATGCCAGCAGGAATAATGGCTCCTAATATGAGAGCTGAAATAAGAATTAAAGACATGAAGATTAGAGTAAACACAAATAATTTAGATCCATGTTCATCTGTTTTTTCCCATGAAGAACCAATAGATTGAAACACTTTATTATCTTCAAACATAATTTGTGCAGCAAATAATCCAAATCTTGCAGTTAGATATATTCCTGGAAGAATGAGCAACAAATAACCAAAACTTATAACAATAGTTATTATCAAATATGCTCCAAAAAGAGGAAAAAATTTTGTTAAGCCTGCTTGAAGGGCGCCTATTGGATTAACAGTCTTGCCAGCATCAATTGACATATAAGAAATCCATATACCACCTAAGAATGATATTTGAACGATAAGCCCAATCAATCCAACTAACCCGACCATCAAAGAATTAGTTTCAAAGAACTCTAAAAAATCCTCAGGCTGTGTCATATCACTCAATGGCATTACTAAATAACCAAGTATGGTTTCCATAGCAATAACAGGAAGGCCCAGCATTAAAAAATATTTCCAGTTTGCAAAAGCAAAACTCCAAGATTCTTTGAATTGATTCATGTGTTAATTGTAAAGTAATATATTTGGTATGTATAAAAAATATGTTTACCTTTCTCTATTATTTTTGATCATTGCCTGTAGCGATCAAGAAGAGAGTATTAATTACCCGATTTCAAAAAAGATAGATTTTAGTGAAAATCTTCATGGTTATGAAATAACAGATTCTTATAGATGGTTAGAAGATTTTACAAGTGAAGATTCTTTAGACTGGGTGCAAAGACAGAATCAGTTTACAAAAGAATTTATAAAAAAGAATAAGTATAAAAATAACATCTCAAATTATTTAGAAACGATTTGGGAAAATGAATCTATCTCAATTCCATATAAAGCAAAAGATAGAACTTTTTATTACTTCAATGATGGTTCTTTTCAGCAAAGCAAACTGATGGTGAAAGATTGCACGGATTGTCAATCAAGAGTTCTATTAGATCCAAATACTTTCTCAGATGACGGAACAGTTTCACTTGGAGGAACGAGTGTAAGCAATGATGCAACCTACATCGCTTACTCAATTTCAGATGGTGGTTCTGATTGGAGAACATGGAAAGTCATGAATATAGAAACTGGAGAAGTGCTTGAAGATGAACTTAAATGGGCCAAGTTTTCTGGAGCATCGTGGGAGAATGATGACAGTGGTTTTTACTATAGAAGATATGAAGAGCCTGATGGAGAACTCTTAAAAGAGTTAAATGAATCTCCAAAGTTAATGTTTCATAAAATTGGAACGGATCAATCTGAAGATGAGTTAATTTATGAAAATCCTGAAAATCCAAGATGGGGATTTGGAATAACAATAGTAAAAGACAGTGAGATGAAGTTGTTATCTATTTCTGAAGGCACTGATGACAGAAACAAAATATATTTGCAATTGAATAAAAACAGTGAATTTATACCTGTTATTGACGAATTAATAGGCACATATAGCTTTATTGATAGCAAAGACAATATTTTATGGTTTTATACTACTGAAGGAGCGCCTAACGGCAAAATTGTTAATCTAGAGATAAAAAATAGCTCATTTGTCTGGAATGAAGTCATTTCTGAATCTGAAAATGCAATCAGATCTGTAAACATTATTAATAATTTATTTGTTATAAATTATTTAGAAGATACCTTTTCACAAATTAGTGTCTTTAATCTTGCGGGTGAATTTATTTCTAAATTACCTTTACCCAAGCAAGGAACCATAAGTGGATTTAGTGGAGACATTGATGATACTACTTCTTATTTTGCAGTTACAAATTATGTGATTCCACGAGAAATATATGAGATAGATTTAAAAGATTTATCTTTTGAATTATTTTGGAAAGAAGAATTAACTGGATATGAATCGTCAGATTATGTTTCAAGATTAGAATTCTATCCATCAAAAGATGGAACACAAATCCCAATTCATATAAGTCACAAAAAAGATTTAGAAATTGATGAGAACACACCCATACTAATTTATGGTTATGGGGGCTTCAATATTTCTATTCTTCCAAATTTTAGCAAGAGCCAGACTGCATGGAAAAATCAAAACGGTGTTTATGCAGTTGCTAATTTGAGAGGCGGTGCAGAATATGGAGACGCATGGCATGAAGCTGGCATGTTGTTAAACAAACAAAATGTGTTTGACGATTTTGCTTATGCAGCAAAATTTTTACATTCAAAGAAAATTGGATCACCAAAGACAACTGTTATTGATGGAAGATCTAATGGAGGACTTTTAGTAGCTGCTACTATGTTACAGAATCCAGATCTATATAAGATTGCCATTCCTCAAGTTGGAGTATTAGATATGCTTAGGTTTAACAAATTTACAATTGGCTGGGCCTGGGAAAGTGATTATGGTTCTTCAGAAAAAAAAGATGAGTTTGAGAATCTTTTAGCGTACTCTCCACTTCACAATATAAAATCTGATGTTTGCTACCCGACAACACTTGTAACAACTGCTAGTCGAGATGACAGAGTTGTGCCCTCACATTCTTTTAAATTTGCAGCTAAACTTCAAGAACTCCAATCTTGTAATAATCCTATTTTAATTAGAGTTGAAGATAGAGCTGGACATGGTGCAGGAACTCCAAAAGATAAAAGAATAAATCAGATTTCTGAGATTTATGGCTATGCACTCAGTGTCATAAAAAACTGATATAAGGTAATAAATTATCTTCATTAAATTTTTCTTATTATTTTTAAATTCTCCTCTTTTAAATTAAAACTTTTTTTATTAATATAACTTATTGATGCAAAGGGGTGGCAATTTTGCCTGAGATCATTGGAAACTCTTTGAACCTGATCAACACAATAGTTGCGGAGGAATTGCATATGTACGTCAGAAAAAATATTTTATTTTTATTACCGTTAATAATTTCATTTTTAATTTTCACAGAGGAGATTGAAGAACTAGTTGTTAAGGGAGAGTATAGAGAAAAGTCTATTGGTGAAGAGGATTCAAGTATTGTTATTATTCAATCTGAAAATATTAAATCTCAAGCAATAAAACATTTTCAACAACTCTCTTATCTTGTTCCAAATTTAAATTATGCTGCATCAGATTCTAGAGCTAGGTATTTTCAAATTCGTGGAATAGGAGAAAGATCTGGATATCAAGGTACTCCAAACTCATCTGTAGGCTTCTTAATTGACGATATTGATTATTCTGGACAAGGAGGAATTGCAACTTTATTTGATGTCGATCAAGTTGAAATTTTTAGAGGACCTCAAGGATCAAGGACAGGGGCAAATGCCCTCGCAGGATTAATTTACATAAAGACAAAAGATCCAACTGAAAAATTTGAAGGTACTTCAGAACTAACCTTAGGAGATTATGGCACCAAAAATATTGGAATAGCTTTTGGTGGACCAATGCAAAATAATAAACTTAAGTATCGTTTAGTTCTTAGAACGGATTATGCAGATGGCTTTAGAAAGAATGTTTACCTGAATAAATCTGATACTTCAAAAAAAGATGAATTAACTTTGCGGTATAAATTAAATTGGGAGTTAAATGAAACTACAAATTTAAATTTCCTAATTTCAAAAATTGATATAGATGATCCTGCTGACATTTGGACTATAGATGGGAGTTTAAAAACTTTATCTGATCGTCCAGGGATGGATTCACAAAACACAAATTCATATGGGATAAAAGTAACTAAGAATTTTAATGACTTTGTTATTCAAAGTTTAACAAGCTCGACCAAAACCGATGTTATTTTTAGTTACGACGCAGATTGGGGTAATTCAGATTCACATTTTCCATACATTTATGATTATTTTTCAGAAACAACAAGAAAAAGAGATACTTTTAGTCAAGAAATACGTTTTTTATCCAAAAATACTGATTTTTCATATAAAAATCGTTACGAATGGGTATTTGGTATTGAATTCAGTGATCTTGAAGAATCAAATTTAACAAAAGATGATGGTATATACGGAGATCCAAATGATCCCTATAGCCCATATGTTAGTGAATCAGAAATTTTAAGAGATTATCAATCTAAAAATTTTTCAATCTTTGGCAATATAGAATATTTTTTAAATAAGGATTACAAGATTGCTTTTGGTTTGAGATGGGAAAATTGGAACTCGAAATATAAAGACTCAAATGGCGAATCATTTAGTCCCTCTAATAATATGAATGGTGGAAAAATAGCATTGGTTAAAAATAATAATAATTCCAATACTTTTTTTTCAATTGCTAGAGGATACAAACAAGGTGGTTTTAATCTTGGACTTGATGCAACAGATAATTTAATAAAACAATCTTTAATATATGATCCTGAATTTTTAACTAATTATGAAATGGGCATTACATCAAATTTAAATAATTCAAGTTTTAATTATTCAGCAGTTATATTCTTTTCAAAAAGAGAAGACCAACAAGTTTTAATTTCAAAACAAGTTGATCCTACGGATCCAAATACTTTTTCATACCTAACAGAAAATGCAGCTGAAGGAGAAAATTATGGATTAGAATTAAGTTCAAATTATTTTATAAACGATCAAGTAAATGTGTTCGCAAATTTAGGTGTTTTAAAAACTAAAATTAAGAATTGGGAATCAAGACCTGATCTTCAAAATAGAGCACAAGCCCATGCTCCTGAATATACTTATTCAATTGGAACAAATATAAATTTAAAAAATAATTTTTACTTCAAACTAAACATTAATGGAAAGAGTGATTTCTTTTATTCAGATTCTCACGACAATAAATCAAAAAGCTATCAGCTAGTTAACTTTACAATTGGTCGATCGAAAGGCAACTTTACAAGTGAGCTTTGGATGAGAAATGTTTTTAATAAATACTATTCAACTAGAGGATTTTTCTTTGGAAATGAGGCTCCAAACTTCATAGATACTTTGTACAAAAGACAAGGTGATCCAAAGAATATCGGGCTGTCTCTTAGATATAACTTTTAATAATCAATGTTAAATCTAATACTAGAAAGTGTTGCTGTTATTACGGCAATCTTATATTTATTACTAGCTGCAAAAGAAGATGTAAAGTGTTGGTATGCGGCATTAATTAGTTCATTTATATACATATATATTATGTATGAAGCAGACTTATTCATGGAATCAATTCTTCAAGTTTTCTATGTATTAATGGCAGTATATGGATGGTTGCAATGGAAAAGTATTATTAATCGGAGCTCTAAATTGAAGATAAGAGTATGGAAAAAATCAAAACATTTTTTTGTAGTAATTTCTGTTCTCCTTTTATCTTTTGTATCAGGAATTATATTAGAAAAATATACTCAAGCTGCCTTACCATTTATGGATGCTTTCACAACATGGGGAGCAGTAGTTACTACATATATGGTTGCTAAAAAAATACTAGAGAATTGGATTTATTGGTTTGTAATAGATTCAATAAACATTTATCTATATATCTCCAGAGAATTATATCTGACAGCATTTTTATTTTTTATCTATTTGATAATTATAATTTTTGGATATATGTCATGGAAAAATAAATTAGTTATCGTTAATGATTAATATAACTTCAGAACTTAAGGATCTAAATATTTCATTTGAAGAGATAAGTGAAATAA
>CABYNW010000018.1 GCA_902520495.1 uncultured SAR86 cluster bacterium | reverse complement strand
GTTTAAATGACTTAAATAAATCAAGATGGTGGTATTTAATTATATTTACAATTGTTGGAGTGCTTCTGCTGTTGTACTGGTTTTGTAAAAAAGGAGATGAAGGAGAAAATAGATTTGGATTTCAATCTACCTTATCAAATAATTCATTCCCACTTCTTTTAAGTTTTAATGTATTTTATTTGATATTTTATTTTACTTGGAATCCTAATTTTCTTTATGAGATTGAATCTAACGATGAGGTTGTTATTAATCCATATTTGAATCAAATTAAAGATAGAAGTTTCTTAGATGTTTTTGGTTTTGGTGATTGCGTTCATGTACTCCCGGATGGAACATGTTTCACAGAAGGGCTTTATGAAATAATCAATGAAGCAGAGTTAACCAATCCAACTGACTTAGAATCGATGTATTTACCGCTTTCAAGAAAAACAAAAGTAAGGCACGTTTCCAGAAAAATACTATCTAATAATAATCAATGCACACTGGATCATATTGAATTTGATGCACATGTAGATGAAAATTTATTTATGCTAGTTAAACAAATGTTAGCTAACATCACCTCTGATCAAAATAGATGTAAAACCGAAACAAACAGACCAATTGCGATTGATGTTTATATTACTTCGCCAGGTGGGTATGTGGATTTTGGAACTCTACTTGCTATTGAAATAAAAAAATATGGTGCAACAACACATATAACTCCAAATCAAATTTGTGCATCTATGTGTACTGATCTATTTTTAGCTGGAAAGCAACGCATAATGCATAGTGGTAGTAGGTTGCAATTTCATAGCGCATACACAACAATTTTTGGCAACATCCAATGTTATAAAGAACTATCTAATACAGTTTATTGGTATCTAGATAAGGAATTGGCCAACATAGTGGTTAGTGATTTTTTAAATGTATGTAATCCCTCTGAACTTAAATCAGTTAACCAGGGTGCAGCTCTTGCTCTAGGATTTGCCACAGGACCTTCTAATAGCTAAAAAATATATATGGATTAGAATTGAGGCAAAGCTTTTAATATAAGGTATTGATATAATACTTGCTTCAAAATAATTTGGGGCTATAGCTCAGCTGGGAGAGCGCTTGAATGGCATTCAAGAGGTCCGCGGTTCGATCCCGCGTAGCTCCACCATTTCTAGATGTAATTTCTTATAAAATCTATTCTACGTATATGCTAAAGGTATATTTATACTTTTTTATAGAAAAAAACCTCAAGATTCTAAGAAGTATTTTTTGTATTATAAAAACTTAAATTTCTGTCTTTGATTGAGAATAATCTTACTGCAAAAATATCTTTTAAATAATTTTGATAGTTCTTCCATGGGGCTTTATTGCCTTGCTTCGGCATAAGATGAAGGCCTCTTTGAACATAGCCTGAAGTAAAATCAATTAAATCATCATCACCATAAGCACTTTTATCATCTATAGGAGCGCAGCAATCAACTCCTTTTTTATCCATTAAGTTAATTAATCTGCAGACATACTCACATGTTAAGTCTGCCCTTAATGTCCAGGAGGCATTTACATATCCAAAAGATAAAGCAAAGTTTGGAACACCGCTTAACATCATTCCTTTATAGGTCAATCTTTCATGAGCATTAATCTCGATACCGTCTAGGGTAACGCTTATATCATTTAATGAGTTAAGCTCAATACCTGTTGCAGTAACAATGATATCAGCTGAAATTTTTTCTCCTGATTCAAGCAATATTCCATCAGATTCAAATTTATTTACTCTGTCGGTAATAACCGATGCTTTTTTATTTTTTAATGTCTTAAATAAGTCACTATCAGGAACAAGGCACATTCTTTGATCCCAGGGCTTATAGGAAGGTGTAAAGTGTTTCTCAATATCATAATCATGACCCAGCTCATCTTTTAATAAATCAAGAATACTTTTTTTAATTTTATCTGGAAACCTTCTTGCTAAAAAGAATGTATAGCTCTGCCAAAGAATATTTTTCCATCTTATTAAAAAATAAGTGACTTTGACAGGTAGGAACTTACGAAGAAATTTATTAACAGCATCTTCACTAGGTCTTGATATAACGTAACTAGGTGACCTTTGTAACATAACAACATGGTTAGCTTTTTTAGCAATTGCTGGAACTAAAGTTATTGCTGTAGCTCCACTTCCGATAACGATGATTTTTTTATTTTCGTAATCAATTTTATCATTCCAAAACTGTGGATGAATTATTTGACCTTTAAAATTTTCATAGTTTTTAAATGAAGGCATGTGCGGTTTTGAATAACTAAAATAACCCCCACACAAAAATAAAAAATTACATGTCATATTTATTAATTGTTCGTCGTTTTTAACAACTAGTTCCCAGTGCGATTGTTCCGAGTTCCAATTTGCAGAGTTAACTTTATGATTTAATAAAATATGCTCTCTTAACTTATTTTCATCTACTGTTTCATTTAGATAATCTAAAATAGAAGGGCCATCAGCAATAGATTTGTCATGTATCCATGGTTTAAATCTGTAACCCAATGTATGCATATCAGAATCAGATCTAACACCAGGGTATTTAAATAAATCCCAAGTTCCCCCAAGATTTTCTCTTCCCTCTAATAATGAAAATGATTTATTAGGACAAGTTTTTTTAAGATTATAGCCAGCAGCAATACCGGATATACCTGCGCCAACAATAATTACATTTTTATGCATTTTAAATCTATATAAATTTGATAATCTATATTTAAATATTCAAAGAAAAATGTCAAAGAATAAAATGATAAATAAAACCTACCCTCAAATGAAGATAGGTTTTTTAACTTAAAGAGAATTAAGTAATTAGGCCTGAAACAGCATCTGCATCTTTTTTTGTGCTTCTTATATTAGAATATAAAGTACACTTTTTATGCTTAGCTATATAGGTATAACCTTTTACAGTAGATGCTGTAGAAGAATTTTTTGATTCAGCATAATCTTCACACTTTTCTGGAGAGGAAAATTTTGATGAACTTTTTGATTTAAATATTTTTCCGTTTATAGCAATGCCGTCCTTAGAATCAAATTCAGCACTAGCATAAAAAGGTAATAATATAATCATTGAAAGTAGTATCTTTTTCATAGTTTTTATAGGGTTAAAAATTAATTAAGTAATATAAACCTATTTGTAGTTTACTGTATGAGGATTTTGATAATTTAGTATGTTTATCTTATATATATTTACTGTATGTATTTTTTTTTATACATTATTTTATTTCTAATTAGCTCGTTTAGTTTCTATTTCTCTGACAATAAGATTAGTTTGTTCAACCGCTAATCCTATATATGTTTCTGGATTAAGTATTTCTTCAAGCGTATCAATAGATATATTTTGTTTTACAGTTTTGTTTTGAAGTGCAGCTTCTTTGAGACTAAGTTTATTTTCATAAGCAAGTTTGGCAACATCATGCATTAAGTTGTTGGCAGTATCTTTACCAATCTTGTCTGCTAGATAAAAAGTTAATCTTTGTGAAAGTATTAGACCATTAGTCAAATCTAAATTCTCTCTCATTTTTTTCTTGTTAACTTTAAGTTCTTTAAGAAGAGGTTTTGATCTGTCTAGCATTTTTTCTGTGACTATAGATATTTCTTTAAGTTCATCATCACTTTTTTCTCCATCCCTCTCAAAGCTATTAATCATATCATCAAGCACTATCTCTGATAGTCTTGGAATAATTCTGGAATACTCTAGTAAATCTCCTGGCCCTCTAGGATTCTTTTTTTGCGGCATAGTACTGCTTCCAACAGATCTCGAACCAAGATATTCTTCAGTTTCTCCTAGCTCAGTCATTTGAAGAAGGGTTAATTCATTTCCGATTCTGCCAAAAGATTTAGAAATTATTGCAAGCGTTAATGCATATTCAGCAAAGACGTCTCTTATTCCATGCCAATCATCTTTGGATGGCTCATCAAGACCGAGTTTTATCATCATAAGTTTTTCAGTTTCAATAGCTTGTTGACCCAATCCCAGATAAGAACCCACAGCTCCTTTAAGTATTCCTGATTTATTAATTTTTGATTGAACATGTTCTAAACGTTCAATGTTTCGCCTATTTTCCGCTAGCCAAGTACTGGTTTTTTTTCCAAAAGTAATTGGAAGGGCGTGTTGACCTAAAGTTCTACCTGGCATGTAGGTATATAAGTTGTCTTTAGTTAGTGTTAATAAATAAGCTTCAATCTCTAATAAATCATCAATTAAAAGATCGATGGAGTCTTTTATTTGCAGAACTAGAACTGTATCCCAAATATCTACAGTAGTTGCTCCATAGTGCAGATACTCTGAGGCATCTTTATCTATCGAACGTTTCCAAACATTTAATCTTGCAACCAAGGTATGTCTAACAAGTTTATGCTCTGCATCAATATCTTTTTGAGAAAGGTATTTAATATTAGCCTTTGACGATATTTCTTTTGCAGCCCAAGATGGAATAATCCCAAGATCAGATTGAGCTTCTGCAAGAGCTACTTCAACATCCATAAATAATTGATTTTTGTAACTAGGTTTGAAAACATCAGATACCTTATTTTCAGAATTACTAATTAAAGGAAAAAGAAAAATCAGCGTTAATAGAATTTTTTTCATGCAATTATTATATGAGTTATGATTAATTTAAATAAGTAATAATTTTAAACTATAAAAACAATGAAATATGATATTTTTTATATAGATGCTTTTACTGATAAACTTTTTACTGGAAATCCAGCAGCAGTAATATTTTCAGACTTAATTGATCCAGCTTTGATGCAAAACATTGCAGCAGAGAATAATTTATCCGAGACCGCATTTATCAGAGAAGATAATGGAATATATTATATAAGATGGTTTTCTCCTTATTGTGAGATTGATTTATGTGGACACGCCACCTTAGCTTCAGCATATGTATTTTTTAACTTCATTAAGCCAGAAGAAAAAGTTTTTGATGTTCATTCATTAAAAAATGGCATTTTAAAAGTAACACAAAATAATGAGCTATTATTACTTGATTTTCCCAGCGATCAACTTCAATCATTTGACCAGATATCGCTAATTGAAAGCGCAATTGGACTAAAACCTATTGAAGCTTTTAAAGGCAGGGACGATGTATTAGCTATCCTAGAATCTGAGGATGCCATTCAAAATTTAAATGTAGATTTTGAATCACTTAATCAAATTGATTGCAGAGGGTTAATTGTTTCGTCGAAAGGCAACAATTATGATTTTGTATCAAGATTTTTTGCTCCAGCTACCGGAGTAGATGAAGACCCTGTTACCGGATCAGCTCATACGACTCTGACGCCTTATTGGAGTCAAAAGTTAGATAAAAAAAATCTTGTAGCCGCTCAATTGTCTAGAAGAGGAGGAGTTCTTTATTGTGAAGATAAAGAGGAAAGAACTATAATCGGTGGCAAGGCAACACTATATTTAAAAGGAAAGATCTTTATCTAAATCTCAATTATTTGCTTACCAAAATTTTTACCTGTAAGAACATCTCTTAGGCCTTGAGGAGCATTTTCAAATCCTTTAGTAATTGTTTCTTTGAATCTTATTTTATCTTCAGAAACCAATTGTAATATTTCTTTTGTTGCAGCCTCCCATTCATCTGCCCATTCAGTTACTACAAAAAATCTATGCTCAGGTTTTATTTCTAGGGCACCTAATACATGGAAAGGAGTCTCAACTTTAAACATATCTTTTTCGTTGTATTGAGATATAAATCCACAAATAGGAACCCTTGAACCATTATTTAACAAAGGAGCAACCGCTCTTGTAACAGCGCCACCTACATTTTCAAAATAAATATCTATTCCTTCTGGACAAGCATTTTTTAAATCGTCATTTAAATTACCAGCTTTATAGTCGATGCATTCATCAAACTTTAAAACATCTTTTACATAGGCACATTTTTCTGGCCCACCAGCAATACCTACAACCCTACAACCATATATTTTTCCTAATTGACCAACTACTGTACCTACTGCTCCTGAAGCAGCTGAAACAACTATGGTTTCTCCAGATTTTGGTTTACCAACTCTATTTAGACCAAAATAAGCTGTTCGGCCTGGCATTCCAAGAGTCCCGAGAAATGATGAAAGGTTAATATTAGATTCAGGTACTTTAATTAGTGCAGCATCAGTATCCTTAGCTTTTATATATGTTTGCCAACCTTTATGAGCACAAACCTTATCACCAAGACTAAATAGATCAGAATTACTTTCAACTACAATTCCCGCAGTTTCACCAGTCATTGGCTCACCAATTTTAGCTGGGGCTGCATAAGATTTTGAATCATTCATTCTACCTCTCATGTAAGGATCAATAGATAAGTACTTAACCTCAATTAGAATTTCATTTTTTTTAAGTGATGTAATTTTATTTTCATTTAATTTCCAACAATCATCTTCTGGCATACCTTCCGGTCTTTTAGCTAATAAAAATTGTTTATTCGTATATTCCATTTCCTCTCCCTATATTAATTTTGTTAATTCTCTAAAATGTTTTCTGCATAATGTCTTATATTTTTCATTGCCGCCAATAAGTATTTTCTCACCCTTTAGTATAACTTCACCGTCTTGATTTATTCGAACAACCATAGTTGCTTTTTTATCACATAAACTACAAATAGTTTTTAACTCTTTAAGATTGTCTGCAAGAGCTAATAATTCTTTACTGCCTTCAAAGAGCTCTCCTTGAAAGTCAGTTCTTATCCCATAACACATTACAGGTATGTTTAATTCATCTGCAATCCTTCCTAAATTATGAACTTGTTTTTTTGATAAAAATTGAGCTTCATCAATAAAAATACAACTTATCTCTTTGTATTTTGTTTTTTCTATTTCATCATAAAAACAATAATTTTTATTCACCACTATTGCATCAGCTTTTAAACCAATCCTTGATATTATTTTTCCATTAGATTTAGTTCCAATTTCTTCAGGAATGAACAACATTGTTTTTAAGTCACTTTCTAAATAATTATGATTAGATTGTAATAGGGCAGTTGATTTACCTGCATTCATTGTTGAATAAAAGAAATGAAGTTTTGCCATATAATGATTATATATTGATAAAGTCGAACTGTATTCATGAACGTAACTGAAGAAAATGGTATTACACATCTAGACCTTCATGGTTTAAGACATGCTGATGTTTCTGATGAAGTAATAGACTTTGTTTTTCAATACCAAAATAAAATTCCATTAATGATTATATGTGGAAACTCAAACAAAATGATTGAGCTTGTTCAAGAATCTCTTAAAAGCAATTCAATAATGTTCTCGATGCCAAGATTTGGTATTATTAGAGTCGAAAAATTATAAAAATTATGAAAATTCAAGATATTTTATTATTCGATCAACAATTAACAGACGAAGAATTAATAATTCAAAAATCTGCTAGAGATTTTTGTCAAAACGAATTATTACCAAGAATAACTGATGCCAACAGAAATGAAATTTTTGATAAGGGTATCTACAAAGAAATGGCAGAAATGGGTTTTTTAGGATCCCCAATTAAGGGCTATGGCTGTGCTGGAACAAACTATGTCTCTTATGGGCTTATTGCAAGAGAAATTGAAAGAGTTGATTCTAGTTACAGGTCAGCGTTCAGCGTACAAACATCATTAGCTATGCATGCAATATATACCTTTGGTTCAGATGAGCAAAAAGATTTTTATTTACCTCAGATGGCAAAAGGTAATCTTATAGGATGTTTTGGTTTAACAGAATCGGATGCAGGATCTGATCCTGCATCTATGAAAACCAATGCAAAAGAAAAAGATGATGGTTATATTTTGAATGGTTCAAAAACATGGATTACAAATTCTCCAATAGCTGATGTTTTAGTAATTTGGGCAAAAGATGAGCAGAGTGTTTTAAGAGGATTTATTGTTGATAGAGAATCTAAGGGGTTATCAACACCAACTATAGAGGGCAAGTTTGCGTTAAGAGCATCTATAACAGGACAAATATTTTTAGAAGATGTTTTTGTATCTAAAGATAAAATTCTTCCTGATGTCCAAAGTTTTAAAGGTCCTTTTTCATGCTTGAACATGGCAAGATATGGCATAGCATGGGGAGCAATGGGTGCCGCAGAATTTTGTTGGAACGCAGCATTAGAATATTCATTAGAAAGAGAACAATTTGGCAAACCTTTGGCATCTAAACAACTAATTCAAAAAAAATTAGCTGATATGCAAACTGAAATCACCTTAGGACTTCAATCTGTTTTGCGATTAGGAAGACTAATAGATGAAAATAAAATGAAACCTGAAATGATTTCATTGTTAAAAAGAAATAATTGTCAAAAAGCATTAGATATAGCTAGATCATCAAGAGACATTCATGGTGGTAACGGTGTTAGTGATGAGTATCATGTTATTAGACACTGTATGAACTTAGAAGCAGTTAATACTTATGAAGGAACATCAGATATACATGGCCTGATTTTAGGAAAAAATCAGACCAATATAGATGCTTTCTAATTCATTAAATATTTATTTATAAATTTTTCTTGAATCTCAAGATATTCTAATGAAGCCTTTTCACCACAATAAGTTACGCAATGACCTTCGTATGTTTGAAACATAGCTTCGTATGTTTTACCTTTTCGTTTCAATTCTCTAATAAGATCTTCGGCATGATAGGCTTCAACAATAGGATCGTTAGAACCTTGAAGAATCAAAAGTGGAGCTTGAATTTTATCAACATGATTTAGAGGAGATGTCTCTTCTGCATAAGCTCTGCCTTCAGCAGTTCTCATATTTCCCCATTCAAGAAGAGGCTCTTCATCCCATGAGGATAAAATACTAGACTTTCTTGTGTAGTCATTTAAGAGTTGCTCCATATCTGTAACACCGATGGCATTAATTCCACATCTATAAACTTCTGGTGTAAAGACTAAACCTGCCATTGTTGCGTATCCGCCATAACTTGCCCCAGCAATACATACCCTATCTTTATCAGCATATCCGTTTTCGATTGCCCAATTAACTCCATCGGTAATATCATCTTGCATTTTTTTACCCCATTGAGTATTTCCAGCAATGTAATGACTGGCACCATTACCTGTTGAACCTCTAAAATCAGGTTGAAGAATATTAACTCCTCTATTTACAAGGAATTGAGCCCATGAATCATAACCAATTCTTTGTTTTGTATTTGGTCCACCATGAGGCATCACAATAAAGTAATTTTTATCTGTTTTTTGTTTGGTTAATGTCAGCAAAGCTGGTATTTCTAAACCATCACGAGCCTTATATTTTACAGGAATCGCCTTTACTAACTTATTTCTATCAAGCCATGGACTTCTTTGAAATAGAAGTTTTACAGATCCTTCTTTAAGATTAACCAAATAGTAATCGCCAGGATTATTTGTATTTGAAACACCAACTACCATTATCATCTTATCTGCACTTGCTGTTGTTATACTTACATGATCATCAGGAAAAACAGCCTGAACTGTAGCAAATATTTGTTCAGCTTCTTTGTCAAAATAAACTCTTTCAGGTTTTAATGTAGAGTAAGAAACAAATTCAAGTTCAGATGTCATTCTATTTGTTGTTCCGCTTCCACTAGCAGGCCTACAACTTCCAGTTAAACCACTGACATCATAATCTGGATCTTGATACAACTTTTCTGAAAATTCTTTAGTTTCCATGTTATAGAAATACAATGCATTAGTATCATTTTCTTCTAATAACTTCCCATTAGGACTAAATTTAGAACCACTTACAACAACTTTACCCTCATATGTGCCTATTGGAACAAAACCTGGTTTTTGACATTGAAATCTAAAATGCTCTGTCCATTTTTTTGAATCAGAATTATATTCATACAGAATTCTATCTAATCCATCATCAATCAAAACGCCCATTGGGACACCATTTGGATGAAATGACTGTCCAATGGTTGCCTTTCCTTTCATGTCTCCAAAGTCTGGGCCTCTTGCAACTAAGGTTTTTTTACCGGTATAAACATTCAATTTATAGTAATCATATACAAAAGGACGTCTAGTATTATTCATCTCGTATACTGTTTCTGGATTAGCCATATCATAGTTATATATTTGAAATTGGTTGGTCCATGATGTATGTTGTCTTATTAACTTCCTTTTAGATCCATCGAGATTTACACCAAAAACAGCAATACTCTTAATACCCTGTCCTTGTTTATATCTTGGCCTATACCAAATTCTGTCATTATTAAGCCAACCAGCTGATGAAACTCCATCTTCAGCTGTTCCACGACTAATTTGTTTAGTTTCCATGGTTTCAAGGTTAAGAAGTAACAAGCCCCGCATATAAAAATCATCTTCAACTGGCTGAGACTTATCTTGCATAATGTCGCATTCATTGTCTTTTATTGTATTTATTATCAACATATGTTTCCCATCTGGGGATATGTTGAAAGAATTTTGATTAGATGCGCATGCAAAATACTCAATTGGTATTAAGTTGTCTGAAATTAATGACTGCATGCTAAACAATGCAATTGAAAAAATACTAAATTTTTTGAAAAATTTGTTCATTTTTTATCCCTTTTTATTTATTAATGGTTCTTTATTTATTAACTGTACATAAAATATAAAGTAGTTTTATATTAACTATGTTTAGTAATGAATTATATATAAATCCTCATATATATTGCATTTTTTTAATAAAAAAAGCAAAATAACAGATTAAATTTTACATAAAGGGGATTTTATGAATTTTAGAATATATTCAATATTTTTATTAACTTTTTTAATAGCATCATTTAGTTATGCTGATAATCCTGGAGAGGTAGCTGATGCCCCTGTCCAAGAGGTTGTTGAAGAGTCTAGTGATGAGGTTGTAACCGAGGAAGTTACATCAGAAGAAGTTTCAGAAGAAACTGTATCTGATGTTGATGAAGACGTAGTTAGTTTAGAAAAAGTTATTGTTACTGGTTCGAGAATTAAAAGAACTCAACAGGAAGGAGCATTACCTCTCTTAGTTATTACTAGAGAAGACATGGATAACTC
>CABYNW010000017.1 GCA_902520495.1 uncultured SAR86 cluster bacterium | reverse complement strand
ATTCTTGTTGAAATTTATTTGACTGTTCCTGAAGATTAATTTCATCATATTCTATGATGGCTTTAAAAAAAGCTTTTTCACTATCGGTGTCTCTCCTTAGAAGAGTGGCACCTGTGATCGAACCCTTTTCAAGATGAGAATCATCTAGATCATCAGTTAAAATTTCTGATACAACCTGTATAACAAAACCTGACTCTATGCCAAAGAATTTCTTCGGACGCATTATGCTCACAAAATAAAATTTATCTTCAATTAAATATACTCCATACTTAAAATCTTTATGAAAACATATATAATTTTCTAATTGATATTCTGGTTTATTTTTTTTTGATTTTATAAACCATGGTGCAACTGTCTCTGATGCCTCTATAACACCAACAATATCAGGAATTGAAAGCAGGTATTCCTTCTTTTTTGTTACTAAATTTTCCATATTATTTGTAATTTGTTCTTTATTATTTATGATAAATATTAATCTACTATAAATAATATGGACGAAAATACAATATTCATAGCCTTAGGCCTTTTATGCTTGTTTGTATTGATTGGGATTGTTTCGAATAAAATAATATTTTTTGATAGTGATGAAGACCTATGGGCAAATATATTATTTTTCTTTTGGGCTCTTTGTTTTGTAGGGGTTGCCTCCCTTTATCCAGACCTTGAAACCTATACTATTATTCAAAAGATATTCTTTTGGCTGGGTGCTGTTATTTTTGGAAGTATTGCCTTGGGATGCTTAGGAAAAACATTCTCCGCAACCATTAAAGGAAATGGAATTATTTTAGGTCTATTCATGCTTGTATTTAAACTTCTTTTTACTCTTGTGATGATTCTTTTTATTTTAGGAAAAATTTCAGAGGCGTTCGATGATGATAATAAAAAGAAAAAGGGTAACATTGTAATACTACTCGCAGTTTTTGCACTGCTCAAAATATTTTGGAAACCTTTGAAAAGTTTCTTTGTTAATGGAGACAGGGTTAGAGCAAAAAGAGGTGAGCTTATAAGTATTGAGTCGGACACAGCTAATTAGTAATTTTTGATGAGAAAAACTTTTGCTAGCTTACTTTCTTTGATATTAATATCTTGTGGCGGGGGCTCATCTTCGAATCCTGTTACAATAGATGTTCCAAATACCCCTTCTATAGTTAACCCAACTCATCCCCTTATATGGGAGAACGTAACACCTGAAAGCGTAGGTATGAATTCTTCATATCTTGATTCTGCTATAGATTATGCCTTTCAAGACGGCTCTTATACCCAAGCTGTAGTTGTGATAAAAGATGGTAAATTAATTGCTGAAAGATATAGAGGCATCACTGATAATGAAGCTAATAATTTAGCTTCTGAATTAGGCGAAAATTCTACCTTTTATAAAAACTTATATGCACAGCGCGACAAGGATAGTTTTATTAGCTCTTGGTCTACAGCAAAATCATTTACTAGTTTTCTCATTGGTATTGCAGTTGAATTGGGTTCAATAGGCTCGATTGATGATTCAGCTTCTGACTATATCTCTGAATGGTCTTCAGATGAAAGATCTTCAATAACAATTAAAGAGCTTTTAGATATGAGATCAGGCTTGGTGCCTATTTGTTTCAACTCAAGTACTCAAAATTTAAGTGAATGCCAGAGCGCAGCTGACTCAAGTTCTGGGGGAAATATTGTCTATGCTGATGATCAAATGTCAGAATGTATAAACCGAAATTTAGCTTCGAATGGATATTATTCATGGTATGAAAACGGATTAAATATTTTCACAAGAGGTGCATTTCTATATTCAAATTGCGATACCATGGTATTAGGAGAAATCCTCTTTAGATCTACAGGTCAAGATATCCAAACCTACGCAGAATATAATCTTTTTTCAAAGATTGGCATCGATGCGTCTTGGTGGAGGGACTATACAAGCTTAGGTCAATCTAATGGAAATTATTTAGCGTATTGTTGTTTAGATAGTACAGCAAGAGATTTTGCTAAGTTTGGTCAGATGCTGTTACTTGGTGGCATCTGGGAAGGCAGCAATCAGAAATATAGTTCTTACGTTGAATTGATAAAAAATTTACAATCATACGGTCTTCAGTTTTGGACAATATGCGCAAGGCCTCAATCTAATTGCGAAGAGTCAATCATCTCAACTATTGGTTTTGATGGACAATACATCACGATAGATTTCGATAGAAATATAGTTGTGGTCAGGGCTAGTCTTTATGCTCCCATACAAAACTTATCCCAAGATAGAAAAATGAAACTTAATCCTAATAATTTATCTCAATCAAATTGGATAGCCACAGTACCTAATGCCATTGGGGCTTCCTTAAGGAATGAAAGTCCAAATATTAGCACTTTTTATAGTCTTATTTTAAATGCAATCAATTAGCAGTTACAGATTGATAGGTTAATGAAAGTCTTGAGATATCAAAAGGTGGTCTAAATACTCCAGCAAATTCTCCATCTGGATTCAACAAAATAATATTATTTACATGATTATCTAAGTGAGAATGATCCGCATTATTTCCAGCTGGCATAATATTATTTACTGAAAGTTGTGTAGCTAAATTTAAAAGCATTGGTCTTGAATTAACAACGCCTACAAAATCTTTATCAAACCCCTTTGCATATTTATCGATATCTTCTGGGGTGTCTCTTTCTGGGTCAATTGAAACCAAGATCCACTGCTTGTCCTCCAATGGAAATTCTTTTTCTCTAAGGACTTTAGTTAGCTTTGACATTTGATACATAGTTGTTGGGCATTCATCTGGGCACCTTGTGAAACCAAAATACATTAAAGTCCATTTCCCAATTAGGTTTGACTTTGTAAATTCTTCACTATTTGCTGAATAAAAACTAAAGTTAGAGATTTGTTTTGGTGATTCAAATAAAAATAATCCATTTATAAGAAGCTCATTTGAGCTAAGAACCCTTGGTGTTGTAAGTTTATTTATGAAAAGTGTTAAAACTACAAAAATGAATAATGCGATTAAAAATATATTTTTCTTTATTGTCATTAAATTGTAATCAAGTAGTGATCTATTAACAAAGCAAGAAAGATCAAAAAAATATAATAAATAGAAAATTGAAAGGTTTTCATGGCATCTTCATCATCATTGCTGAAGTAAAGATTTACTGAATAATATAAAAATATGGCGCTCAAAATTAGCGAAGAAAAAAGATAAATCTCGCCTGACATTAAAACCACATATGGCAAAACACTTACTATAAATAAAATAATGGTGTAAAGAACAATCTGTAATTTTGTAAATTCAACACCATGGGTTACTGGAAGCATCGGTATTGATTCTTTTGCATATTCATCCTTTCTGTATATAGCTAATGCCCAAAAGTGAGGAGGCGTCCATACAAAAATTATTAATACTAATAAAAGTGCATATGGATCGATTGTATTGGTTACAGATGACCATCCAAGCAGAGGTGGTGCTGCGCCTGCTAAACCACCTATTACAATATTTTGAGGAGTTGCTCTTTTTAAATAGATTGTATAAATAAATGCATATCCCACTAAAGAAGCTAGAGTTAAAAGCATAGTCAGGGTATTTACATATATATAAAGAATCAAGGCTCCGATAATCCCAATTACAAGAGCAAATATAGAAGCATGTTTTGCTGATAGCTCGCCTTGGGGAAGTGGCCTTTGGTCTGTTCTGGTCATAGAAGCATCTGTGTTCCTATCTATCACTTGATTGACTGCTGCAGCTGAAGCAGCACAAAAAGCTATTCCTGTTAATGAAAGAAACAAGTATCCAATTGAATTAATGGTATCTTCAGCCAGAAGCATTCCAACAAAGGCACATATCAACATCATATAAACTACATTTGGTTTGCATAATTGATAATAGCTTTTTAGAAGTGTCATCTTTTCCAAGCTAAATAGTTAATAGTAAATGTTGCTAGCAACAGACATGCTGCGACTAAGTTATGGGATATTGCTACATATAACGGCAATACATATACAACATTAATTATCCCAAGTGTTATTTGAGTGAGCAATAATATTCCTAAAGTAGAGGCCAATGGGGCAGCATCAGAAAACCATAGCCTAGACATTAGTATCAAGAATATTAGCGTAACTAACAAAGCAGAAATTCTATGAGAATAATGAATGGCAACTCTTGCAGGATTATCTAGCAATCCATATAAATAATTAGGTCCCACCTCTTGGTTTAAGTTAAAACCGTTCTTAAAATCCATATCAGGCAAATAACTACCCTGACAGGTTGGAAAGTCTGCGCATGCAAGAGAAGCGTAATTAGTGCTGGTCCAAACTCCTAGAAATATTTGAAAAACTAAAACGATTAGAGCTATTGCGGCTATGCCTTTTAAATTTGAAATATTTATTTGATTAAATATCTCAAAGTCTCGAGACTTAAGATAGATGAAATATAAAAGCGTAAGAGTTGCAAACCCTCCAAATAAATGGGTTGTAACTATTATTGGAAGCAGCTTTAGACTAACAGTTAAATAACCAAATAAGCCTTGACAACAAATAAGAACCAACAGAAAAGCGGTCCATCTTTGAATAGCTTTATTATTTGTTTTATTGAATGAGAAATAAACAAGCAGAATCGCTATAAGTCCTAGAGCAGCGGCAAAGAGTCTATGAACTTGTTCTGGAATTGCTTTGTTAATGTCATAGGGAAACATTGGAAACCTGCTTTCTGCTAGAGCTATTTCAACTTCGTCATTAGGCCAAAAAACAAACCCATAACAGCCTGGCCAATCTGGACATCCCAAGCCCGCATCAACTAAACGAGTCCAAGCACCTAAAGCAATAACCACAAATGCCATGCATATACCGATGAGAGATAAATTTTTTATTTGGTTCATTAAATTAACACCTTTAAATCTTTGAGAATTAACTTTGGATCAGTATCCATATTAAAATACATTACCGCCCTGCCGTATGGGTCTATAACAAAAATAGGGTTCTCAACACTAAAATTCATTTTAGAGTTTCTTTGTAAAACATTGAGCAAAACTCCATTTTTATCTTCAATCAAAACCTGTCTTGGATATTCCAACTGAATAACTTTTAAATCATTTTCAAGTAATTTGTTTGAATAAAAAACCACTCTTTTTAATTTGTTAATATCTCTATTTAATGCAACATTGAGTTGTCTCATTAAGTATATTGATTCTGAGCTTTTCTCTATATCAGTTACATATACTGATAGTACCCATTTTCCATCTTCAAACTCAATTAGATCTTGATTACCTCTGCTATCCTTGAATTGATTAAAATTGAAATAGCTTTTAAAAAAAATCCCATTATTTTTTGTACCCTCCGGAGACATTCCCATATTGAAATAAAGAGTCGAAAACGTCACAACCAGAATTGGCGTTAATAAAATTGATGCTAAAAAAATTTTACTTCTCATTTCTTTTAAACCCAAACCAAACAAACATTAAACATAATACAAAAAACATTAAAAACCATTGAGCCGCGTATCCATAATGTTTTGATGGCATCATGTTTGTAGGAGTAATTTTAATATATTCAAGACTGTTTTTTAGCAACGGATCTGCCAAAAGTATAAAGTTTGATATATTTTCCTCATATTCTTTTACAAGAATTTCAGAATTTTTAGTTTGAGAGACCTTTGGCCAGCCTTCTGTTAATAAATCATCAGATAAAACTAAACCTAGCTCAGGTAATTCTAGTACCCCGCTAACTTTTACAGTATTTTCCTTGAGGTCTATGTTTGGAAGAATCTCTCTAGATTTATTTCTTTTTATCCAACCCCTATCGACTAATATTAATTTATCTTGCCCCTCGATTTCTAAAGGCGTAAGAACCTTATATCCTGCAATTCCTTTATGAATTATATTATCAATTAATATTTGCTTTGATTTGTCCCATTTTCCTTCTACAAATACTCTATCCCATTTTTTTGAATCGTTATTTAAATATTTTGGTTGTTCTTTAAGATTAGAATTAAACTCGCTGATTATAACTGTTTTTGCTTGGCCCCTTTCGATTTGCCAAAGGCCTAATGAAAAAAATAAACCTGCAAAGAATATAAAAAAAACTGTAATTCTTTTTCCAGGTTTAAATTTATTTCTTCTCATATCTGTTAAAGTATATATGTTTTAGGATTCTCTATGATTACAACACTTATTTATATCGTTATACCTCTATTACTTCTTTCACTTGCTGGTGGCCTATTCTTTCTCTTAGTAGACAAAGGAGAAACAGGTAGAAAAAGAACTGTATATTTTCTAGGTCTTAGGGTCTTTTTTGCAGCAGTTTTAATCATATTAGTGGCTATTGGTTTATATACAGGAGAGCTTGGGAACAGTGTTCCTTGGGATGGCTCTTAGTTAGAGTATATAAACAAATAAAAACAGCATCACCCAGACCACATCAACAAAATGCCAATACCATGATGCAGCTTCAAATCCAAAATGATCATGATCTTCAAAATGACCTGCGAAAACAGACCTTGCCAACATTATACCTAGCATAAAACCACCCATCATAACGTGAAACCCATGAAAGCCAGTCAACATAAAAAATGTTGAGCCGTAAATTCCAGAATTTAATGTTAAACCGTAATGCGCGTATGCTTCATAGTACTCAGCGGCCTGAAGTCCTACAAAAATTAATGCAAGAAAAACAGTTACGCCAAGTAAAATATTAAACTTCTTTCTGTCTCCATTCTTTAGGCCAAGATGTGCAAAATGTACTGTAACGCTTGAGCTTAGAAGGACTATTGTGTTCCATAGTGGCAACCATTTTAGTGCATGGTCCCAACCAGGCCAGGCCATACTTTTTTCAGCCAAGACATAACCCTCTCCTTGATCTGGTGTGGTAATAACTGGCCAGGTTGATTCAAATCCCTGCCAAAGCTCTATTGCGGCAATTCCAATACCTTTTTCACCTTCTCCAGCCAACCATGGAACTGCAAGTGTTCTGACATAAAATAAGGCTCCAAAAAATGCTGCAAAAAACATTACCTCTGAAAAAATGAACCAGGCCATACCATAAACATATGATTGTTTTAATTGATTTGAGTCCATGCCAGCAAGATGCTCTTTGATTACTTGTCTAAACCAAAAGAACATTGTCAGAAATAAACAACCAAAGCCAGAATATAGGATATAGACTGAGTTACTTGTTGGGTCATCTAAATTATTAATCGTGCTGGAAGCGCCCATAACAAGCAAAAATAAAGAGAAGGCCATAAAGATAGGAAATCTGCTTTGATCAGGAACGTAATAGCTTCCACCACTCATAATTTTTACTCCAAACCCATCTCATGATGAGCCAAGGCCTCATCATTATAATCAGTAATATCAAATATTGTATAAGACAAAATTATGTTTTTAATATTTGATGGTAATTCATTTGATACAAGTAACTTAACTGGTAATAATGCCTCTTCTCCTGGCATTAACTCTTGTTGTTCAAAACAAAAACATTCTAACTTTTTTAAGTATTCAGCTGCATTTGATGGAGCAACACTAGGGACAGCCTGGGCAACCATTTTTTTGTTAGTAGTATTTTTTACATAAAAGGTTGCTGTGTGATATTTGCCAGTCTCTATTTTCATAACTTGTTCTGATGGTTTAAAAGTCCATGGCATGTTTTCGTTGTTTGTAGAAATGAACTGTAAAGCGATTGATCTTCCATTGTCTATTAACAATTCATCAGAATGTTCTGATTGAAACACTTTTCCATTTATACCAGTAACTTCACAAAAAACATCATATAAAGGCACAAGGGCAAAGCCAAATGCAAACATTAATGGGACTGCAATAATTAGTTTTGTTAATGTTTTTTTTGCGCCCTTATTCATTAATCAGCCTTTGAAGGAGTCCAGTCAAGCTCCGGTGGTGTGGTAAAAGTATGATATGGAGCAGGCGATTCTACAGACCATTCTAATCCTTTTGCTCCTTCCCACACTTGAGCAGTTGCTTTTTTGCCGCCCATTACTGTTTTAAGCACTATAAATAAGAATAAAAGTTGAGAAAATCCAAACAAAAAGGCTCCAACACTTGAGACCATATTCCAATCAGCAAACTGCAATGCATAGTCTGGGTATCTTCTTGGCATTCCAGCTAATCCAATAAAGTGTTGTGGGAAAAAGGCAACGTTTACTCCTATAAATGAGAGCCAAAAGTGAAGCTTTCCAAGTCTTTCATCGTACATATTGCCAGTCCATTTAGGAATCCAATAATAAACTGCTGCCATAATTGAGAATATTGCTCCTGGGACTAATACATAATGAAAATGGGCAACAACAAAATATGTGTCATGATATTGGAAGTCTGCTGGAACAATTGCAAGCATTAAGCCAGAAAGCCCCCCAATTGTGAATAAAACTACAAATGAAATAGCAAATAGCATAGGGGTTTCAAATGTTATTGAGCCTCTAAACATTGTAGCCACCCAATTAAAAACTTTTACTCCTGTGGGAACTGCTATAAGCATGGTAGCCCACATAAAGAAGATTTCAGCTGCCAAAGGCAAACCAACTGTGAACATATGATGCGCCCATACTACAAATGATAATATCGCAATTGATAACATTGCCCATACCATTGAAGAGTATCCAAATAATTGTTTTCTAGAAAAAGTTTCAATTATATGTGAAACGATTCCGAAGGCAGGCAGAATCATTATATAAACCTCTGGATGCCCAAAAAACCAAAAAATGTGCTGGAATAAAACTGGATCTCCGCCACCAGCTGCATTAAAGAAACTCGTACCAAAATGGATATCCATCAACATCATGGTAACGGCTCCAGCAAGAACAGGCATAACTGCAATTAGCAAATATGCTGTTATCAGCCAAGACCATACAAACAATGGCATCTTCATTAGAGTAACTCCTGGAGCTCTCATATTCATAATAGTTACTACAACGTTAATAGAGCCCATTATTGATGAAGCGCCCATTATATGAACAGAAAAAATAAAGAAAGTTACGCTTGGAGGTGCATAGGTTGTTGAAAGAGGCGCGTAAAAAGTCCATCCAAAATTTGGGGCTCCTCCTTCCATAAATAAAGATGAAAGTAAGATAAAAAATGCAAACGGCAAGATCCAAAAACTTAAATTATTCATTCTAGGTAAAGCCATATCTGGTGCTCCAATTTGCATTGGAACCAACCAGTTAGCTAGCCCGACAAAAGCAGGCATTACTCCACCGAATATCATAATAAGACCATGCAAAGTTATCATTTGATTGTAAAACTCAGGCTCTACGATTTGCATTCCTGGCTGAAATAACTCTGCTCTTATGATCATAGCCATGGCGCCGCCAATTAAAAACATGGCAAAACTGAACCATAAATATAATGTTCCTATATCTTTATGATTTGTTGTATATAACCATCTAGTTATGCCTTTAGCAGGTCCGTGATGATGGTCATCATGATGATTTTCTATTACTGCACTCATAATATTTTTCCTATTATATTTTTGGTTCTTTGTAATCTACTATTTCTTTTGGAACCACTATTTCACCGTCGCCTTTTTCAGCATTACCCCATGCTTGTCTTGAATAAGTAATTACTGCTGCTAGTTCAACTTCAGATAGATAATCAAATGAGTTCATAGCAGCGCCTTGAACTCCTTCCATTAATATCTCTATATGTCTTTCTTTATCATATAAGGCTATCTCACTTCCTACTAAAGCTGGAAATATACCAGCGATGCCCTGACCTTCTGTCTGATGACATGCAACGCAATTAACTTCATAAACTGTTTGTCCTCTTTCCATAAGTTCTTCGGTGCTCCAATCTTTAGTAGTTAATTCAGCTAACTTAATTGCCTCTTGTCTTTTATTATCAACCCATAAATCATATTCGTCTTGTTCAACTACCTTCACGACAATTGGCATAAATCCATGATTCTTTCCGCACAATTCCGTACATTTTCCTCTATAAATGCCTGGAGTATCAACTACTGTCCAAGCCGTATTAACAAATCCTGGAATTGCATCTTGTTTTATTGCAAATGCTGGCATCCACCACGAATGAATAACATCATTTGCGGTTATAAGAAATCTAACTTTTTTACCTGCTGGAATAACAACCATCTCATCGACCTCTTGAAGATAGTTTTCACCTTTTGGAACTAGGTTATATATTTCATCAAGATCTGTAGAAAGATTTGAAAAAAAGCTAACGTCATCTTCAAGATATCTATACTGCCATTTCCACTGATATCCTGTTACCTGAATATTAATATCTCCAGCTTCATCATCATAAATTTTTACTAATGTTTTTGAGGCCGGAATAGCCATTGCAATTAGAATGAGAAAAGGAATTATAGTCCATGCTATTTCTAATTTATGATTCTCATGAAATTTAGCTGGGACAGGGTTTTTCTTCTTAGTGTGTGCCCACATCGAGTAAAACATAACCGCAAAAACAAGGGCGCCTATTGCAACACATATCCAAAAAATTAACATATGAAGCTCGAAAACTTCATTGCTGATATCAGTAATACCTCTTGTCATATTTAATGCGAACCAATCAGCATTCAGAAGAGGTGTTGCTAAAAATATCACTAGAAGAGATAAACTCTTATTTAAATTTCTAGAAAATTTAAAAAACATTATTGGCCCTATAGTAAGTGTGTCTTAAATAATAAAAAATGCTTATATTGTATTATAAGCTATTTATATAAAAGTAACAAAATTAAAAAGCTTTTTTCGAGGTGTATGATATATGTTTGTAGTTGTAATTTCTATCAATTTTTATTTTTGCTTTTCTTAAAATCATGCAAATTAACTACATTGATTTCTTTTGTATTTTTCAATCCTTCTTCGGAGGGTCTTTTGTCTTTAAAATCACATTTTACGCAATATATCTCATCGTTATTAGTGTTTAATGCGATAGTATCTTTTTCTTTACAGGATGGGCAGATTGCTCCAGCAATAAATTGAACAAATCTTTTCATTCTCTCATGCTCTCAAGATCTTCAAGAACAGATCTTGTTTCAGGAAAGACTTGAAACCATGCCTTGAATGAATGAGCTGCTTGGTAAACTAACATCCCGATACCGTCAAACACATTATCTGATTTTTCTGCTGCCCATTTACAAAAAGGGGTCTCAACCAGTGAGTAATTTAAATCGTAAAAAAAAGAATCTTTATTGATAGATATCTCTTTAATAGGTTTGAATTCACCTGTTAAGCCGGCTGATGAACAGTTAATGATCAAATCGTAATTATTTTTAAAATTATCGGCATTATTGATTGATGTCAAGTTTGAAAATTTTCTTATTAATCTTTCTGCATTTTTCTCAGTTCTATTCATAATAGATATATGCGAAGTTTTCTCTTTAGCTACTTTATATAGAATACTTTCGGCGGCTGCGCCAGCTCCTATGAAAAGAATGTTTGCTCCTTTAAAGTTAAAATCTTTGTCTTTCTGAAGATCTGATATAAAGCCTATGCCATCCGTCGATTGAAGAAAGATTTTTTTTTCATCTTTTGTAATAGTATTAACAGCATTTATAAACTTAGCTTCATTCGATATTTCACCTTCAATCAGAGCAGCTTTCTTTTTATGAGGCAGAGTTATATTTAATCCCTTTGCCATAGGATCTTTAAAAAATTCTTTTATGAATGAATAAAAATTATTGTCATCAACTTTATATGGTAAATATTCAATATTTATATTTTCATTTCTTGCAAACCTAGAATGTATATAAGGTGATAATGAGTGCTCTATCGGGTTCCCTATAACTCCCAGTTTAAATTTTTTAGACATTCCAATCTCTATTAATATATTCTAATAAATCTTTTTCTAATACTTCATATTCTTTAGATTTTTTGTATGACCATTTTGCGCTAGCTGGTAAAGAGGCCAATATTGATTGAACTCTTCCATTTGACTGAAGACCAAATGAGGTACCCCTATCATAAATTAAGTTAAATTCTACATATCTACCTCTTCTGTAAAGCTGAAATTCTTTTTGGATTTCATTAAATTTAAGGTCTTTTCTTTTATTTGCGATATTTAGATATGACTCTACATATGACGAAACTACTTCTTTAAGGAAAGATGTGGCTTCTTTTGGAGATGGAAAATTACTTAAACCATCAAAAAATATACCTCCAACACCCCTTCTTTCTTTTCTATGAGGAATTTCAAAGTAATTATTGCAGTTATTTGAATATTCTTCGTAAAGACCGACTCCTAGTGGTTCTAGTATTGCTTTTGCACCATTGTGCCAGTGCACAATATCATCTTTATATGGTATGAAAGGTGTTAAATCATATCCTCCGCCTATCCACCAAGTCTCAATTTCATTATTTTTATCTAGAATGCCGAATAATCTTACATTCATATGACTGGTTGGAACATGAGGATTCTTGGGATGTGATATAACAGATATGCCCATAGCCCTGTAACCATATTTGGTTTTTATATTCTCAGCTAATGCAGATTTTGGTAGATCTTTTCCATAAATTGAAGAAAAATTTATAGCACAGTTATCAAAAAAATTTCCTTCGGAAACGACATATGTAATTCCTCCTCCACCTTCAGGCCTCATCCATTCATCGTTAGCTATGTTCAGATTCTTAGATGTCTCTAATTTCTCAAATTTAGTCTGAACAAAAGACTGCAT
>CABYNW010000016.1 GCA_902520495.1 uncultured SAR86 cluster bacterium | reverse complement strand
AAGATCTTCCTGAAAAGCCTAAAAATAATAGAAATGAGCCAATCAACCTAAATCACATAGCTTCTGAAATTGCGATGCTTATGGGAATAGATGAGGAAGTTCTTAGAAAAGATACATTCAAAAATACCATTAACTTTTTTACTAATTAATATAAATACGGCTATCATTTCTTTTTATATAAATGGTATGTAAGAATAAGATATGAAAAAATCTGTTATAAAAATAAAAATATTATTGCTAATCTTCATCTTATCACCCATAACATTTGCAGATAAAAATAACCAGCTTGATATAAATCTAATCGGTACTCTTGCATATGGTGGTGGGAGAGTTACATGTGATGAATTTGTCAAAATACGTTCAGAATATGAACAATATGATCTATTTAAAGATGGTATCCCAAAGTGTGAAGGTAAAGAAGTTCCAGATGCATGGATAGAAACTAAAAATAGCGTCAATAGTTATGCTGAAATACATTGTGCTATACCATGTGCTGTTTATCAGATGCCTCTTTACGGGGCATTGTCAGGAAACTATCTTGGACACATTAGAAGCTCACAAACAATTTTTTTAAAAGATGAAATAAAAACAATTAAAAATGCAGGAAATCCAGAAAATCTTTATCCTTGGTATAGAGAGTGGTATTCATTTGAATATAAGGGAGATATCTATTTCACAACCAAAAGAAATATTAAAAAGATTCGTTAGACAAATTAAATTCGTTGCAGATATCTTCTAAGTCAGCTCCCATTTTTCTTGCATTGTGTTTAATCTCTGGTTTGGTTTTGGAGTATCTTGGTGAGGCATTAGGCTGATTAAAGCCATCGATAGTAGTAAAGGCCTCTCTCTCTATATTATGCGGATGTTCTTGAGCTTCCTCCATGGTCAAAACAGGTGAAACACATGCATCACTTTCAGAGAATAAATCAACCCATTCAGATCTAGATTTTAATTTGATCTTTGCAGCCATTTTTTCTTTTAACTCTGGCCATAAATCTTTATTGTATTGGTCTTTGAATTTCTCATCATCAATTTCAAGTTTTTCTAAGAGCTCAGAATAAAATTGAGGTTCTATAGACCCTATTGCAATATATTTATTATCTGAGCATTCGTAGGTATCGTAAAAATGTGCAAATCCATCAAGCAAGTTAGACTCTCTGCTATCTTCCCAATGACCCATTTCTTTCAATGAATAAAAGAATGACATTAAAGAAAGCGATCCATCTACCATAGCAGAATCAACTACCTGCCCTTCACCAGTCTTAAGAGCATGGATTAGTCCAGAAACAATACCAAAAGCTAAATGCATCCCACCTCCGCCATAGTCTCCAATAAGGTTTAGTGGAGGTATGGGATTAGAATCTTTTCTACCTATAGAGTTAAGAGCTCCGGAAAGACTGATGTAATTAATATCATGACCTGCAAGTTTTGACATAGGCCCTTCCTGACCCCAGCCTGTCATTCGACCATAGACTAATTTGGGATTAACTTTTAAACATTCCTCAGGTCCTAAGCCTAATTTTTCCATAACTCCCGGTCTAAATCCCTCAAAAACCACATCAATCTGCTCAATTAATTTTAATAACTCTTTAACTGATTCTTTATTTTTCAAGTCTGCAGTTATCGTTCTCTTAGATCGATTATGAATATCAAACTTATTTTCTATACCTTCGGTTTCTTTTCTACTAATCCTTATTACATCAGCACCTAAATCTGCTAACAACATTCCACAGTAAGGACCAGGACCTATTCCTGAAAACTCAACAATTTTTATACCTTGTAATGGACCCATATGATTATATTATTGAAAAACTTTGTATTTTACTAATAGATTAGGCAACACAGTTAAAGATGTAATAAATGCTAGTACCATCGCAAGAGATGTAAATAATCCAAATAAAATAGTTGGGAAGAAATTAGATAATGAAAGGATACAAAAACCAGCTGCTATTGTTGTTGCTGTATAAAAAATAGCTCTTCCTGTTGTTGTGTGTGCATTTGCAAGAGCCTGTTCTACTGAATTTGTTTTCTTTAGTTCCTTTTTATATCTGTAAATATAATGAATAGTATTATCAACCGCCATTCCAACGCTTATAGCTGCGACGGTGATGGTCATTATGTCCAAAGGTATTTTTAGTAGGCCTAGCAATCCCATCACTGAAGAAGCTACAAAAACATTAGGTATTAATCCAATAATCATGACCTTGAATGACTTAAAGATTAGGAGCAACATCATCGATATAACAGCAAAAACAATTAACAAAGAGCCAATTTGAGACTGAAACAAAGATTGAAGCATATTGTTATAAAGAACTGCCAAACCAGTAATCTCATATTGATCTGGTTTTAAATTAAATTTATTTTGAAGGTCATAATTAATTTTTTCTAATAGCTCATTCCTATTTAAATTAGCTGCAGATTCATTAACTCTTGTAGAAATTCTTACAACAGAATCATCTGTGTTAATGTATGAACGTAACAAGGTTTCTTGGATATCTTCCGGCAAAGCAGAACGAAGTAAGGCTAATTCAAGATCATTTAAATCTTTGCCATCATTTATTTCTCTTGCTAATTTTATACCACTAACAACACTAAGCACTTTTCCAATTTCTGGAATATCATCAAGATAATTATGAATGTCCTCTAATTTTTTTAAAGAATATGTATTCCACCAATAGCCTGATGCGTTGCTGGCATCATCCTCAAATAAATCTTCTGCAAAAAAATCCATAATAGAATCTTTTTCATACCATTTTTGAATAATATCATCCCTAAAATTTTCTACTTCTGATTTTTCAGGTCTATCATCAAATTTTGGTTCATTAATAATAATATCTAAAGTAGCCGTACCTCCTAATTTAGAATCAATTACATACATACCTTTGTATATTTCAGTATCTTTATCAAAATAGTCTATAAATCTATTTTCTACTTCAAGCCTAGATATTCCAAAAGAAAAAATTAAAAAAACAATTACAAAAGATGTCATAATTAAAGTCTTGTTATTATTAGAAAAGCTTAACAAAGATGAGGTTATTTTATGCAAAGACAGAAAGTCTTTTGTATTAAATCTACTAATTAAATAAATAGCACAGGGTAAAAAGGTAAATGTTAGTATAAAAGCAATTGAAATTCCGAATGCCATCATTTTTCCAAATTCAATAACTGGTTTTAATTCACCAAATGTCAAAGATAAAAAGGCAACTGCTGTTGTAAGAGCTGCAAAAAAACATGGGGCAAGCATTTGATCATAACCTTTTTCGATTGCTGTTTTTAAATCTGTTTCTTCAAAGTTTAGTCCAGAAATGGTTTTAGTCTCATCGCTCTTTATAAATTCGTTTATTTTGACCAATAAGTGAACTGTAAGAGATATAGTTAAAATTAAAAGCAATGCTATAAAATTTGATGATACAACGCTTATTTTCCAATCCATAAAGCCCAAAAAACCAGCAGTAATAAATGTTGCTAAGAAAGCATTCATTAAAGGTAATAGAACGTACCATAATGATCCAAAGAATAAATAAAGCATTAAAGCAAAAATAATTGCAACCGCTGTTCCAAAAATAACTAAATCAGATTCAATATAATTCATCATGTCTGTGGCTATCATAGATGGGCCACCAAGATAAATTGTTGCCTCATCTTTATATTTATTAAGTGTTTGTCTTATTTCTGAGATAAGTAATTTATTGAACTCAGACTCTTGGTTATTTAGTTCACTAATTCTTGAATTAATAGTTTCTAATTTATTTTGTAATTCATTTTTACTTTTAGTTGTAAGGGGTTCATTTGAATCAAGTTTTTCTAATACATCATATCTATCATTAATAAGCTGGTTATATTCTTTATTGCCTTTCAAGACGACTTGCATTGCAGTAATGTTTCCATCTTTACTAATTATTAATTCTTTGTAGATAGGATTGTTTATGATTTCATCTTTAGCTAAAGATAAATTAACTTCATCATCACTAAGGTTTTTTAAGTTATCAGAAATTTCACTTAGACCTACTTTGGGTTGAAAAAAAATAGGTGCATCTAATAATGATAATACAGAATCAACACCATCAATTTTTTTAAGATCTTGTTCTAGATTTGCAATTCTGCTAATTGAGTAATCAGAAAATAATTCTTTTTTAGGCTCATAAGTAATTATTAAAAAACTCGAATCACCAAACTCATCTTCAGTCTCTCTATAGACTTTTAACGATTCATCATTTTCAAGAACAAGAGCATCTGAGGATGCGTCTAATTTAAAATTATTTAATCCTAGACCTGAAATTAAAGTAATTAAACCAACAAAAAATAAGATAAATAAATATTTATCAAGTAAAAACGATGCAATATTTTTTATATCAACTCTCATTTCTTTTTATTTACACAATTTGGTGAATCGATAATTTGTGGATTATTTAGATATTCACTTTCATTGTAGGTATGTATTGATAGAGCATGAATAGAGTTCATAACATCTTTAAGAGCTTTATAAACTTCCTGATGTCTTTGAATATTTTTAATATCTGTAAAATTATTACTGACTATTACGACCTTGAAATGGCTTTCAGATCCAACTGGAACATTATGCATATTGCTTTCATTAATTACATAAAGCATAGACGGATCAAATGTATTTATTAACAGATCTTTAATAGTGTTTTCAATTGTTCCCATTATTTCGTATCAAGATATTAATTCTTATAACCTTTTCATCAATTTGTTGTAAGCCAATGCAAAAATAACGATAAATGAGGCCCCTATTGCAACTGGCATTATAACGAATTCAAATGATTTTGCTCCTAATATTGCTATGACTGGATTTGCTCCTGCTGGAGGGTGAATAGTTTTGGTAACAATCATCACTAATACTGCTAGAGATAAGCCTAATGCGATTGATAATGCAGAATTTCCCATCAAATAGAAAATTAATACACCGGAAGAAGCTGAAAGAATATGGCCAAAAAAAACATTTCTAGGTTTTGCTAGAGGACTATCGTGAACTGCCATCACTAAAACCAAACTAGCTCCAAATGGAGGTATGAGCCAAATATTTGTTTCATCAATAGTATTGAAATATGCTATGAGAAACATGCATATAAATGCTCCTAATACGGAAATAAATATATTTTTAAGATTATTTGGCATAAGTTTAGTTTTTATCTATCTAGATTAACCTTTTTTTGTTCTTTTATAAATTTTAACTGTCAAGGATTGGAGATTTATCTATATTCTGGATTTCTGAAATAATTTTTTCCCATTTAATCCATTCATCATTATTAAATGTAGCTGCAAATTCTGAAGCCCTTAACATTGCTACTGTCTCAGCATCATCACCATATTGTGAAATAAGTGTATTAGCTATAGATTTGATTACTTTTTCGTTGTTCATATATCTTAATTTAATATTAAGAACTTTATCCCATGTATAATTCTTTGTATAGATAATGGTTTATTGAATTATGAATATCCTTTGGATAAAAGATAATAACGTTGGTCATGAAAAACAAGTAAAAGTATTACTTGATGAATTAGAAAAAAATCAGGACATTAATATTGATGAAAGATCTGTAAAAGGATTTTTTCCTTTTTTTAAATATCTTGATAGAGTAACCGAAAATTATTATGACGTCTTAATTGGAGCAGGACATAAAACATATTCATTTTTATTAGATATTAAAAAATATCAAAAGCCTGAAACAAAAACTATTGCAATTCTAACACCTTCTTTTAGTAAGCAAAATTTTGATATTATATGTGCGCCTTCACATGATAAAGATAAACATACAAATCTTAATAATGTTATAACGTTTGAAGGTTCTCTAGCAAAAGTATCATTAATCCAACCTGATAAGAATATTGTCATGATTGCTGTTGGAGGAAAGAATAAGCATTATTCCTTTGATAACAATCATATCCTTTCACAAATTAATTATTTTCTATCAATTCATCCAAATAAAAAATGTTATATTTTTAATTCAAGAAGAACCCCAGTTTTGATGAACAATCAATTGAAATTACTGGCAGTAAAAGATAACAATATTAATTTTTGCGATGTGAGCAATACATCTGTTTCATTTGAAAATATTCTTCATAAGTCTTCATCAAAACTGATAACAAGAGATAGTGTAAACATGATCTTTGAAAGCCTTTCATGTAAAGGAAATACGTATTTGATAGATATGAAACATAAAAAAACTAAAAACAAGATAGTTAATCTTGTTAATGAATTAATATCAAATAAAAAAATTGGTTACATTGATTGTGAAGCCATTATAGAAGGAATTTCAAAAATGAAACTTTGTAAACAAAATACCTATAATGATGTTTTTGCTGAAGTCGAAAAAGTATCTTATCAATTAAATAAATTGCTATGAAGATAGTTCATATAGTGTTGAGTGAAAATTTTGCTGGTATAGAGCAGCATGTTGATGAGCTTCTTTCAAATAATCTATTAAGTAATCCTATTCTGATATGTAATGATTCTATTGCTGATAATTTTGATAAAAGTATAACAATTTATAGAATAAAGAATATAAGACGAAAATCTATATTTGGAAAATATAAACTTAATAAACTATTAAAGACAATCGATCCAGATATAGTCCACACACATGGAAGTAAAACAGCATCAATAATTTCTTCAATAAATAAGAATAAATTCAAACATATCGCTACTGTACATGGAATAAAGAAAAATAAAAAAATATATGAAAAGGCAGATTTTGTAATTGGGGTTAGCCGGATAGCAATTGAAGGAATTAAAACTGATTCAAAAGTTATTTCAAACTGGTGGTATCCAGAATTAACAAAACTTCGTAATACTAAAGTAGAAGAAAATAGCAAATATGCTCTAGCTATTGGGAGATTGGAGAAGGTAAAAGGTTTTGATTTATTAATATCATCATGGGTTAATATTCATACTAGTTTGGTCATTGTTGGCTCTGGAAAAGAAAAACAAAATCTTATAAACCTTATTAATAAAAATAATTTATCTGAAAAAATTTCTATTGTTGATGGTGTAAGTCGAAATGAACTTATTGAGTATTATAAGCAAGCATCTGTCTTAATTATTTCATCTCGAGACGAAGGTGGGCCAAGAGTTGCGCTAGAAGCGCTATATTTAGAAGTTCCAGTTTTATCAACTAATGTAGGACATATGCAAAATATTTTACCCCAAGAGCTTTTAGCTCAAAAAGATAATCAAGAATCTCTTCAAAGTCTTCTAGAAAACTATGTTGACTATATGGATCTGGTTAATCAAGAAGCTATATTTGAATTTATAACTAATGAATTTTCAATTGCTAAAAAAATATCTGAAATAAAAGAAATTTATCATTCATTTCTTAACAAGTGATTATATAAATTAATCGTCTCATTAATCATTCTGTTTGAGGTAAAAGTATTTTCTTTAGGAATCGGATGGTTTTTATTAGATACGATTAAAACTTTTTCCTTGAGAGCATCAATATTTCCAAGCTTTACAAGCCCCACAGGAAATAATTCTTCAAGAATTTCTTTTGTTCCACCATGATCCCAGCCAATTACTTTTGATCCGCAGCTAATAGCTTCAATTGTTGTTCTTCCAAAAGGTTCTGGTTTAATAGATAAATTAAATACAACATCAGAAATCTTATATATATTAACAATATCTTCTCTTGAGCCTGTAAAGGTAATATTTTTTGAAATACCTAATCTTGAAGCTTTCTTTTTTAAAATATTAAGATATTTCTGTTTTGAAGATGATGTTGGTCCAACTATAAGTCCATGAAATTTTTTATTATCTAATTTTGATAATAATTCTAAAAATCCATCTAGGCCTTTCCATTTAGAAACTCTTGTTGGTAAAGTTAATATAATTTTATTCTTAGTTTCAGGATACTCATTGAACCAATCTTCAATCCATTCATTAGAAAGCTCTTCTTTATTAAATTGCTTTATATCACAACCTCTTGGAATGGTTGTTATGTTATCTTCAGAAATGTTGTATGTATTTATAATATATGTCTTTACAGTTTCTGATATAGCTATCATATGGTCTACTTTTGACATAATTTGACTATAAATAGGCGTGCTATACAAGCCATGAAATGTTGAAATTAAAAGAGGTTTATTTTTTAATTTTTTGAATGCATAGTAATTTATCCAAGCAGGCATTCTTGATCTTATATGAACAATATCTGGCTTTTCTTCTTTGTATATTGATTTAAGTTTTTTAGATAACAAGAAAGAAAGAAAACTCTTTTTATGAAGTGGAATTTTTATATGTCTACCACCGTTATCGATGATATTTTTTTCAAAAATTCCACCATTTGAAATAACTATTGATTCGTGACCTTTTTCTACAAGCACTTTTGAGAAATCTTTAGTACCTCTCTCAACACCACCAATATTTAATTCAGGTAATAGTTGAATTACTTTAAGATTACTCATACCTTAAAGAAACAGCAGGATCTAACTTTGCTGCTCTTTTTGCTGGCCAAATTCCAAAAAATAAACCTACCAAAGCAGAAAATGTTATGGATCCGATAATAGCGCTTATTGGCATATAAAATATCCAATCATTAAACGATGTAAATAAAAAAAGTAATAAAGTGCCTATAAATACTCCAAGCAATCCACCTAAAATACATAGAAGCACTGCTTCAATTATAAATTGCATCATTATTGATCTCTGTGTTGCACCTAATGCCTTCCTTAAACCTATTTCACGAGTTCTTTCTGTAACTGACACGAGCATTATATTCATCACACCAATTCCACCAACAATAAGACTAATACCTGCAATTCCTGCAATTAAAGCAGTAAATATTCCAGTTGCTTGTCTTCTTAAATCTGAAAATTGACTCCAATCATTTATCCTAAAATCATTTTCACCACCTGGACCAATATCATGTTTTTGTCTTAAGATTTGTTCTATAGTCATCATTACATAATCAACATTTGTATCATTAGAGATGCCTATATTGATCCAGCCTAAACGGTCAGTGCCAAAAATTCTTTGAGCTGCAGTTAATATAGGAACGTAGAGATCATCATCTGGGTTTTGCCATCCTGTTGAACCTTCTTCACTAAGGATGCCTATCACAGTGTAGGAAGTACCTGCTATTAATATTTCTTTATTTAATATTTGCTTTGCTGATGTTTTTAGCTCACCTGGCACCTTCGAGCCTAAGACTATTACTCTTTTTCTACCAAGATTTTCTTTTTCAGTAAATAGTCTTCCATGACCAAGTTCAAATCCACGAACTTCAAAGTTCACAGGAAGATATCCATTAATTTCACCACTCATATTTGAGTTTCTATATTTAACTTGTCGATTACCTGACATCGCTGGTGCTACTAACCAATCATGCTCCGTATTTTTTTCTAAAGCTTCTGCATCCTTAAGAACCAAAGGATTGAAACCAGATGAAATACCACCACGTTTCCTTTGGCTAGGAAATATTGACAACGTTCTTGGACCAAGATCATCGATGCTCTCTTCTAATGCTTTTTCTGCACTAGATCCAATACCAATTACTGCTATTACAGCTGCAGTACCAATTATGATAGCTAAAGCTGTTAAAAAAGACCTAACACCATTAGTTCTTATAGAAGAAATTGCTGATTTTATAGACTCTTCTACTATCATTATCCGAAACTAAAGGTACCGCTTACTCTTTCTTTGAATCTTTCTTGATAATCAAAAAGACTTTTACTGGGCAATATATAGATAACATCTCCTTCGTTTAATCCTTCTAAAACTTCAACATTATATAAATCTGAAACTCCTACTTTTACCCATGACAAATTTGGTCCTTTTTTTGAATCTTTTATTATTATAAATCTATTAAAATTCTCTCCATCAACAGATTCTTTTAAAAAGTCATCTATTGTTTCTTTTTTAATATCTAAGACTGCAGCAGCTGTATATATATCTTTCCTTGTTCTTAATGACATAGTTGGAACGCTTAAAGAAACATTTTTATTTAAAATCTGTATTACAACATCAGTATTCATACCAATTAACAATAAATTATCCTCATTATTTATATCAATTAATACTGGAAATGTAGTTACGTTTTGCTGAATATATGCCTTAGGTTCAATTTTTGAAACAGTTCCAATAAACTCTTTATCGCGATATGCTGCAACTTTAATTGAAACTGACTGTCCTATTCGAACCTTTCCAACATCAATCTCATCAACAAGAGCTCTAACTCTTACTTTTGATAAATCAGCCAGTGTCATTAAAATACTCCCTTCTCCAAAAGCAGATGTAGGAGATGAAATGACCTGTCCAACTTCGACTGGTCTAGATATTACAGTCCCATCTATAGGTGATTTTACCTCAGTGTCATCAAGTGAAATTTTTGCATTTTCATATGAAACTTCGTTTCTTACCACAGTTGACTTAGCTTGAGCATAGTTTTCCTTAATATCCTCAAAATCTTTATCTGAAATACTAGATTGTTTATTTAGCTCAATACCTCTTTCGTATTGTGATTCTGCATTTAAAAGACGAACATTAGCAGCTTCAAGGTCAGATTTTGTTTGGTCAACTATATTATTAGCTGTTCGTTGATCTATTTGAGCTAACATGAAACCTTTATCAACAAAATCTCCAACTTCTGCTCCAAGAAAAAGAACTTCTCCAGATGCCTTTGATTTGATTTCTACAGATGAAATAGCCTCTATAACACCTGAAGCTTCAATTGATACTTCAAGTTTTTCAGGCACTGATTCTTGTTTTTTATAAAATTGAGTGTCTTTATTATCACTACCTCCGCCACAAGCAGATAGAACTAATAATGCAGAAAATATATATATTTTATTTTTCATGTTGTTCCTTAATATCAGATTTTATCAGACCATCCATAATAGTAATAATTCTATTAGATTCTTTAGCGATAGTATCTTCGTGAGTAATAAGAATTATTGTTTGTCCATTATTATTTAATTCTTTAAAGATATTCATAACATCTGTTCCGGTTTTAGAATCAAGATTACCAGTAGGCTCATCTGCAAATAAAATGCTTGGATTATTTACAAGCGCTCTTGCTATTGCAACTCGTTGTTGTTGACCTCCTGATAATTCTGCAGGTGTATGCTTTGATCTATCAGACAAACCAACCTGCTCAAGTGCTTCATTTGATCTTTTAATAGCTTCATTTTTACTGGCACCTGCATATTTTAAAGGTAACATTACATTATCTATTGCAGAATTTCTTGCTAACAAATGGAATGACTGAAATACAAATCCAATTTCTTCATTACGTATGTTTGCTAACTCATCTTCTGTTAAATCACTTACAGATCTACCATTCAGATGATAAGTCCCATTGGTTGGAGTATCAAGACATCCAATTATATTCATTAACGTAGTTTTTCCTGATCCTGAAGGACCCATGATAGATATAAATTCTCCCTTATCAACTGATAGATTAATGCCATTTAAAGCTTTTACTTTCTGTGATCCAACTTCGTATTCTTTTGTTAAATTTTGTGTTTCTATCATGATCTTTAATTAATTCTTATAAAATAATTTTAGGTTGATAGTTCATCTATAAACTTTAGCCAGCCTTCTGCAGAAATTTTAGTGTCTTCGAACTCTAGAGCATTATTAAAAAATGATTTGGCCTTACTGTAATTATTCAATTCATATAATGAGATACCCATCAGAAGATCTAATCTACCAGGATACTTGTCATAACCTAAATTTTTAGCCTCAAGAAGATATTTATATGATATCTTCCAGTCCTCCTCTTCAAATGCGAATCTTCCTATTTTATATGCTGTGTTAGGGTCTTTTTCCAATTCAAGAGATTTTATTAAATAATCTATTCCTGTGAACCTATCTTTTAGAATAAAATATGAATCAGCTAAAAGCTCGTAATTAGCCTTGTTTTCATCAACAATACCTGATTCCATGCCATACTTAATTGCTTTAATTGCTTTTTGAGGCAAATTTTTATACAAGTAATACCTACTTAGATCTAAATATTCTTTTTCTTTTGAAAGCGTATTCCTTTCATAAGCTAACTCAAGACCAGCAAGAGATTCATCATCATCATCTTGCGTATAATACAGACCACTAAGTTGCTTCCAGTATTCTTTTTTATCTGGATTTACAAAAATCAGTAACTGGGCAATTTCAACTGCTCTTGTAAACTTTTCAAGCTGTATGGCCAATGAAAGCTCATATCCTAGCCAGTCTTCTTTTAGTGTTGTAGATAGCTCGTTTGCTTTTGATATATTTTCGTATGCGGTTAAATAATCTTTTTCTTGATAATAAGAAATACCTAACATAACCCTATAGGTTGGTGGAAACAATAAACGTCTTTTTTCAGCAATAGCTTTATATTGTTCTAGAATTTTAATTGTATTTTTATAATCACTCATTTGAAAATAGCATTGAGAAAGACCAACTCGAACTTGTAAACCAGTTACCAATGGCATTTTTTTAAATTTTAATGATTTCTCATACCATGGGACTGCTTTTTCATACTCACCCTGAATAGCATGAAAGTTTCCATAAAGTTGATTTATTAATGCTCTTTCATAACTCTGTTCATTAACAAAATACCTTCTAACAAAAATATCTAATTCACGTTGGGCATCCTCGTACTTTTCATCATCAATAAAATCATTAATTCTTTTTAAATAGCTATAAACAAACTGACTAATAGCATCATCAGTTGTATATGAGTTAGGTGGAAAAATTAAAAATATTATAAAAAAGATATATTTAAACATTGCAACTAAACTCCACTTCTAACTCACCTTTTTGATCTACAGCTATACCGTCGATTGTTTTTGGTTTAAATTGCCATCTTTTAACAGCTTTAATAGCTTCAGAATTAAAAACCCTAGATGGTTTAAATGACTGTATAACAATATTATTTACTCTTCCGGTTGCTGATATAGTTAGTAACATTTTTACAGAACCATTAATTCCATTAATTTGAGCCTCTCTTGGGCATCTTGGAGCAACTTTGACAATTGGTATAAGTTGGCTAATGCCGCTACCCATAGATTCTAAATTACTTAAAAAGGCACCTGAAAAATCAGTTGGAAGAGAAAAATCAGGCATTTCAAAATCTAATTTAGCTACAGGAGGTGGTTTATTAACATCCAGCTCGATTTGAGGTTGCGGAGGTCTTTTTGGTGTTGGTGGTTTATCAGGTATTGTTCTTTTCCTTTCTTGAAGTGTGTCATCTTGTTTAATTCTAATG
>CABYNW010000015.1 GCA_902520495.1 uncultured SAR86 cluster bacterium | reverse complement strand
GTCCAAATATATGGGATTGGATCAGAAAAAGATAGTATAGATTGAACTTTTTTTCCTCTATTTTCTTTCATTCTATTTATGATGTTATGCCTAAATCTTTTTTCGCAGCCAATCCCAACGAAAAAATACATAAAGTCGTATATCGAATTAATCCATACTAACTCTATATTCTTGGTACCAGTAAATTTATAATCGCTATATCCACATACATCGCCATATGCTAATAAAGGTAAATTTATTCCAGATTTTAGTGCAGACAAGTTCCACATACCAGGCCTAGCATTAATTTCAATCAGTTTAAATTCACCAGTCCTCTTATCAAATTTAAATTCAGTATTGGCAATACCATGAAAGCCTAAGGTTTCAATTAAATTAATACCAATTCTCTCTAAATCTGAATTTGGTGAAACTTTGCCTGCTGAAATTGTTCCAGCTTCTGGTGGAACTTGACGCAATTTATGCCCGATTGACCAAGCAATTATCTTTCCTTTTTTGTTGGAATAAGATGTAAATGTATATAGAGATTTAACATCGCCTGGAATTAGTTCTTGAAGTATTATTCTTCTATTCTTAAACCCAACATTATCCATTTCTAGAACAACCTTTTGTAGATCATTGGCATCTTTAAGAATAGAATTTCTTGATTCCCAGTTTAGCTTCTCCATAAAGCCAACAGTTTCAACCGGCTTTAATATTAAAGGAAAATTAAAATCTGATAATTTTTTAATAATTTCGCCTGTATTCTTAGGAAAATATGATTTTGGATGTGGTATTTTGTGTACCTTACATAAATTTGATAAATATTCTTTATCGTAGCACTTTTCAATTACGTCCCAATCAGACATTGGGAAATAAATGAATTCCTCTAATTTTTTCTTATTCTTTAAAAGCGGAACTAACCAGATATCATTTGTTATATAGCATACAGGTTTCAAACTTTGGCTTTTCGCATGTTTAACTACAAATTGTATAAATTCATCTTCATTTTCAGGATCTGGTGATTGAATATATGTAGCAGATTTAGATTGACCAGCGAGACATGGCTGTGTATCAAAAACATCTGATTTAATCCCTTCTTTTGCTAATGATCTAACAAGTCCTAGACCATTTACAAAACCACCAAAAATAAAGCCTTTAGGTTTCATTTTAATTCTTTGCTTGCTTTTAGGATTTGTATATTTGATTCAACAATACCAAGACGCTTATCAATCCCCATTGGCTTATCATCAGAATCTGAAACCAACATTTGACCTTCAAATATCTTAGTTTTCCAATTGGTTGCAAATCTAAATTCATCTCTACAGTTCCAGAGTTGTGGTACTGGAAAATAACCAGCTTTATAAATATTATAATAGCCTTCAGGTGAATAAAGGTTTGGGATATTTCTTTCCATATGATTTATCATAGCCTTTGCTTGCAAAAATAATTGATTATGCATATTTGTAACCATAGACATAGCGCTTGGAGAAAAAACATCTATTGCGTCTCTATCAGAAAGATAACTGGCAATTGAACTGCGAGTAATTTGAGAACTCTTATTTATAATTCGAGGTGAAGCTAGTTCTACCGCCTCGGAATAACTCACGACATGGATTATTTCTGGAGACTTTCTTTCTAAAAGGTCTGTCATTAGCATTGAAACTGAGCCGAGTTGAACTTTTGCTTTATTAAGGTTCGGAGAAAAATATGATAAACCTGCTCTGGGTTGAGGGATTATATTAAACTGACCATCTTTAAGTTCATCCACTAAAGAAAGTAATACCCTAAACTTTGCAATATCTCCTATACCACTAATCATTTTGGGTGTGTTAAGCATCATTTGGAGAATAATTGCTTTTATACCAATTTTTTTTGCAATCTTTACTGCCAAATATGTTGCAACAATACCAGATAAATCATCAGAACCTCTAAAAGAGAAATGATGTGAAATATTAGGTTCAAAAGGCTTATTATTTTTAGCTATAACACTCAATGCACTAATATGCTGAGTTAAAGTCTCATATACTGACAAAGGCCCTCTTCCATCAGCTAAATTAAACCACCAAAATGATAGCGCATGCCATGCGGTATTTAATGTCTTCTCAAGCATTGCCGAGTAGCTTGGAATATTATTTGTTGCAGAATAAGATCTAACTAACATACCTCCAGCAGCTGATCTTATATCTTCAAACTCTTTTTCACTATTAACTGGAACCCCTCCACCATTTTGAAGCCCATCCCAATTCTCACCAAACATCTCTTGGGTTAGTTGTGAGGCACCAACCGAAACAATATCTAAATGCCCAGCTTTATCTAATTCTTTTAACCAGCTTTGAAAAGTAGCCAATGCCTCAGATCTATTATCAGAATAAGGGCCGACGTGTGCCCTTAATAAAGGCAAATTAATCTTATTATCTTGTAAAGCTAAGACTCTATCTAAAATGGTATCATCTTCTGTCTTAAATCCAGGATAAGCAAAATTTGGTAATGGAGGAAATTCTTCAATACCTTTTTCTTCTATTAACCTTCGAGAGAGCTCCCATCTATCTGAATCATAGGAAGACTGATCTAATAGCCACTTTGGCATCCTATTGTCAGGAACACCACAAATTCTCAAAGAATCAATTGGAGATTCATCTCCAATAAATAACTCAAACCTCTTACCAAATTTTTGCTTCACAAGTTCACAAGACTTTGGCAAGCCAGCAAATGTAACTTTTTGAATTTGATGATTTCTTAATTCATCATCACTGTCCATTAATGAAATCAATTTTGAAAACATATAAAAAGCATCATTAGGATCTAGGCGATAACTAAATCCAAGTGAGTCTATTTTTTTTTGTAAGACCCACTGTTTTATAGTCTTGAAGTTCTTTGGATTATCAACATTTTCAACAGCCTTTGAAACTTCTAAAGGAGAAATATGAATTTCATAGCCTGACTCCCTCAATAAACCTGCCATGCTTGCAACTCCTAAAGTGTGAGCATCTACATGCGGCTTTACAAAACCAAAAATCATACAAGCTCCTTCAAGGTCGGGTTTATACCCTCATATTCATTTCTAAAATTGCAATTTAATAACATGCATGCAGTATTTATTAAATTAGTTATATAAGGCACACTTAAACCCAAATTAATCGCCAAATTTTCTATTGGAACAAGACCATAAACAAGGTCTTCATTAAGGTATCTATGATTTAATGATTTAGGAGATGAAATTTTTAAGTATGCATCTGTGGAATGAAGTGCTTCATATATATTCGAAGTATCTTTAGCGCCGTATTGCTCATTAAGCCAATCTGGTACCGATTCAATAGACAAATCTAAATTTTTGCATATAAGTATTCGTTCATCATCTATTTGTTGCATGTAAAAAGCTATCTCTTTAGATACTAGGTCTTTATAAAAAAGGAAATCTTGAGGATAATGAATTAACCCTGCATTAAATATTAGCGGTGTGCAATGCAAGACCAAACCAACATTACCCATGGTTACTTTTTTATAACTTTCTTCCCTATAAAAGATATCTTTGAAAAAAGAGGGCATCTTTTTTTCAACATCTTCTAATACAGCAGGATCAGGCGACGAGTATATCACCCTACTCTTTTTTGCAAATAAAGATATTAAACCTTTACCATTATGACGAGTAGCATAGGGAACTGTTTGAGCTTCTGTTACATTGCAACCAAGATATTTTCCAAAATTAAGTGATCCAAAAACTCTTCCAGGGACTAATATTATTGATGGCATGGCATCGCCGAGTTTATTTTCTGAAATTAGAATTGCTAAACTTTTATGTTCGTTAGCTGGTACGCATATAAATACCAAATCAGCACGAATTAATGCCTTTTTTAAATTTTCAACAATAAAATCTAGTTTAAATGTAAAATCTACTAAGCCATCTACTTTGCATTCATTTATTGACTTAAGATTCTCTAAACTGCTTCCAGGTCTGTTATACCCTTCTGTATCCAGGCCTTCGTGCTTTAACATCGACAGAATTGACAATCCGGTATTACCAAGTCCTATAACAAGATATTTCATAGAATACAAAATTTAAATTGCGAAAAAACTGTCATATTAGCTAATAATAAAATTAATCTGCTGTTCCACTGAATATCCTTGAAATATAATCTCCACCTGATAACAAGTAATAGTGTATCAAGAATAAGGAATATTCTATAAAAAGCACAAAACTTAATATTGTAAACATTGTTTTAGGCTCCAATTCGTAATAATAACTTCCAACAATAATACCTATATTGCTTATTAGCAAAATAATACTTATATACAAACCATAAATTTGTTTTTCAAAAACTGTGTTTATCATGCTTACAGGTGATGATAGTAATTTTATAAAAAAGAGAGGTATTAATATTTGAGAATAAGTTCCTGCTATCCTCCAACCCTCTCCGAAAACAAATGCAAATAAATCCTCTACAACAAAAAATAATGCTGCAAAAAAAGGCAATGCAATTATAAAAAGTTTTTTTACAGTGCTTTTAAAAACAATTCTTGCTTGACCTGTCTTTTCTTTTTCTTTTACTGCTGATTGAAAAAAAACTTGACCAATAGAAACACCCATTAAAGTTGAAGGTAATCCTAATACTCGCTGAGCCATATAATAATGCCCAAGTAATGTTACGTTGTATAATGAAGATAAAAGAACTGAAAATAAATTTGGATGAAGAGCTGTAAAGAAGCTGCTTGGCAAGGATATTATTGGAAAATTTTTATATTTCTTTGCCATGGATATAATTTTTGTTTTTGAAATCCTTGATGTAAGAGATCTGTTCTTAATCATATTTTTTAACAGTCTGGTATTTGCAAATATTTTAGAAATTATTTCACCACTTATAAGCCCTGTTACTCCATTTTTTAGAAACCCTACAGATAATTGAATAGTAGCTAATACAATCGATTTCAATATAGTTGCGTTTCTTAAATCTTTATAATTTTTTTGTCTATTATTAAAATAATTTAATACATTCCAAAGTCCTATTAAGAATACAGTAATTGGGACAAAATAAAGCCACAAACCTATTTCCTTATTTCCTATTACATTTACAAAATAGTCATTAAAGAAAAATACCAAAATTAAAAGAATAAGCGACATTGAGGATGAGATAATAAATCCTAAAGCAGAAATATTTATAGCATCTTCATCTTTTTCAGGAAGCATAATAGCAAGTTCATATCGCCCATTTGCAATACTCCCAATAATAATTGTGATTGCTAAAAAAAGAGCAAGTAGTCCGAAGTCTTCAGGGGTATATATTCTAGTTAAAATTGGACTTATAGCTATAGGTATGGCTTGAGCTATAGTTGTCCCTGTCATCAGAGTTAATACATTACGACTGAATTCTGATTTTGGCTTTAAGCTTTTAATCATTCTACCATCTTAATTAACTTGGAACTCATAGTATTAATCTAGCTCATAAATGGTACCCGAGGCCGGACTTGAACCGGCACGATATTTCTATCGAGGGATTTTAAGTCCCTTGTGTCTACCAATTCCACCACTCGGGCTAAAGATTTATTGCTCCTCTTCTAAATTATTATAATTGATATTTTGTTCATGTTCACGATGAGTTTTCTTATCATAAGATGCTCTAATTTTATTGTTAGTTTTAATAACATTTTCAAGCAAATTTAAATCAACTTTAATAGTCTGAACGTAACTAAGAAGTGCATTGGTATCTTTTGGTAAACATGCTCCACCGAAACCAAACCTTCCATCATGCCCAGGTACAGCCATATGAGAACTTCCAATTCTTTCGTCTTTAGATAAATATTTAATAAAATTCTCCCATGATTCATTTGCATCTATAGATTCAAAAAGATTCTTAATTTCATTGAAGAAGATTACCTTTGTCGCCAAAAAAGAATTGATAGTATATTTAATTAAAGATGCTGTTATTGCATCTGTAAAAACATAATCTTTGTTAATGCATTTTGTATAATTTAAATATACTTCAGCTACTAGGTTTGAGGTTTCCTTATCACCGCCAAAAACAATCAAATTTGAATTAATAAAATCTTCTTTTGCATGTTTTTCTCTTAAGAACTCTGGATTGTATATAAACCTAGGGTGAATTGATTTTATTTCATCTATATTCCCTGGGTGGACAGTGCTTTTTAAAACAAGAATTTGATCTAAACTAATGTTTTTTAATTCTAAAAGTGTATCTTTTAATATACTGATGTCTTGAGAACCATCATTATTCATTGGGGTGGGCAAACATATAAAAATAAAATTAGGTTGAAAATCTTTAAGATCATTTATAAAGGTATTAAGTTTTGGATCAACCTTATAAATTTCAACATCATCAGTAAAGGCTTCAGCTAAAGCCTTCCCAACAAATCCATATCCAACAATTCCAATTTTCATAATATTAATGGAGGCTGAATCCGGAATCGAACCGGAGTAAACGGCTTTGCAGGCCGCTGCATAACCACTCTGCCATCCAGCCAAGTGACTGAAGAGTTTATTTCATAAAATTCATAAAGAAAAGTAAAAGTTAAGTTTTTTTTTCTTCATAAAAACTTAATCTCTCTATATCCTCTTCTATAACAGAATTACCATATTGCAGTTCAATTAAATGGCAATCTTTTTCAAAAGGATTTGTTATTTGATGCCACTGTCCCCTTTTTATAATAAACTTATCAAATTTATTTAAGACTAGGGTCTCTTTTATCTCAGGATCTTCATTTGCATAATTAACCTCACAGGAACCCTTTATAACTAACCAAATTTCACTTCTATGATTATGTTTTTGATAGCTCATGCCTTTTTTGGGTTTTACAACCAACTCTTTTACCTTGACCTCTTTTGAGTCATAAAAATTGTAATAACTTCCCCATATCCTTTTCTCGCTCTCATATTTCCAATTTTTCAGAAGCCATGATGAAGAATTTTTTTTATTATTACCGCCTACACCAAATTTAAATTCGATATCTTTAACTATCATCTCTGGTATATTCTTTTTTGTTCTATCACCGCCATTACAAAAAATAATAGTTTCATTTGGATATTTATCTTTGATCTTTTCTAATGCATTTATACAACTTCCAGCATCATCATCATCAAAAGTTATAACCTCATCGACACACTTGATATTTGAAAGAATATTTTTCCTTTCCTCTAAAGACATAAAAACTTTTTTCTTTTTATTAATTAACCACTCGTCGCTATTTAGAGCGACTATAAGATGATCAGAAAATTCTTTTGCAGATTTTAAATATGATATATGGCCAGAATGAATTGGATCAAATCCACCACTTACCACTGAAATCTTCATTCTTTAAATACGTTAAGAGTGTATTGATAACCAGTATATAGAGTAACAAAAGTAGCAATTATAAGAAAAATATCACTAATAACAATTAATAAATTAAAACTCATAGTTAATGCCAGCAAATATAATCCTATGGTAAATAACTGGATTGACGTTTTAGCTTTTGCTAAAAAAGTCACTTTTGTTCTATGAGACAAATTATTTCTAGCAGAGTAATCTCTTAGAGCCGCAACTCCTATTTCCCTTGCAATAATAAGCGAACTTAACAAAGCCATTAGTTGACTATCAAGCTCTACTGAAAGACCTATCAAGATAAAAACAACTAGAATCTTATCAGCAATAGGATCAAGAATTTCTCCTAATTCAGATTCAGCATTATATTTTCTTGCCAAGTATCCATCAAAGTAGTCTGTTAAACCGGCTAAAAAAAATAGTAAAACACAAACTAAGTAATTGCTAAATATTAAAAAAACTAAAATTATTGGTGCTAAAAATATTCTTGCAAGCGTAATAGAATTTATTAAATTAATCATTTTTAAATTTTTTTAACATTTGTTTAGCTATTTTCTCATTTATACCTTCAACAGTCATTAATTCATTAATATCAGCAGATTTAATATTCTCAATGCTTTTGAACTTCATTAGAAGACGTTTTTTTAGAATTTCCCCAATACCTTTAATAGAGTCTAATTCAGATTGAGTAACTTTTTTTGTTTTTTTATTTCTTTGTGCTCTAATTGCAAACCTATGCGATTCATCACGAATCTCTTGAAGAATTAGAAAAGCCTTAGAATATTTATCTAATTCAATAATTCCGTCCTCGCTTATTAAGGTTTCAGTAGCTCGAACCCTTTTTGAGCCTTTTACGATAGAAATAACCTTAATGTCATGATGGTCTGATTTATTAATAATTGAGTTTACAAAATTGAGTTGATTTTTGCCGCCATCAATTAAAATTACATCAGGTTTTAGATCTGGATCAACATAGTATTTGATTCTTCTTTCAATAACATGTTCAAGCGAGCCAATATCGTTACCAGATAATTTTGCAGGAATATTAAATAATCTATAATTCTTTTTTTGCGGTCCTTGCATAGAGAATACCACACATGATGCCACTGCATTATCACCTGAAAAATGACTTACATCATAACCCTCAATTTTATTAATATTTTTTATCCCTAAGTAATTGCTGAGCTCTTTAATCGCAAAGGTATACTTTTCCTCTTTGGTAATATGATTTTTTATGACCTGTTTTGCGTTAAGTTTACATAAATTAAAAATAGGTCTTATCGATTTATTTGGTGAGTGAATAATCTTTACTTTCTTTTTATGTTTTGTAAAAAACATATCTTCTAATAACTTATTATTATCTAGAAAATTTGTACAAAGAATTTTTTTTGGTATATCTATTTGATTATCATAGAAATTTACAACTGCGCCTTGATAAACATCTTCTATATTTACAAAATGTGCTTTTTTGATTAAATGAGTCTTTGTTCCTCTTATTTTTCCCTTTCTAACAACAATAATTGATATGCCTAGATAAGTTAGTTCTGAATGTACAGAAAAAATATCTACATCTGTTACGAAAGTAACGACAGACTGTTCTTCTCTTAGTAGATTTAATCTTTTTAAACGATCTCTTATTTCTGCAGCCCTTTCAAAATCTAATTTTGAAATAGCGTCATCGATGTCCTTTGATAATTTTTGAATAGTTTTAGTGTCAGACGAGGAAAGAAAAGACTTAGCGCCTGCAATATCTTCATAATAATCAATCTTTTTTATTCTATCTACACAGGGCGCAGAACATCTCTTCATTTGATACTCAATGCAGGGTCTGCTTCTATTTGCAAAAGTAGTATCACTACAATTTCTAACCTTGTAAATTTTTTGAATTTCTTTAATTGATTTTTTGACAGCTTCAGAACTAACAAATGGCCCAAGATAATTTTTATCAACTGCCTTTTTAGTTCTTTTTAAATAAACCCCAGGAAAGTCATGGTCTGAAGAAAAATATATATAGGGATAAGTTTTATCGTCTCTTAGAAGTATATTAAATTTAGGTTTGTTTTCTTTAATGAGCATTTGCTCAAGCAATAAAGCTTCAACCTCATTTTTAGTTGTAAAAGTTTCTACTTTGTCTGTAAGGAATTTAATCTGTGATGTTTTTCTATCTTTATGTGATTTTCCAAAGTAAGACGAAACCCTTTTTTTTAAATTTTTTGCTTTACCAATATAAATAATTTCATGTTTATTGAAAAATTTATAAACTCCAGGCGTATTAGGAACTTTCTTTAAATTAATAGACATTGTAAAAAATATTTCGGCTTCTAATCTTTATCAGATAGATATTTCTTAGTATAAATCTTCCCGGCATTTACACCAAATTGATCAAAAGGATTTATTCCTAACATAGCAGCAGTTATGTATGTTCTATGCTCCCACGTTGCTATGAGATAACCAAGCTCGTGTAAAAAAGAAGGACCTTTAAATGAGTCATCATATAATGTATTTGTGACATTAGTTAAAAAAAGATTTGTAGGAATATCTCCATTTATTCTGTCTTGACCTTTAAGATCTTTAGTACCTTGTGATAGAAGTTTTGATTGAGTAATTGCTTGGGCATAAGCTAGACTTTTTTCATCATTTTTTACATGCGATAATATCTACACAAACATCTTGAGTGCCTTGATGTAGTAACTGAAAATAAGAATGCTGTGCAGTTGGTCCATAACCACCAAAAATTATTTGACCTGTGTTATTAAATTCTGAGTCTTTAGAAGGCTGCTTCCCAAGCGACTCCATTTCTAGTTGTTGAATATAATCAGGAAACGATCTCCATCCCCAAATGTATGAAAGAACAGCTCTTGAATTTCTATTTTTATAATTGTGAAGCCAAATGTCACTGTAAGCTAAATACTTAACGAATTTTAGATAACTTTCATTATTTTTTAGGTCATTGTCAGCTTGCCTGCCACCTTCAATGAAGCCTCCGAATGCATATGGAGTTAACCATTTAATTAAGACAGAAATGTCTGACCATATTGAGTACCTGCCTCCAATTTCTTTATCAAATTCTATTATATTGTTTATATTATATTTTTTTGCTTCTGACTTATTAGCTGTGATTGCTATAAATCTATTCATATCACTAGAAAAAGATATTGCCTCTTTTAAAATCGTTATGGTTTCTTCTGTTGTAAAAGATTTTGATGAAATGAAAAATAATGTATCTTTTGGATTTAGTCCTTTAGTTTTTATTTTGAATTCAGTTAGATCAGAACCGGTTATAAATATATATTTACGCTTTCCTCCAAATATATCTAAAGGATCCTGATTCAAACTTGCCTCAAGAGATTCAAGCAACATTTTTGGACCCTCAAATGAACCACCAATACCAATAGTTACTATATTTTTAGAAGACATGCATAGGTCATATAGTTCTAGCAATTTAATGCCTTTATCATAGTCGGTTCCAGTATCAAATGGATCATATACCCCATTATCATTTTCGTTAATCATTGCTTCCTTTCTATATTTGGGATGCCAAGCAGCCAATCCTTCTGTGTAATTTACTTTTTTACCAGTTAGTAAATCATCTATTTTTGAATGCAAACCTATTTTTTCTGCTTTTGAATCAAATTCTTTAAATAGCTCAGGTGTGAATTCATTAATATAGGATTTGAAAGTTACTCTTTCATTTTCAAAGACACAAGTTGGCGAGACTTTCTTGCTCATTGAATGCTCTGATAAATATCGTTCAAAGATTGTTTAATATTGGTCGCAGAAGTTATTGGTCTTCCAATCACAAGATAGTCTGCTCCAAGGTCTATAGCTTCTTTTGGAGTCATGACTCTTTTTTGATCATCTTTTGAATTTTGAAGTCTAATACCCGGTGTGATAGATAAAAGTGATTCTCTTTTACTAACTAGCTCTAGCTCGTGAGGAGAGCATACGACTCCATCTATTCCGGCTGACTCTGCCATATCCAACATTGCATTCACTTGCTCTGAAGTAGTTCTTTTAAATATTTCATTTGTGTCATCATTACTAAGGCTAGTTAAAACAGTTACACCAAAGATTTTTATATCATTTCCTGAAACTGCTTCCATGGCTGCTCTAATCATATCTTTTCCACCAGAGGTATGGATTGTAAGCATTTTAATTGGAAGAGAGATAAGTCCTTCAATTGATTTATGAACTGTATTTGGGATATCGTGAAGTTTAAGATCAAGAAATATATCAAATCCTTTTTTAGACGCGTATGAAATTATCTCACGGCCAATTGAATTAAAAGATACGCTACCAATTTTTACCATACACTTTTTTGAATCTAGTTTATCTAGAATATCTGAAGCTTTATTAAAATCGATTTCGTCTATTGCTACTATAATCATTTCTTTATTAATGACTTTGAAGGCTTGAAGTGCATCATAGCTGTTTCACCTAAATATGATACTTCTTTTGTTTTTGGGTTAATAAATTTTCTTGGTCTAATTAATTTTTTAGAAAAAGTGCCAAAGCCTCTTATTTCAACTTTATCATCTAGCGCCACAGCTTCAATAATAGATTCTAAGATAATATCAATAGCCTCTGATACTTCAGTGTTAGATAAATTTGGAAATTCTTGTTTTAAAGATGATTCTATATCTGAACGAGTAAAGGTATCTTTTTTTTTATTATTCACTCAATTTTAAGGAAATTCTTTCTCTTTCTGCATCAACAGCAAAAACTATACATTCTAACTTCTGATCTTTTTTGTATTCATTTAAGGCTTCTTTTGGATCTTCATCCTCTGAAATATCAGATAAGTGAATTAGTCCATCAATATCACCTTCTAAACCAACAAATATTCCGAAGTCTGTTATTGATTTGATATTTCCTTCAACCTTATCTCCAATACCGTATTTGTTAGCAAACTCAGTCCATGGGTTTGCTTTTGTTTGTTTCAATCCTAGCGATATTCTTCTTTTGTCATGATCAATTTCTAGAATCATAACCTTAATTTTTTGATTCATTTCAACTACTTTAGATGGATGAATATTTTTACTAGTCCAATCTAATTCAGATAAATGAATAAGGCCTTCGATGCCCTCTTCAAGTTGGGCAAAACATCCGTAATCGGTTATGTTTGAAACCTCAGCCTCATATACACCCCCAACTGAATAGTTAGATTCTACATTTTCCCATGGGTCATTTTGAATTTGCTTTAGCCCCAAGGAAACTCTAAGCTTTTCTTTATCAAAACTAAGCACCTTTACATCTATCTCTTCTCCAATATTTAAATATTCAGCAGGATTGGTAACTCTTGACCAGGATATGTCTGTTATATGAAGAAGGCCATCCATGCCACCAAGATCAATAAATGCTCCGTAATCTGTAATATTTTTTACAACCCCTTTCACTATTTGACCTTCATCTAGATTCTTCAATAACTCAACTTTTACTGCCGAATTATTTTTCTCTAAAACTGCTTTTCTGGATAAAACAACATTGTTTCTTTTATAATCTAATTTTATAACTTTAAATTCTTGAATAGTATTTTCAATATCTGGAGCCTCCTTTAAAGGTCTTACATCTACAAGAGATCCTGGTAGAAAGGCTTTTACAACTTCTACCTCAACGGCAAAACCACCCTTTACTCTGTTATGAATTTTTCCAGTTACAAACTCTCCAGTTTCTAGAGCATCTTCCAACATTTTCCATGTTGAAATTTTTCTAGCCTTTTCCCTAGAAATTCTTGTTTCCCCATATCCATCTTCAACTGCCTCAAGCGCAACCTCGACATCATCTCCAACTTTAATGTCAACATTTCCTTCGTTATCTTTAAATTCGTCCAAGGAAATTATTCCTTCTGATTTAAGTCCGACATGGACAGTTACCCAGTCATTGTCAACATCAAGCACCACTCCAGATACGATTGATCCTTGTTTCATATCTAGTGTTTCTAGGCTTTTATCAAGCAAGGTTGAAAAAGATTCTGACATTTATATAAATTCCTTTTTTATTAAATTTTCAGTAAAACTGAATACTTCCTCAAGTGACATTTCTGATGAATCAATTATTATTGCATCATCGGCTGGTAAGAGCGGTGATAATTCTCTAGAACTATCTTTTAAATCTCTTGCTTCAATATCAGCTATCAGAGCGGGCATATTAACTTCTTGTCCAAGATTCTGCAACTCTATATAACGTCTTTTTGCTCTTATTTCTGCGGAAGCAGTTAAAAATATTTTTAGTTTTGCATCTTTAAAAACAACCGTGCCCATATCACGACCATCAGCTACTAACCCCTTTTCTTCATAAAAATTTCTTTGAATGTTAAATAATAATTTTCTTACCTCTTTTTTAGAACTTATCTTAGAAGCAGTTTTAGCAATATCTTCTGTTCTAAGCTTGGAAGTTATATCTTTATCTTGATTTAAAACTCTTAAATTATCCTTTTCTAATTTAAAGTTTATTTGGTTTTTAATAATATTTGTTATTTCTTGATTATCAGTATTTAAATTGTAAAAGTAAGCAAATAATCTATACAAGACACCGCTATCCAAAATATTTAAATTGAAATTGTTTGCAACTTTTCTGGATAATGCTCCCTTGCCAGATGCAGACGGACCATCAATCGTAATAACATTAATCTTTTTCATTAATTTTCATACCTATTGAATTCATTATATCTTTGAAATTTGGAAAAGAAGTTTCTATATTCTTACAATTCTTAACAGTGATTCCATTTTTTGATCTCATGCCAGCTATTAAAAAACTCATTGCAATTCTATGATCCCCATATGACTCAATTTCAGCTCCATTAATATCTTCATTGTAATTTCCGTATAATTTTATTGAACTCTCTCTATCAGAAAAATATTTAATCCCTATTGCATCAAAGCCATCACAAATTGCAGCCAGTCTATTGGATTCTTTAACAGTTAATTCCTTAAGACCATCAAGCATAGTGCTGCCCTCTGCAAAAGCTGCAGCAATACACAAGATCGGAATTTCATCAATTATATTTGGTATAACTTGGTCAGCTCGAACATCTACTAAGTCATATATATTAAATCCTTTTAGTTTAGATGGTGAAATCGTAATATCTGCAACTTCTTCATTTGAAACCATTCTTTCATTACTTATGCTTATATTTCCGCCCATTGATTTTAAAATTTTTATAAGCAAGCTTCTTGAAGGATTCAAACCAACATTTTCGATTATCAATTTACCACTCTTAGATATTAGGCCAGCAACAATTAGAAATGACGCTGAAGAAAAATCACCAACTACATCATAGTGATCTGGACAAATAAACTCTTTATACTTGTATGTGATCTTATTGCCCATAAAGCTATTTGGAGATCTTGTTTCATCCCGGTATATTGGTGAAATTTCTATAT
>CABYNW010000014.1 GCA_902520495.1 uncultured SAR86 cluster bacterium | reverse complement strand
GTTATCAATAGAAAGTATTAGGGAATTTTCGATAAGTAAAGGAGATATAATTTCTTTAGATGAGTCTACTATAAATAAATTTATTAAAAAATGGAGAAATTATTTTAGTGATCACGACGAACGTAATTGTTCAATATTTCAAAATATTAAAAATAATCAAATTGGTGAGGGAATTGAGATATATTTTCCATTCTTTTTTAAAAAGATTGTCTCCTTCTTTGAAATTTTTGATAACTATGATTATGTAAGATTTAAAAATTTAACTAGCAAAGTTCGAGAATATGAAGAATTTATTACTGAAAGATTTGAAGATGAGATAAATGAAATCAATAGACCTTTAATTAGACCTAAAGATTTTTATCTAGATACAATCAAGATAATTAATAGATTAAATAAAGCTAAATTGTTAGATGTTGATAAATTTACCTGTTTATATGATAGTGCCGATAATTTAATTGAAAATTATGATAAGGCTCTGGAAGACAATTACAATTATCTTCTCGTAACCTCTAGTCATAGCGACCTTCAAGATTTAAACAACGCAATGTCATCAGATATAACTATTATTAATAATATTAATGATGGTATTAAAAAAATAAATATTATTGTTGGTCCAATTGTAAGAACTATGTATTTAAAAAACATAAATGCATTTGTTATACATAGAGACAGTTATGATAAAGCAAATCAAATATTAAATGAAAAAACTGAAGGGTCTAGATACATTGAACTTAATCAATTATTTAATAATGGTGATCATATAATCCATGAAGATTATGGATTAGGTATATATTCTGGTTTAGAGATAGTCGAAGCAAATAATAAAAAAAATGAATATATCAAAATTATTTATGATAAAAATGAAAATCTCTATGTACCAATAAACAATATAAATAAAATATCTATATATCATAAAAACGATGATTTAATACCACTGCAATTAGATTCTCTTTCATCAAAAAAATGGTTTGCAAAAAAAGAAAAAGCAACAAAGAAAGCAATTGATCATGCTGCTGAAATATTAGATGTAGAGTCTCGTAGGATGAATTCGTATGCCCATGCACTAAAAATTAAAAATAATGATTTAAAGGATTTTGAAGATGATTTTCCTTACAGCGAGACGCCTGATCAAAAATCATCATTTAATGATATAAGAAATGACATTTCACTTATAAAACCAATGAATAGGGTTTTGTGTGGAGATGTGGGTTTTGGTAAAACTGAGGTTGCTATGAAAGCTGCATTTATAGCTGCAAATTCAAATAAACAAACTATCTTAATAACACCAAGTACAATTTTGACAGACCAACACTTCGATTCTTTCTTGGAGAGGTTTAGAAATTTTGGAATAAAGATTTCAAAATTAAATAGGTTTAATTCAAAAGATAATAAAACTGAGGTAATTAATGACTTTGTAAATCATAAAATTGATATTCTAATCACTACACATATAGTATTTAACAATGATATTAATTTTAAAAATACTGGATTACTAATAATTGACGAAGAGCATAAATTTGGTATTAAACAAAAAAACTTTATAAAAAATAAGCAAGAAAATATTCATATACTTTATTTATCTGCAACACCAATACCAAGAACTATGAATATGGTTTTTTCAGGTTTAAAAGATTTTTCATTTTTACAAACCGCGCCTGCTAATAGAATCAATATTAAATCCTTTTTAAAAGTTCAAAATAACAAACTACTTAAAGAAGCATTAATAAGAGAAATGTTAAGAAATGGTCAATCTTTTATTGTTCAAAATGATATAAGTAAAATTTCAAATATAAAAAAACTAATCGTTGAATTAATACCAGACTATAAAATAGGAGTAGCGCATGGCAAATTGAATAAAAAAGATATTAAAAAAGTAATGAGTCAATTTAAAAATGGTTCTTTAGATGGATTAATTTGTACAACTATAGTCGAAATGGGTTTAGATATACCAAACGCAAATACTATGATTATCATAAATTCACATAATTTTGGTCTTTCACAACTGCACCAACTTAGAGGTAGGATTGGAAGATCTAGTAAACAAGGTTATTGTTATTTTTTAATACCCGATATAGAAATTCCTAAAATATCTAAAGCAAGACTTGATTCAATTGTAAGAAATTCAAAACTAGGTGAAGGATTTAAAATCGCACAAGAGGATTTAGATATTAGAGGTGGGGGTGAAATGTTAGGAGAAAAACAAAGTGGGCATATTAATAATGTTGGCATTTCTTTATATCTTTCAATGCTTAAAAAAGCTATTGATTCCGCTGGTAAGATGAATATTGCTTCTAATATTAGGCCAGATGTTAATTTTAATGATTCATCATATATCGATTCATGTTATTTACCATCTCCTATTGAAAGATTAAAAGTTTACAGAAATATTCAAAACGCATCTTCAATAAAGGACATAAAAGAAATAAGAAAAAATTTAATAGATAGATGTGGTGTCATGCCAATTGAAGCTTCAAACTTATTAGATAATAAAAAAATAAGTATAAGGATTTATGAATCAGGAATAGAATATATTAAATCTAATAATATAAATACAAATATTAAATTATCTAAAAGCATAAACGATAAAATTTTAAATAAAATTGTAGATTTAATTGGTATAAATAATGATCTATATTCGATTACAAAAGATAATAAATTTATATTCAAAAATAGTGAAAAAGATTCTGCGCTTCGAAGGAAAAATGTTAATCTCTTGTTAGATGAAATTTTATAAACTAGCTGTAATTTTATTCATAATATCTATTCAAATTGATGCTGATAATATTGATCAGGAATATAAGATTGAATTGTTAATATATAAATATAATATTACGAAAACAGATGAATATTTCACATCTTTATATAATATTTATAAAGAAGATCTGATTACATTAGATGAAAATAATAAAAATAGTGATTTTTCTAATGTATCCGAATACATTGAAGCAATATTAAACAATGATCTAATCAAAGCAAACTCTATATATCCAAAAATTTGGCTCAGAGATAACAGTGATATAACCAAACTTAACAAGTTAAAAAATCAATTAATTAATGATAAAAGTAAAACCTTTTTGGAATCAAAATCATGGATACAAACAATACCAAAAGAAGAATCTAGTAAGTTTATTTATTACTCAAGTGATGATTATGGGTTTTTAATAAAATTGTATAAGAAAAGATTCATGCATATAGAATTAGATAGTTTCCTTAAAAATGAAACCAACAAAATTAATAAATTCATACAAATTAATCAAAGAGTTTTTAATGAAGAAATATATCTATTTGATCATCCTTATTTTGGAGTAATTTTATCTATAAATGAAATCTAGTTACTTGTAGTAAGCATTGTCATCAATAGAATGATCTGTAAGATCTTTAACAGATTTAACTTCAGGAATTTGATCCATTAGTGTTTTTTCAATTCCATCTTTGAGGGTAACGTCAACCATTCCACATCCCTGACAGCCTCCTCCAAATTGAAGGACTGCTTCGTTGTTATTAAATTCAACTAAGCTAACCTCACCTCCATGAGACTCAAGCATTGGATTAATTTCATTATAAATAACATAATTTATTCTATCTTCAACAGGACTGTTAGGAGAAATATTAGGCAATCTTGCATTTGGAGCTTTTATAGTTAGCTGACCACCAAATGTATCATTGTCAAAGTTAACCTCACAATCTTTAAGGAAAGGTATGCTTCTTTTTTCAATATTTACATTGATGAGTTCAAGATTAATAATCATATCATCTGCCATAGCTTCATCTGGTTTACAATAAGCTAAACAGGTTTCAGCTTTTGGAGTGCCAGGATCAGAAATAAATATTCTGATAGATAAATCTGTCTCATTTTTATCTTGTATCAGTTTTGATAGATATTCCTCTGCTGATTTAGTTATTTTAATAATTTCATTCATAGTATTATGTGGATTAATAGAATTATAAGTTCTTTTTTTGGAATAAGAAAAGAAAGTGATCTAAATAATGATCTAAATAATATTACATTAAAAAAGATTGTTATCCTTTTTGTATTGCTTAATATCTTATTTATAAGTGCTGTCTTACTAATAACAAAGGTATTCATTTAAAAATGGATAAATATAATAAATTTAAAACTGATATTAAAAAATTTTATTCTAATGATATTAGTATAAATATTAGTCCTTCAACTTCATTTAGAAGTAGGTGTGAATTTGGTTATAAAAATAATTCATATACGATGTATGACAATAAATCGAAGGTATATTTAGACATATTCCAAAACGCATCCTTGCCGATTCAAAAAATAATGCCCATCTTGTTAAATAAAATTAATAAATCTGAATTACTTAATAAAAAATTATTTCAAATTAATTTTAGATCTAATATAGACGAAGATATTTTAATTACATTGATATACCACAAGGAATTAAGTAATCAAATCAAGGATTCTATAAAAATATTACAGAATAAAATACTTAAATTTAATACCAAGATTATATTGAGAGCTAAAAATGAAATATATCCAAATAAAGATATATATTTTCAAGATAATATTAAATTAGTTAATTCTCAAAGAAACATAATTATTTATCAAACAGATAATTGTTTTTATCAACCAAATAAATTCTTGTTATCAAAGATGATTGATAAGGTAATCACATATATAAATAATAATCATAAAGAGGACTTAATAGAACTATATTGTGGTGTTGGAACATTTAGCTTACCTCTATCAGATTTTTTTAATAAAATTTTTGTGACAGAAAACAACAGATCATCCATTAAATGTCTTATAAAAGGATTAAGCGATAACAAAATAAATAATGTTGAATATGCAAGATTATCATCATCTGAAGTTGTTGAGTTATTTGCTGGTAGAACTTTTAATAGGATGAAAAATAACGAAATAAAAAATTATAATTTTTCGCATATTTTAGTAGACCCTCCAAGATCTGGATTAACTAATGATGTTATTAAATTAATTAATTCCTTCAAAAATATTATTTATATTTCTTGTAATCCTGAAACCTATCTAAGAGACATCAAGCTGTTAAATAATCATAAAATTATAAATATTGAATTATTTGATCAATTCCCAAATACTAATCATCTTGAGATTGTCTCTCTATTATCAATCAATTGATTTGATTTCTATGAAATCAATTATTAGTCTTCCCCTGTCAGGTTCAGATAAATTACTACACTCTTCATTGTTGCAATATTTGGTAGTATCAATTTGGTTTGAATCAAAATTACCACCTGAGGCAACATTAAATATTAGATAGAATTGGTCATTAAATGGATAGTTTGCATTATTAAAAGGAGTTGAGTTCTTACCTTCAGAGAAGAATGGCACATTGTTAGTATCTAGATACATATTAATGTAATCTTCAGCCCATTTAAAAGTTATTGAATGAAATCTATCCTGAAAATTAACATTCATAGGTACTGTAATTTCATGACTTATATATTGATGTGAATTATTGCTATTTGCAAAGTGAATAGCTGCACCAATTGCTTGTGGAATTCTTCCTCTAGCTTCCATTAAATCAATTTCACCATCTTGTGGCCATGATTTATTTCCCTCAATAAATCCTTGCGGCAACATCCATATTGCCGGCCAATGACCAGTCCCATCTGGTACTCTAAAACATACTGTAATTTCATTTTCAGGATTTATAGTCTTATTTATTGATGTAACAATTCTTGCAGATGTATAATCCCATGTTGTTTGACATTCTTTGTCGCTACAATATGGGTCAGGGAATTGATTGGTATTATTGTATATAGGTTGAATTTTTAAAAAACCATTCTCAATAAAGGCATTTTCAGTTGTATTGGTTGCTGATTTATAATTTCTAGCATAACCTTCTCCCGGACCTGTGTAGTATTGCTGCTCATTGTTTCCCCAACCAGCAACCCATGTGTTATTAGCAAAAAAACCATTACCTAATTGATAAGTATATATATTGGGATTGAGAATATTATTATTAAATTCATCAATCCAATATGATGAAGAGTTATTATTAGGTGATTTACAGTATGATTCTTTATCTATTTCATAAATATCATCACTAGATTCAATAACATCAACTGATAAGGTTGAATAAACATTACTATTATTGTCTCCATAGCAAGTTAATGTAAAAGTATAGTTTTTGATTTCTGATAAAGTAATTGTTTGAGTTCCACTAGTGTTTTTGTTGCCGTTCCAATCTCCACTTGCAATACATGATGAGGTATTAGTAGATATCCATGATAATGAAATTGAGTCGTTTATATAAATTGACGAGTCTGAAGAATTGAATGTCGTTATTGATGGATATGATTCATTATCAGCAAACGAAGAGTCTCCTGATCCACCGCCACAAGAAACAATAACAAAGACAATTATATATCTATGGATCTTCATTTAGTATTGAAGGTTATTTTACTTTAAAATCGTCTGATAATAGTTTCATTTCTTTTCTTAAAACAAACATAGCTATTAAATTTGGAATTGATACCAATGCAACAACCACATACGCTATATTCCAAACAACTGTAGTGTCTATTACAGCAGCAAGGATAAAACAAAGTACATAAAAGTTTCTATACCAAACAACACCTTTTTCACCAAAGATATATGCAGTTGATCTGTCACCGTAATAACACCATGTAATTGCAGTTGAAAATGCGAATAACAATAATGCTATCGCAACTAGTTTTCCTCCATATTGACCAAGTATTCCTTGAGAAAATGCTTTAGCAGTTAATTCAGCTGAACTTACTAATGACTTACCTTTAATTGTAACGTCATCCATTCCTACTTTACCGTTTAATACAGTCAATGTGCCTGAATATAATTCAGATTGACTAGAACTATTGTTGGAAACAACGACATCCTCTGCAATTGATCTTGAATGAATAATTGTGATATTTTCTGAATTAAAAATTCCATTATTTATATCTAAAATTCCGCTATATTCTTTAACATTTGACTCTAAATTTTGAACATATTTTGTCAATTCGCTTATATGTTCTGGATAAATATATGAACCATCAATATTTTTTTCATCACTGTATATGCCTTCAAGAACGATCATATCGGTTTTAGAAAATGATGTATCAAATTTTTGTGTCCATACTCCACTTGATAAGATAACCAATGCTGTAACACTACAAACAACAATAGTATCAATGAATGGCTCAAGAATTGAAACAACACCTTGATCAATAGATTTATTTTTGGAGGAAGCATGAGCTATTGGTGATGAACCTTGACCAGCTTCATTAGAATAAAGACCTCGTGCAACACCATATTTTAGACTCATTGCAAAACTTGCTCCTAAGAAACCACCGACAGCTGCTGATCCAGTAAAGACTTGAGCAAAAATAGCATTAAAAGATGGAATTATATTTTGGTAGTTTTCTGCAAGAATAATCAATGCGCCCCCGAAATATATTAAACCCATTATTGGAATTATCTTACTTGCAACAGAAGCTATTCTTTTTATACCTCCAATAATAATAATCCAAAGTAATGCACCTAAAAATAATCCTGTAAATAATTTAGGTACTGAAAATTCAGTATTCATTACAAGCGCAATATTATTAATTTGAGGCATGTTACCTGAACCAATAGCAGTTATCATCATTAAAAATGCGAACAATATAGCAACCCATTTCATGTTTAGACCTTGCTCTATGTAATACATAGGTCCACCAGAAATAGAACCATCAGAAAGCTTAGTTCTATATTTATGACCTAAAGTTACTTCAACATATTTTGTAGTCATTCCAAAAATTGCTGTAATCCACATCCAAAATATGGCTGCCGGACCTCCAGTCCATATTGCAAGAGCAACACCACCTATATTTCCTGTACCAACAGCACCTGACATTGCTGTTGTAAGTGCTTGAAATCCAGTTGTTTCACCCTCTTCATTGGATTTATTTTTGCCTGAAACAATCTTTAATGCGCTTCTAAAATATTTAAATTGAGGGAAACCTAAGTAAATTGTAAAAAATATACCAGTTCCAATTAATAAAGCTGGAAACCACCAAGATCCACTTAGGTTAGCATCTAAAAGAAGTAAAAAATTATTAAATTTTTCCATAATATTATTCCGTATAATTTCCGATCAAGTCAGTATAACCACCAATTAGCTCATCATCTATAAATATTTGTGGGAGCGTTCTTGCACTAGGATTTCTTTTAAGCATTTCGTTAAAAACATCAGGATTGTCTGTACTATATACATCATACTTTATGCCTTTAGAATCAAAAAAATTCATAGCCATCACGCAATAAGAACAATTAGATTTAGAATATATTTCAACTTTTTTACTCATAAATTAATTATAATGAAAATATGTCATTATTTAACCTTAAAAATAAATCAATTTTAATTACAGGTTCATCAAGAGGTATTGGTAAATCTATAGCACGCCATTGTGTGCTACATGGTGCCAAGGTAATTATATCTAGTCGTAAAATTGATGCATGTGAAAAAACAGCTACTGAAATAAACAATGAAATTGGTAACGAAATGGCATTTCCTATTGCAGCAAACATTGGTGATGACGATCAATTAAAATTACTAGTTGATGAAACTAATAAAAAACTAGGCAAAATTGATGTATTGGTTTGTAATGCAGCTACTAATCCATATATGGGCTCTATGCTAGAAATGCCTATAGATAAGTTTGATAAAGTCATGAATAACAATATTAGATCTAATCAAGTTTTATGTAATCTTGTATTACCTGAAATGATTAACAGAGAGGATGGCTCAATTATAATAATATCTAGCATAGCCGCCATTAAAGGAAGTCCTATATTGGGAGCATACAATATAAGTAAAGCGGCAGATGTGATGATTGTTAAAAATATAGCTACTGAATTTGGTCATAAAAATATTAGAGCAAATTCAATTGCACCAGGTCTTATTAAAACTGACTTTGCAAAAGCTCTGTGGGAGAACCCAGATATCTTAAAATCTGTTCTAGGCACGACGCCAATGCAAAGAATAGGAATGCCAGATGAAATAGCTGGTGTAGCTGTAATGCTAGCCTCTGAAGCAGGAAGCTATATCAATGGTCAAACAATTGTAGTTGATGGCGGAACAACTATATCTTAATTGAATTTTTTACCTCACTTAAAAAATAATTTAACACGTGTGTTTCATTGATTTGAGGTACTTTGAAATAATCAAAACGTAAATCATTTAGATCGTTTATTAGATTTGATATTTTTAAGTTACTAAAGGTACTGTTATTAAATGTATTATAAATACCTGAAAGATTCTCAGATAATAGTTTAGATTTCAGAATTATTTTTAAAAACTCTATTAAATAATTTATTTTCATAATTAAATTAATATCTAATGCTGTTATTGATTTGATTGTTAAATGAATATCAGATTTACTTGATAAGAAATCAATAAGTATATTAATAAATTCTTTAAAATTTAAATGTTCGTTTTTTTCAAGATCATCCAGAATTCTTAATGGAGACATAAAACTTGGGAAATCTGTAGCATTTACATCTGATATACCTTTTGAGATCAACCATTCATTTAAATCAGCTTTTTTTAATGGATTTACGTTTATAACCTGACATCTACTGTATATAGTATTTAATAATGATTTATGTCTGTTTGTAAGAATAATTATAAATGTGTTTGGTGACGGTTCTTCTAGTGATTTTAAAAGCGCATTTTGACTTTCATCATTCATTGTATGACCGTTTGTAATGACTGCTACTTTATTTTTAGCAAGCGAAGGTGTCATAGTTAAAAAATCATTAACGTTTCTATGCCCTATTTCTTCATCCCATTTATTTTTTCTATATGTAATATGATGAAGTAAGATTTTATCTTTATTCAAATAAAAATAATCAGGATGATTATTAGCCAAAATTAATTCCATGTTTACTAGATTAGAATTTTTATTAACTAATAACTTTGAACAAATTTCTCTAGCTAAAATTTTTTTTCCGAGGCCCTCGGGTCCTGATATTATTATTCCATGTGGAATATTATCAAAATTGATATTTGTATATATATCATTAAGCCATTTAAGATCTTTAAATTCCATGTTGGTAATCGTAATCTATTTTTTTAATAATATCCTTGTGAATTTCATCTATATTCTTAGATGCATCAATAATGATGAATCTTTCTTTATTATCTTGAGCAATTTCTAAATAGCCGTTTCTAACATTATTAAAAAAGTCAGATCCTGATAATTCAATTCTATCTTTCTTATCCTTGATTTTTCTTGAAAAGGCCTCTTTTACACTTATGTCTAGAAGTATGCTTAAGTTAGGTATTGGACAGTTTATAAATGAGATTAAATTTTTTATAAATGATTTAGATAAATTTCTTCCGTATCCCTGATAAGCAATTGAAGCATCATAAAACCTATCTAAAAGAAGATAGTCGCAAGATAATGTATCAATCTTCTTTTTTATTAACTCTGAGCGTGCTGAAAACATTAATAATAATTCAGTTTCATCAGCTAAATTATTGTCTTTATTTAAAAGGATCTCTCTTATTAGTTCACCAGTTTTTGTTGAGCCTGGTTCTCTAAGAATTTCAGTAGAAAATTGATTATCTATTAAAAACTCATTCAAAAGATTAATTTGAGTAGACTTTCCAACACCTTCTATACCTTCAAAAGATATGATCTTCATTTATCTAACCCTAGCTCTTTTATTTTTTCTAAATGTTCTTCGTAAGTTTTAGAGAAATGATGAGAATTCGATGAATTTGCAACAAAAAATAAATAATCTCCTGGTGATGAATTAAATGCAGCTAATATCGAATTTTTTGATGATATGGCAATAGGGGTTGGAGGAAGTCCTTTTATCATATAGGTATTATATTTATTATTTTTATCAAGAATATCAGATTTTTTTATATCACCATCAAAATTAGGCAATAATCCATAAATAATTGTAGGATCTGCTTGAAGTTTCATATTTATAGATAATCTTTTAAGAAAGACACTAGCTATCTTGCTTTTCTCATTTTCATTTCCAGCTTCTTTTTCAATTATAGATGATAAAATTAATAACTCATTCTTGTTTAGACTTGCGTATTTATTTGGTTCAAGCGCGTTTATAAAATTTAACATTTTTTGATAGCTTTTTTTTATAACTTCAGATGAATTCATTCCTTTTTTATAGAAATATGTATCCGGATATAAGATTCCTTCAAAAAATGGAAATGAATTATCTATGCAATTAAGAAAAGAACAATCATTAATTAAATAAGATTTATTAATTTGTTCTTCTAATTGATATATATTTGTACCCTCCAGAATTATTAATTTATGAGTTACGGTATTTCCATTTGCCATTTCATAAATAACATCTTTTATCTTCTTATTTTTAATACTATATTCGCCAACCTTAAAATTGGTAATATTTTCAGTTACTAAAAAAAATTTAATAAATATTTTATTTATTAAAATATTAGATGAAAATTTAGAGACCACTGAATTTATTGATTCACCTGGATAGATATCAATAATGTTCTTCTTAACTCTTGGATAGTCGTTTAAGTAAGCAATATAAGGCCCATAAAAGGCAAATAAAGAAAATGATACTAATGTAATTAATTTAAAAAAACGCATCTAATAAAACTCTATCAATTAGAGTAGTTTAAACGATTAAATGGTTATTTAATTTAAATCTATGAATTTGAGTTTATGTAATCCACTGCTTCATTCACTGTAGATATTTTTTCAGCATCTTCATCAGCAATTTCTAGTTTAAATTCTTCTTCTAATGCCATAACAAGTTCTACAGTATCTAATGAATCAGCTCCAAGATCATCAACAAAAGATGAATCAGCTTGAATTTCATCTAAAGATTTACCTAGTTGATCGCTAACAATTTTTTTAACTCTATCTTCAACACTCATAATAACTCCATTTCCCTATATAGAAAATTGACACATTTTACATCTATTAGTTCAAAGTTGCACATATATTTAATACATCAAAAGTCCGCCATCAACAGAAATGGTTTGACCTGTAATGTAAGATGCTTCATCTGAAGCAAGAAACATAACCATTTTTGATATGTCTTTAACATTTCCAAATCTTCCAAGTGGTATGTTTTTTATAATTTTTTCTTTTGATTTATTATCTAAAAAAGCAGTCATATCTGTTTCTATATACCCTGGTGCAACAGAATTCACGGTTATATTTCTTGAACCAACCTCTTTTGCCAAAGATTTTGTAAAACCATTAAGAGCTGCTTTAGATGATGAATAATTAACTTGACCAGGATTTCCCATAAGACCAGATACAGATGAGATATTTATAATTCGTCCTGATTTGTTTTTAATCATATTTTTAATGAAAATTTTAGATAAATTAAATGTTCCTGTTAAGTTTGTTTCAATGACACTATCCCATTCTTCATCTTTCATTCTTAAAAATATTTGATCAGATGTAATGCCTGCATTATTTATTAAGATACTTGGTAATAAGTCATTGGATTTAAGTTCAGTAAAACAATCTTTAATATCATCTCTATTGGTAATATCTAATTTAATTGGAAACAAGTTATTTAGATCTTCATCAAAATCAAAATTTTTTCTTGAAGTACCAACAACCTTATATCCATTATTTGCAAAATGAATTGCGATATCTCTGCCTATTCCTCTTGAGGCACCCGAAATAAAAACATTACCTTTATTCATAAAACTTTTTTTATTTCATCAATAAAATTTTCTGATGAAGTTGAATATATATTATCAATATCATTAGCTTTTGCTAGTCCGGACAAAACCTTTTTTGGACCACATTCTATAAAAATACCGTTTTGTTCTTTAACAAATTTCATTATATTTATCCATTGAACTGGACTAGTCAGCTGATTGAATAAGTTATCTTTTATCTCAATGATGTTTTTAGAAATTTTTGAATCATAATTATTAATAAAGTTAATCTTAGGATCTAAAAAATTTGTTTTATTTAGCACTTCTCGAAAACGTTCTGCTGCTTCAGTCATTAAATTACAATGAGAGGCAACACTAACATTTAATTTTATGCATTTTTTAGGACCCTTTTCCTTTAAATAATTTATAGTAAGTTCAACAGATTCTAAATCACCTGATATTACAATTTGATTTTGTGAATTGATATTAGCTATAGAAGAAATTTTTCCTACTTCAAATGAAGCCCTCTCACAACATTCGGTTATTAAATCTATATCTGTATTTAAAATAGCGTACATTGATCCTTTGGGTGATTTATCCATCAATTCACCTCTTTTACTAACCAGAGATAATGCATCATAAATATTTATTGATTCGGCAGCCACTAGAGATGAATATTCACCAAGTGAATGACCGCATACCAAATCAGGTTTGATATTAAGTTTTTGTGTAATAAATCTATAATCTAGATAAGATGCTAACAAGATTGCAGGTTGAGTGATATGGGTTTTATTAATCAAGTCATCTGCATTAACATCAGAATAAATATATCTATCCAGAGTTCCATTAACAATATCGAATATTTTAAAACCTAAAGCTTTATCTATTTCTTCTTTTACGATATCAAATTCTTCAGGCATGAATTTATCTAACATTCCAAGATGTTGTGAACCCTGTCCGGGAAATGCGAATGTTATATGCCTAGGCATAACTATGATATTACTTCTTCAGACTCTTCTTTAATAGGTTTGCGTAAATCTTTTATTAATCTACCTTTATAAAAACCATCCTTAGTCATCTGATGACGAAGATGCTTTTCACCTGAAACAGGATCAATTGACAAAGTTTTTGCTTTCAATGAATCATGAGAACGACGTTGACCCCTTCTTGATCTTGTAACTTTACTCTTTTGTACTGCCATAATAAGCCCTAAAAAAAGTTATCCTAACAAAATTTATCTCATAATAATAGATGTTTTTATTTAAGTTCGTTGATCAAATCATTAAATGACTTTGGCAATTCAGCTGAAATTTTAATTGTTTTAGACTTCATATCTTTAAAAACTATTGATTTTGAGTGAAGTGCAATATTTTTAATTGTTTCAGTATTAATTGATTTATTAAATTCTTTGTCGCCATACTTATTATCAAATAGAACAGGATGATTTATAGTCAAGGTATGAATCCTAATTTGATGAGTTCTTCCGGTGAATATTTGAATATCTACAAAGGTAGTATTTTTTAATTGTTTTATAATTTTAATTTTTGATGTTGATGGCTTTAATTTATTGGGATTATCTTTATAAATAGGTTTTTCTATATTTATATTCTTTTTAAGTTTGCCAATTAATATTGCCGAATAAGTTTTTGTAATTGCTTGATTCTTTAAAGATTCATTAAAATGTTTAACAGATTTTTTATTTTTTGCAAAAACTAAGCATCCAGTTGTGTTTTTGTCTAAGCGATGACATAAATCTATATGATTGCCGAATTTTTCTCTAACTAAATCAATAAGCCCTATAAAGTTTTTAGTTCCACCGTGAACAGTTATACCTGTTTTTTTATTTATAATTAAATAATTTGAATCTTCGTACAATATATTAGAAACATGATGCTTTATAGCGTCATCTCCAATATTTTTTCTTATAGGTTTATCAGAATTAAGATTTGGTGGTATTCTGATAACATCATCAAGAACTAACTTATAATGTGGTTTTATTCTTGATGAGTTAACTCTAACTTCACCCTTTCTAATTATTTTATAAATTTTTGTTTTAGGAATATTTTTATATATAGATAATAAAAAGTTATCCAAGCGCCTACCCTCATTATCTTTATTAATTTTTAATTTTTTGACAGACATATTACAAATCTATAGGATATATAACTAAATAACTAGTAAAGACTAGTTTTAATATAAGAAAGATAAATACAACAGTTAATTAATACAACCCCTAACAGGGTTAATCAGAGTAGCAAAAGTAAGTAAGACTGCCTGATAGAAGCTTTAAAAGCATACTGCTGAATTATCTTCCTAATTTATAGGGAGAACTAATGAAAAGAATACTTATTAACTCATCATATGGAGATGAACTTCGTGTTGCACTTGTTGATGGAGCGAAGCTATATGATTTTGATACAGAATCACCAGATAAAACTCTATTAAAGGGTAGTATATTTAAAGCAACCGTATCAAGAATTGAATCTAGTTTAGATGCAGCATTTGTAAATTTTGGTTCTGAAAGACATGGTTTTTTACCCCTAAAGGATCTTTCAAGCGAATATTACAAGAAAGATAAAAAAGGTAAGTTCACATGTATACTGGAAGAAGGTCAAGAAATTGTAGTTCAGGTCACGAAAGAAGAAAGAGGATCTAAGGGTGCGGCTTTAACAACTCAAATTGGTTTAGCTGGTCGTTTTTTAGTATTGATACCAAATTCATCAAGATCAGGTGGAATTTCTAGAAGAATTAGTGGCGACGAAAGAGATCAGATTAAAAGTACTCTAGAAAAACTAAATATTCCTGACAATATGAGTGCAATTGTAAGAACTAATGGCCTTGGTAGATCTGTTGAAGAACTTAGTTTAGATATGGCTTACTTGTTAGCATTATGGGATGAAATAAATAACACATCACCAAATGCAAAGTCTCCATCTTTAATATTTAGAGATGACAAGTTAATAGTGAGGGTTGTAAGAGATTATTTTAAGGATGATATTGAAGAGATATTAATAGATGATAATGAAATATACCAAGAGGCTAAAGAATTTATTGATGCTGTTATTCCAGATCATGCATCAAAAGTTAAATTTTATAATGAAGAAATTCCACTATTTAACCGATACCAAATTGAATCACAGATAGAATTAGCTTTTCAAAGAGAAATTTCATTAAATTCTGGTGGTTCAATAGTAATTGATCCGACTGAAGCAATGACAGCCATAGATGTTAATTCAGCAAGATCAACAAAAGGAAAGGATATAGAAGAAACTGCTTATAAAACAAATCTGGAAGCTGCTAAAGAAATTGCAAGACAACTTAGGTTAAGAGATGTTGGTGGATTAGTAGTTATAGATTTTATAGATATGACCAATGAAGATAATCAAAATAAAATTGAGTCAGCATTTAGAAAAGCGATTTATTCAGATAGAGCTAGAGTACAAATATCAAATATATCAAGATTTGGTCTTTTAGAAGTTTCTCGACAAAGACTGCGCCCCTCTTTGAATGAATCTTATGATATTGAGCACGTACTAGTAAGAGGTCCTAGATCTTTAGGACAGTCAATATTGAGAATTATTGGTGAGGATGCAGCTAAAGATAATACCGGTGAAATTCATGTCTATGTTCCAGCTGATGTGGCTAGCTATCTCCTAAATGAAAAAAGATACGATATTATTAATATAGAAAAAACTAATAAGATTAAAATACTTGTAATTGCGGATCCTTACAAGTCAAGACCTTATTATAAGGTTGTAAGAATTAAAAGTTCTGATAGTAAAAATAATGAATCCTATAACTTAACACCTAATAGCCCAGAGCCTGGTACTGATTGGAGAGATAGTAAGAATCAATCGAAATCAATGAAGCCTCTTGTTAGAGGTGTCAAACCTCCAAAAATGCCTAAAAAAAAGCAGGATGGTTTAATTAAGTGGTTGAAGTCTTTTGCTGGAATGAGCGATGATGAAGATAAGAAAAATAAAAAACCATATAAAAAACAGCACAGAAAAAATAATAAACCTAAAAATAAAACCAACAGTGGTAATAAGAATTACAAAGGGAAAAAGAATTTAAATAAACCAAGGTCTATAAAAACAAATGAACCTAAAAAACCTTCTAATAAAAAACCAATTGATAAAAAGTCTATAAATAAAAAACCTGCTAACAAGAGACAAGTTAGAGTTGAAAAAGATAATAAAAAGGATAACTCTTTCAAAAATGATAAACCTTTGAAAAAAGATTCATCTAAAAATGATGTTAGAAAAAAAGAATCTCCAATTAAAGAAATTGTTAAAGAAAAGAAAGAAAAAAAACCAATTCCAACAAGGGCTAAGAATGATCCTCGACAAACAAGCTAATTAACTTCCCGGAAAGACTAGAAGTTGGAGGAACATACGGAAGGTTATCTGCTGTATACCAATTTGCTTCTACAATTTCATCTTCATCTATAACCAGATCACCTGATTCATATTCACATTTAAAACCAAGCATTAATTGTGAAGGAAATGGCCAAGGCTGGCTTCCTATATATTGAATATTTTTTACTTTTATGCCAACTTCTTCCATAACTTCGCGCATAACTGTCTCCTCTGCAGATTCTGATACTTCAACAAATCCAGCAAGAACGCTAAATAAACCTTCTGGGAATAAATTATTTCTAGCAAGTAATATCTCTTTACCTTTAGTGACCATAGCTAACACACATGGAGATATCAGTGGGTATGTCATTGATGACGTAGTGGGACAATATAAAGCTTGTTCTTTAATATTAAATTTATTTAATTCTCCTGAGTAACCTGAATATTTATTGCTTCTTATCCAATGTAACAATTGATTTGCCCTGCCCATAAGCACAATATCATCAGGATTTGATATGGCTAATAAGTGCCTTAAATCATATTCAACTATGGATTTATAACCTATATTTATATCATCTTTACTATTTGATATATCAACTGCATAAACATCA
>CABYNW010000013.1 GCA_902520495.1 uncultured SAR86 cluster bacterium | reverse complement strand
TATATGGATGTAACCCACCATCAGAAATTAAGTTCCAAGATGCTGTTTGAACCTGATACACGTTAGTTGTTGTATAGTCATAATGATAAGCACCAACTACGAAATTAATAGGTCCGTCTAAATCAGAAATAATAGAAACTTCAGCTTGTCTCGTTTCAGATTCTACGTTTGCAAATTCATATGTTCTGTCTGAATCAATTGTTTCACAAAAGCCTGAGCCTTTTATACCACCAAAACAACCTGTCCATTCCATAGGGATTGCTGCTGCTGGATGGCCAGCTGGGAAAAGTCCAGGAAATTTTTGAACAGCTACAGAGTAGTCATTATCACCCATGTGATAATAATCTCTTGTAGAGTATGAAGCTTTAGCAACAATTTGATAATTATCATTAATATCATGTTTCAGCTCAAGAGTTGTCATTTCAAATAATTGATGATGCTCCGGATCTCTATTTATATTAACTTTATCAAGAGAATTTAAAACCGTTGCACCTGCATATGAATTATTATCGGCAGTACTATTTAAGCCAGCAATAAAGTTAAATATTGCAGCGGTGCTTCCTCTTGTGTCTCCAGGCTGACCGAATGTCCCAGTTTGAAAAGGATCACAACCAAATACTGGATGAGAAGCACAAACTATAATTCCTATATTTTGTCTATTATCATCACTCTCTGATCTATCATGAGTAAATTGAAGAACAGTATCGTCTGAAATATCAAAATCAACAGATAGTCTTAATCCATACTGATCCCTTCCATCAATATCATTTCCGGTATGAATGTTTTCAATGGTTCCATTTCTTTCAAATGTTGTATAAGCAAGTCTTGCAGCAACTTTATCGGTAAATGGCATATTAAGCATTAGATTTGTTCTAGTAGCATCATATGAGCCGCCATAAACATCAAATGAGCCTTCCCATTCTGATGTTGGTCTTGCTGTAATAACATTTACTAAGCCTTGAACAGCATTTCTTCCGTTTAACGTTCCTTGAGGACCTTTTAAAACCTCAATTCTTTCTAAATCATGAAAACCAATCTCAGCAATTGATGAACTTCCGTATTCATGTCCATTCATTGAAACTACCAATGACCCAACAACAGCAGCACCAACACCGTAAGAACCAACACCCCTCATAGAGTATGAAGCCCCAGAGCCGATAGCTTTATCTGTTATAAGACCTGGAACTACTTCAGCCAAGTCACTAAAATCATCAATCATATTGGTATCGATTGATTCAGCAGTAAACGCTTCAACAGAAACAGCTAAGTCTTGGATTGATTTTTCTTTCTTAGTAGCTGTAACAACAACTTCTTCAACTTCTTGAGAAACAACATCAAATGAGAAAACTAAAGAAAAGATTGCACAGATACTAAATGTAAGCTTTAAAAAATTGTTCATATTAACCCCCCTAATATGGCTTTATTGAACTTGTAATATGGCTTAACTATAGCATTATAAAATTTATATACAAAATAAATATGCATAAATTATATGTGTTATTTATAATCAGAAATAACAAAACCATATGTTGTTAAAGCTATATATGCTTGACAGAAATATGAATTATATTTATTGATTAATGCCAGGGATGGCATTTTGAGATTCTTTTAATTGCAAGGTAAGTTCCTTTAAAGATACCTTCTTTTAAAATAACATCTATTGCATATTGAGAGCATGTTGGCTGAAACCTGCAAGTTGGTGGGAAAAGTGGAGATATGAAATATCGATAAAATCGAATTGGTAATATAAATATCTTTGCAACCATATGATTTATGCTGAATTTTCTCTACTTATTTCTTGGATAGCTTCATCTAGCTTTAAGACATTTGTATCTTTGCTGCCTATTCGCCTAATTGAGACACTCCTATCATTTTTTTCATTATTACCAATTGCTAGAATAATTGGTACTTTTTTTGAACTGTGTTCTCTTATTTTATAACTAATCTTTTCATTCCTAAGATCTACCTCGGCTCTAATGCCTTCTTTTTTAAATAAATTCATAATTTCAATAGAATATTCATTTACATCAGAAATAATTGAAGCTATTACAACCTGTCGAGGAGCAAGCCAAAATGGAAGTTTTCCAGCATAATTTTCAATAAGGATACCTATAAACCTTTCGAAGGAACCCAATACAGCTCTATGAATCATCACAGGAATATGTTTTTTACCATCTTCTCCAACATACTGAGCATTTAATCTTTCTGCCAGATTAAAATCTAATTGAAAAGTACCACATTGCCACTCTCTCCCAATTGCATCAGTAAGAACAAAATCTAGCTTTGGACCATAAAACGCTCCATCACCTTCGTCAATTCTATATGGGTACCCAAGGTTCTTTATTGCTGCTTCAAGTGCTTTTTCAGCCTTATCCCAGACCTCATCGGATCCAACTCTCATTTCTGGTCTAGTGGACAATTTAATATCAAATTCTTTAAAACCTAGATCAGCATATAGATTTGATAAAAATTCTATAAATAATCCTGTCTCAGACTCTATTTGACCATCAGTACAAAAAATATGTCCGTCATCTTGAGTAAATGCTCGAACTCTCATTAATCCATGCATTGTTCCCGAAGGCTCATACCTATGACATAGGCCAAATTCAGCATATCTTAAAGGTAAGTCTTTGTAAGATTTAATTCCTTGATTATAAATTTGAACATGACCAGGACAATTCATTGGCTTTAAAGCATTTACTCTTTTTTCATTTGCATGCTCTTCATCAATTTCAGTTATGAACATGTTTTCACGATATTTATCCCAATGGCCTGAAGCCTCCCAAAGTTTTCTGTCAATAACTTGAGGGGTATTGACTTCTATGTAGCCGTTATCTTGAAGTCTATCTCTTACAAAATTTCGAAGATTTCTGTATATAGTCCAACCATCAGGATGCCAAAATACCATTCCAGGTGCCTCATCTTGAAAATGAAATAAATCCATTTCTTTCCCTAGCTTCCTATGATCTGTTTTTTCAGCCTCCTCTAAAGCTCTAAGATACTCATTTAAATCTTTTTCTGTATTCCATGCTGTGCCATAAATCCTTGTAAGCATTTTATTTTTTGAATCACCTTTCCAATATGCTCCTGAAACTTTTGTAAGTTTAAAAGAACCTATTAAGCTTAAGTTTGGCAAATGAGGTCCTCTACACAAATCAACAAAATCATCCTCATCTTGGTAATAAAGTTGAAAGTTATCGCCTTGGTTAGATTCATTAATAATTTCTTGCTTATAAGTCTCATCAAGCGATTCAAAGACTTTTAATGCATCATTCTTTGGTAAAAGTTTTTTAGTAATGGACGATTTAGATTTAATAATCTTATTCATTTCTTCTTCAATTTTTTCTAAATCATCAACAGAAATTGTCTCAGGACATTCAAAATCATAATAAAAACCATTATCAATAGTTGGGCCAATCGCAAGTTTAGATTTAGGGTATAAGTTTTTTACTGCTTTAGCTAACACCTGTGCGGTGAGAGTATGACGCATAATTTCTTGACCTTCATCTGAGTCAATTGTGATGATGGATATTGAACAATCAGAATTAATTACATCATGCAAGTCTTGTTGATTGCCATCAATTATTACTGCAACTGCTGCTTTTGCTAGACATGAGCCAATATCTTTTGCAAGGTCATATCCAGAAGATCCTTCTGGTAATTCTCTTACGCTGTCATCAGGTAATGTTAATTTCATGCGAATATTATAGATTGGTTATGCGATTTTTAATAACTCTATTTAATAGGAAGATAGATGACAGTATTAGTTGATAAAATCATTATAAATATAAGGCATGTCACAATGGGTCCCAAATATACCCTTCCAGTCATTTGAAAAAAGATTCTATTAAAATAAGGAAGAATAAACATCATTGGTACAATTCCAAATAATAAATTTACACTTAACCAGTTTGTTGTCCAAAAAACTGTTCCCGATATCGCATATGTTAAATATTGAATAATGATAATCATCATCAATCCTAGAGAATTTGCAAATCCTGCTATTAATCTTGATTGCCATTCAGGCTGATTTTCAAATCTCATCGAACCATTGACTCTTAGGGAATTTGAAAAGAAAAATATAAAAAATAAAGGAAAATACATAAGAAGTACTAGTATCATTTCTGGTTGGAATATCCTTACTCCCATAAACCAAAATCTATAATCAATATGAAATATGTGGTAATTAAAAAAAAGTACGAAATAGTAAAGAATAAAAACCAGTATCCCTAAAATAACAGTTTTTATAAATTCATTATTTGAAATCTGAAGACCCCAAGAATTTGTATTTACTCCATGATGTTTGCCAAATAAGTGAAAGGATAAAATAAAAATTATTATTCCAATTGTTCCATTAAAAGCCGCCCACAACATTACTGAATTATTCATTCTTTGAGGAAAGAACCAAGTCAGCTCTCTATTAGAAGCATCAACAAATAACACTTTTGCAATATCCACCATTGGTATAAATGTTAGGCAAGCTATTGAGGCGCTTATAAAAAATATTATCCAAAAAACCAACTTACTCTTGTTTGATTGTTTGGGAAGCGCTTCAGGAATCGGTTTTATTATTTCCTTAAAAAAACTTAATTGAAGCAACATTTTAGTTAATGGTATTAACATTAATAAAGAAACTACCATGTTTATTAAGGTAAATAATTCTTTAAATTGCCAAATCTGATTATTTGGATCAATTTTATTTGAAAATCCAAATACCTCATCAAAATAATTAATTTGGTTAAAAGTAGCTTTTTTATTATAAGGTTGAAAAGGATGAAGAAGTTCTTCGTTAAAAATAATTCTTAAACTTCTATCTTGCTTATTGCCATAATATTTACCAAGCTCAACTTTCTTTATTTGACTGTCTTGATTTAGAACATTATTTATAACTCTAAGAGATTCTGGAGCTATCTCCATGTTTGATGCATCCCAACCATTAAGTTCATTTCTGAATGCTCCTTCATCATATAAAGCATAACTTATGCCCATATTTGATTTTGAGTCTTTTAAGATACTATCTCTTAAGGTTAAGACATATCCAGAAACAAAAACTGAATGCAGTTTGCTCTTAGAATTTGATTTTATTGCTTGCTTGCCAAAATAATCTGCTCCTCTTATGGCTGCATTGCCACCCATAGAATGGCCAGTCGATCCGATCTTATTGATATCGACAAATGGAAAATTACCTTCATAAGCATAGTCTACTAACGCAAACATTCCATAACCTTGTGTGGTTGCTGCTAGTCTACTTGTTGATGATGAAGACATGCCCTGCGCATATGGATCAATCAATGCTACTGCCAAGCCTCTTCTTGAAAGCTCAATTGCTATATTTGATAAAGCTTCTTTTGACCTCTGAAAGCCTGGCACAACAACAATAAAAGGAACCTTATTAAAAACATCTGCTGATTTAGGTTTGTATAAATCATAAACCAAAGTTTGACCATCATCTGTTTTAAGTTGTTTAAGTTTAATATCCACTGCGCCAAAGCTAGTTTGAATTATGGATGCAAGAAAACTTGCAATAAAAATAATGCTGGCGCAAACAAAGAAAAACTTATTTGTTTTTATATACTTAAACATAATTTAATATAAAAATTATTCTAATGCCTTCTTAGTTAAATGGATATAACAAATCCCTCCTAAGGATTAGTTGAAGGTTCGATTCCTTCAGAGGGCACCATAAAAAAAGCTGGCATATGCCAGCTTTAATTTTTCTTGATAGTTATTTTGGATAGACTCTAACTAAAAGCTCATCGGAATGGCTAACTATCCCAGTCACAGGATAGGAGGATAGAGCAGCGACAACGTTTTCATCAGCAGCGGCTGCTGCTTTTGCAAAATGGTCCCAGTTATCAAATCCACATGCTAAGTATCCTGCATATTCTGGTCCCCATGCATGAACATATTCATTACATGAACCAAAACTTTTTGAGAATGCTTTCTGAAATGATGACATTCGCTCTGAAAAGTCTGACATTGAAAGGTTTGGTCCTGGTCTCCATTTTCCAAACATTACAAATGGCGGAGGCCCATCAAGCTCTACTTTTACTCTAGATAAAATATGATCAGTATGAGAAGCGAACAACTGCTTATCATTTGAGTAATCTCTTTCAATGCTCATAATTTCTGCAAATTGCTCCATCGTTTTAAATGAGCAAATTAAATAAAAAGCTCTTTGCGAACCTTGTACATGTCTATATAAAGAACAAGCATCGTGGCCATCTTTAACACCAGCTTTTGCTTCATCTATTAAACTCTTCTCAAGATCTTTATATTTACCTCCATAAGGCATTTCATATGTTGACATCAAAACATATCCAGTAGAATCTGGCATGCTCTCTGCACCCTCATGCCCATCAGCGAATGTAAAAAATGCTAGAGAAAATGTAAAATTAAATAGTAATATTCTTAACATTTTTAATCCTCAAAGTCAGATGCTTGTGTTCTATGAACACCGCCATAGCTTGCAGATGAATAGTGTGCTGTCTTGAGCACCCATTTCCCACTTTCTTTAATCCAATTCATTGTGACTCTAGTTCTATAATCACTCATATTGCCATCATTACCTACCATACCCTCAGAATAAAATCTAACGTGCACAACATCATCAGATATTGCGGTAGCCTCTGGATAAAAATATAAAGTTGTAGCATCTCCACTATTTTTCCAGCCATCAACAGTTTGATTGGCTAAAGGTTTATGGAAACTTCCATCAGAGTTTGTATCAAGAGTTCCTGATTTACTTGACATTGCAACAACAGTTTCAAAATCTCTTGAATTTCTTGCTTGCATATATTTATCAAGAGCTTTCAAAACAGCCTTTTCTGATGACATATGTCCATCAGCAAAGCTTAATCCAGATATCATTAAAATACTTATAACAAAAATATTTCTCATTATTTTCTCCCATTTAAATAAAAATAAATATTAATCATACATTATTTTTAATGAGAATGATTCTCATTTGTAAAGTCAGAATTTTTTATGGTACAAGCCATGAGGCTGAATGATCTTCATCCCACTTATGAAGCGCTCTCCTGTGTCCAGAGCCTTTAAGATATAGAAACTCTAGACTATCAAAAGAAAATATAAGCACAGCAAAGTTTTGATAACCTTCCTCAACTGAGACTTTTTTAATATCGTATTTGGAAGGGTTGTTTATAGCTTTTGAAGACCCCCCTTTTACTGAATAGCATTTTTTTGAACGTGGAGTTGACTCATCCCAAGCAGTTTTAGTCACATCATTATTATGATGTGTGGTAATTTTTCCTTTTAATTTTATTTGTATTTTGAGCTCTGGATCATAACCTAAAACACTACATATTGAATTACTACTATAGTGTTGAATTTTTGGTGCTCTTTGATCGGTATGGAATCTCATTATTCTATCTTGTAGACTGAATTCTCTTAAAACCATTACTCTTGAATTAATATTCGTGCCGTCAAATGAAGATACTACTGGCGTATGAAAAAGAGTGGTTGCATTAGCAACAGCATCAGAAAGTATTAAATCGGCGCTATTAAGTGTTTGATCAAGGTCTGAATATGATTCAGGAAGATCAATTGTAGAATAAATTGCCACTATTTAAGATTCCAATCTGTTCCGTCACTTGTATCTTTTATTTCCACCCCTAAATTTGATAATTCTTGTCTTATTTTATCTGCCATATCGTAATCTTTATCATTTTTAGCACTAGTTCTTTTTTTAATTAGATCTTCAATTTTATTTTTAAACTCATCAGAAACTTCATTAAAGTTTTCATCCTGAAGAATGCCTAATATCGATCCAATAAAGATTAATTTTGATTTAATAGCTGGTTTTTCTTCAACTTTAATCGAGCTAAATTCTTTAATTATTTTGTTTAATTCAGCAATCAATCGGGGTGTATTTAAATCATCCATTAACGGATCAATTACCTCTGCAATAAATTGAACTTCAGAAGCTTTAACATCTTTTTCAACATCATCTATATCTCTAATAATAGTATAAAGTTTATCTAATAATTTTTTAGATTGATGAATTAAGTTTTCATTCCAATCTAATCCCTGTCTGTAGTGAGATGATAAAAGTGCTAGCCTAATGACCTCACCATGATGGTCTTTGATTAAATCTCTAACAAGAATAATATTGCCAAGAGATTTTGACATTTTTTCACCCTCAATAGTTACAAAGCCATTATGCATCCAGTATTTTGCATAAGAATTTGGTTCATCTATATTTGCTGTTGAACAACAACTTTGAGCAATTTCATTCTCATGATGTGGAAAAATAAGATCTCTACCACCTCCATGTATATCAAATGGTAGTCCTAAGGTTTTTTCTGACATTGCAGAGCATTCTGTATGCCAGCCTGGCCTTCCAAAACCCCATGGAGAATCCCAACCTGGTTGAGTATCATCGCTAGGCTTCCATAATACAAAATCAGATGGGTCTTTTTTGAATGGCGCTATTTCAACCCTACTTCCTGCAATCTGCTCTTCTCTATTTCTTTTAGATAATTTTCCATACATAGAATAAGCAGGAACATGAAAAAAAACATGTCCATTTTTTTCGTAGGCAAATTCTTTATTTATTAGATCTTCTATTAATTGAATCATTTCTGGAATATATTCCGTTGCTTTCGGTTGAATATCTGGTTCTAATACATTAAGAATAGACATATCTTCATTATAAATTTGGGTGTATTTTTGAGTTATCTCAGATATTTCAGCATTTTGTTCCTTTGCAGCTTCTATGATTTTGTCATCTATGTCAGTAATGTTAGATACGTATGTAACCTTTGGATAAATAGTTCTTAAAGTCCTTACAAAGGTATCAAAAACAACAGCCATTCTTGCGTTACCAATATGAGCAAAATTATATACAGTAGGGCCACACGCATATATTTTGATGTGATTCTTATCAATGGGTTTAAATACTTCTTTTTTGCTATTTAAAGTATTAAATATCTGTAAAGCACTCATTAAATTATTTTAAACTAATTATTTGTAATTCTCTCAAAGCGTTTAATAAAGGAAGAAGCGGCATTCCCCTTACAGTATATGAGGAACCGTTTACGTAAGAAAATAAATTACATCCTAATGATTCAAATTTATATGCTCCAGCAGCATTAATTGGGTTTTCCATTTCAACATAGTTTTCAATTTCATCATTTGATAGATCATGCATATTCATTTCAACTGTTTCACTGTACTCCCATAAGCACTCATTATTAAAAAATATACAAACTCCACTATTTTGAAAATGCTTTTTTCCTGACAATAGTTTTAAATTTTCAATTGCCTTATCTTTATTTCCAGGTTTATTAAAAACAATGTCATCAAGCACACACATTTGATCTCCACCAATAACGATAGCTTCTTTATTTTGAATGCTCACACTTTCAGCTTTTGCTTTTGCTAGATGAACCACTTGTTCACTAAAAGGTATTTTAGAAATTTTCTCTTTCAAAGAATCTTCATCAGTATCAGAAACAACAACACTAAATTCTATTCCAGCCTCCTTAAGCATAAGCTTTCTACTCTCAGAACCAGAGGCAAGAATGATTGGTGTTGTAGGCTTGATACTGGAATATTCCAGAGATCTGCTCATTTAATATTTTTTAGGTGAGTGTATTAAGCTTATAAACTCTTCTCTAGCTTTACTATCAGATCTGAAGGTTCCCAACATTCTAGATGTTATTGTGCTTGATTCTGTTTTATGAACACCTCTTGTACTCATGCATTGGTGGTTAGCATCTATTACAACAGCGACACCTTTTGGTTGGAGAACTTTATCGATTGTATCTGCAATCTGTGCTGTCATTGTCTCTTGTGTCTGAAGCCTTTTTCCATACAAATCAACTAATCTAGCCAATTTACTTATTCCAACAACTCTCTTTTTGGGAATATATCCAATATGAGCAACTCCTACTATAGGAACCATGTGGTGTTCGCAATGTGACTCTACTCTTATATTTCTTACTATAACAGCGTCATCGTAACCCTCTACTTCTTCAAAGGTTCTACTTAATATTTCTTCAGGGTCTTCATCATAACCAGAGAAAAATTCTGTATAAGCTTTAACGACTCTTTTTGGGGTATCAACGAGCCCCTCTCTTTCAGGATCATCACCAGCCCAAAGTATTAATGTTCTAACCGCCTCAAGTGCTTCTTGCTCAAGCGAACTTTCAGAAATTTCTTTAGTAATAGTCTTTACAGCCTTCAAAGCTTCATCTTTAGATACTTTTTTACTCATATTTATATTCCAGTGATATTAAAAATGCCTATTCTATAGCATTTTTTCAAAAATTAAACCAACATGGTTATAATTATTCTAAAATAATTCAATACATATATGTTAAAAACTTTTATTCAGCCCGTCACTCCTTTTCAACAAAATTCTTCCCTTGTATATTGCGAAGAATCAAAAAAATGTGCAATTGTTGACCCTGGTGGTGATATAGAACTTTTACTAAATATTGCAAAAGATAATAATCTTATCCCAGATAAGGTGCTGCTTACGCATGGGCATATTGATCATGCTGGAGGTGCGACTGAATTATCTCAAATACTTAATATAGAAATCCATGGTCCTCATATAGCTGATAAATTTTTACTAGATGAGCTTCAAAAACAAGGTGAGATGTTTGGCCTCCCATCAAAAAATTGTATTCCTGATAAATGGCTTGATGAAGGCAATATTGTTGAAATAGGTAATGAGATTTTAGAAGTTTATCTTTGTCCAGGACATACACCAGGTCATATTATTTTTTTCAATAAAAAGACTAATTTAGCATTGGTTGGAGATGTCTTATTTAGTGGCTCTATTGGAAGAACAGATTTACCTGGCGGTAATTTTGATGATCTCATAAATTCAGTTAAAAATAAATTATGGCCATTAGGAAAGAATATTAATTTTATTCCTGGGCATGGTCCTGTCTCGACGTTTGATGCTGAAAGAGCCTCTAACCCTTTTGTATCAGATAGAGTTCTTGGTTTAGGTTAGTTTCTGTCGTATCTTCCTGGAGCTAAAGCAGTACCAATAAGCCTTAAGATTGATTGAGGAATGTTCTTTAACATAAATACTAAAAACTTGTACGTTTTGGTAGGAACGCATAAACTTTTTCCTGCTAAGGTTGCTTCTACAGCCTCTTTTGCAATTCTTTCTGCTGAAAAAACCATAAATTTAGGAACTCTATCCATCTCATCCTGAACTCCACTTGCAGTATGAAAGCCAGTAGTTGTAAATCCAGGACATACAGAGGTTGATGTTATTCCTTTATGTTTGTAATTAATGTTTATTGAGTCACTGAATCGATTCATAAAAGTTTTTATAGGGCCGTAAAGAGGTTGGATAGCAGAAGGTGCTGCAAATGAGGCAACTGAAGAAATAATCATAATTTTACCTCCGCCATTTGATAACATTTTAGGAATAAAAAGCTTTGTTAACATAATTACTGATGTTCCAAGAACTCTAATAAAATCTTCTTCTATCTCAATACTAGTTTCATGAAAAGATGTTTTAATTCCGTAACCAGCATTATTAACCAATATATCTACATGGTAGTTTTTTGATTCACAAAATTCAAAAATATCTTTTGGTGCTTCGTAATTGCTCAAATCTTTTGAAATAAGATCAACATGAACATTATTCTTATCAGTAATTTCCTTTGCGAGTTCTTCAAGTAACTCAGTTCTTCGAGCTGTCAAAATCAAGTTGTAGCCTCTACCAGCAAGATTTTTAGCAATCTCTAGACCTATTCCTGAAGATGCTCCAGTTATTAATGCATACGAATTTTTCATATACATATACTATCAGTAAGCTTCTTTCTAGGATAGAATTACATGCTGTTTTTAAAGGACTATGCTTATGAAAAATAAATCTAAACTATTAAATATATTCATATTTTCAATAATTTTTATTGGTTTGAATTCCTTTACCATCAATATATTTGCAGAAGATGAAGACAAGGAAAACGCATCTGAAGAAAAAAGTGATGATGTGGCAACAAAAAAACCTAAAGGTATGTCTGGTAAAAAGAAGGAATATAAAACAATCGAGGAATTTATAGATGATGGTGAATATGCTTCTATAGATGGTTTTATGAATATCCTTCATGAAACAGATAAAGATAAATATTATTTAGTTCTAAATGAAGATCAGCTTAACAAAGAATTTATTTACTTTACTTATATTCTTAATGGTCCTTCAGATGCAGGTCCAAGCGGCGGTGATATGGGTGAAGCATTTATACTTGAATTTAGAAAGTTTAAAGAAGATATTGGAATATACAAAAAAAATACAAAGTTTATTTACGACGACTCAAATAAAATATCTCAGTCAAAATTAACAAATATTATAGAAGCCTTCTTAGGAAGATTCTCAGTTGTAGTCAATGAAGATTCAAAATACCTTATCAATATAGATAAGATGTTCTTAAGTGAAATGCTTGTAGCTATTACGCCAAATATTCCTAAGGAATATATGGAATATTACAATTTAATACTTGGAAGACCGGACAAATCAAAAACTTTTATTGACGAAGTAAAAAACTATGAAAAAAATACCTCTTTTAAAGTTAGATATGGATTTTATAATCCAAAGCCTAAATCTGGAAGCTCAATAGATGCAGTCACAGATAAAAGATATACATTTGTTGACGGCTTGCACTTATTCGTAGAAATGCCAGATGATAAATTTGAACCTAGGGTTGCTGACCAAAGAATAGGTTATTTTTCTGAAAAAGTTACTGATTTATCTACATACGACTCTAATAATGCTAGAGATTTAATGAATAGATGGAGGTTAATTAAAAAGAATCCTGAAGCTGAATTGTCTGAACCTGAGGAACCTTTGGTTTATTGGGTTGAAAATTCTACGCCTGAAGAAATACGTCCATTTGTAGTTAAAGGTATTGAAGCTTGGAATAAAGCTTTTGAAAAAGCAGGATTTAAAAATGCAATTATTGCAAAAATTCAACCCGATGATGCTGATTGGGATGCTGGGGATGTTAGATATAACGTAGTTAGATGGGCCTCAACTCCTGATCCAAGATATTCTGGATATGGACCAAGTGTTGCGAATCCTAGAACAGGAGAAATTATAGCCGCAGATATTGTTCAAGAATTTAATGCTATCAAGAGAGGTTATACATATAGAAAATTATGGGGATATACCGAAGAAAATGATCCCCTTGAACAATGGATAGTTTCGTTAACTATGCATGAGGTTGGTCATACTTTAGGTTTAAGACATAACTTTAAATCAAGTTGGATATATGATGCGAAGGAAGTTCATGATGTAAGTGTTACTGGTGACAATCATATAGGGTCAGTAATGGATTACGATCCAATTAATTTAGCTCCTGAGGGTATTACTCAAGGGAACTTTTTTCCTACTGGTCCTGGATTCTATGATATTTGGGCAATTGAATTTGGGTATACTCCTAGCTTTACTGATGAAGAAAGAGAAAATCTTCTTTCGAAATCATCTCAACCAGAATATATCTTTGGAACCGATGGAGATGCAATGTCTTCTCCTGGAGTAAATATTGATCCAAGAAATTATAGAGGGGATATGTCTAACGATCCAATTACATACACATTAGATAGAATAAAAACTCTGGATGCTAAAATTGCTGAACTACCAGATATATTTCTTATTAATGGAGAAACTTCTTCAGAGTTTAGATCTATCTTTTATAGTCTTACATCTGAAAAAGGAAGATTTCTTGATGGTGTTTCTAGATTAATTGGAGGGGTTTATTCAAATAGAATTGTTAATGATTCAAATAAAGATATTACGCCTTTTGAAGCAGTGTCTTATGAAGATCAAAAAAGAGCAATGAGTTTGATTAAGGAAGAGCTTTTATCAAATAATGCGTTTTCTTTTGATGAAAACTTACTTAAATACCTTCAAAGTGAAAAACGAGCAGCCTACAGCCCAGGCAGAAGAGGTAATGAAGATCCTCAATTACATGATTTAGTTTTAAGCCTACAAGGAAGAACAATTGCTCATATTCTTCATCCTACAGTAATGATGAGATTGGTTGATAGTTCTCAATATGGCAATACTTATATGCCAGATGAAGTTTTAAGTGATCTTTTTGATGGTATTTTTGTACAAAGAGAGGTACCTACTACATTTAAAATGAATCTCCAGTCAAAATATGTTGATAGTCTTATAAGCGCATTAATTGATGACGATTATGATGAGATATCTAAATCAGCAATATATGCTTCTTTGGTTGATATAAGAAATTTTACAAAGATTCCTTATGGTGATTCAAAAACTAAAGTTCATTATAAATTTTTGAATTGGAAAGCATCTAAAGCTCTTGATGACTGATAAAAAGGAAACAAATAGAAAGTCGTCAAGAATCTCTTTAAATGATCCAAAGTATCCAAAAGAATTAAAAGATATTGATGGTTTTTTCATTCGATTGAAGAAATAACTTTTGTAATTTTTTTAATTGCCCAATCAATCTCATTTTTAGTAATCATAAGCGGCGGCGCAAATCTAATTACTGTTTTGTGTGTTTCTTTGCAAAGAAGTCCTTCGTTCAACAATAATAAACATAAGTCTTTTGCATTAATTTTTGATTCATTTAACTCCATTCCAATCCATAACCCCATTCCCCTGACCTCCTTGATAATCTTATTATCAATAGCCTGAAGTGATTCCTTGAAATAACTTCCTAAATTATTACTGTTTTCTATTAAAAAATCCTGATATAAAAGCTGTAGTGCTCTTGTTGCAATTTTTGATGCCAGAGGATTTCCTCCAAAAGTTGAACCATGGGATCCAGAATTAAAATGATTCATTATTTCCTTTGAGCTTAAAAAAGCAGAAATAGGCATCATTGCACCGCCAAGAGCTTTTCCTAAAATTAATCCATCAGGAATAATATCTTCGTGCTGAAATGCAAACAATTTACCAGTTCTCCCAAGACCAGATTGAATTTCATCTAAAATTAAAAGAATATTTTCTTTATCACATAATTTTCTAAGTTCTTTTAACCAACCCTTGTCGGGGACTCTTATACCAGCTTCACCTTGAATTGGTTCAACAAGAATTGCACAAGTGTTTTTATTGATTTTGTTTGCAAAGGATTTAATTGATTCAGTTAAATTACAGCCTGACCAACAAAACTTTGCTGTAACGAATCCATTTGCAAAAGGCCCAAAACCTTTTTTGTATGATTCCTCTGATGAAAAACCTACAATCGTTGTAGTTCTTCCATGAAAATTTCCGTCTGCAACAATTATCTCAGCTTTATCCTTGGAAATGCCTTTACTAAAATAACCCCATCTTCGAGCAGCTTTTATTGCGGTTTCAACCGCTTCAGCACCAGTATTCATTGTTAATACACTTTCAAAACCAGATAACTTTGTTAATAACTCAAGAAAATCTGCATAGGGTTCTGTATAAAATGCTCTTGATGTTATTGCTAACTTTTCAGACTGATCCTTAATAGTTTTAATTAGCTCTGGATGAGAATGTCCATGACTTACAGCTGAATATGCAGACACCATATCAAGGTATTTGTTTCCATCAACATCCCAAAGATACACACCCTCACCTCTACTAAGAACTACAGACAATGGTGAGTAGTTTTGTGCACCATACATTGATTCTTTTTTTATATATTCGTCTTGTAAACGTGATGACATAAGTGTATTTTAACCCCATAGGTTTTTTCATCAAGGAGTATATGTCACAGCAGTCCACATCACACTTATTTATGATTGAACCGGTCGCTTTTTATGCAAATGAAGAGACATCTCACACAAATCATTATCAAACAGAAGTAACTGATGAAACAGCCGAAATAATTGCTGAAAAAGCATTAAATGAATTTCATAATCTAAGAATTAAAATTGAAGAAAAAGGGATTAAAGTTACTTACTTAAAAGGGTCTCAGGATTGTCCAGATCACATATTTCCTAATTGGTTTATAACATTTCCTAACAAAACCATGCAAATATTTAGCATGATGGCTCCTAATAGAAGAAAAGAAAAGAAAGGATCTATGATTGAACATCTTACTGAAACATATGAGCTTGCAGATGATATGTCATATCTTGAAAAAAAAGACATTTTCTTAGAATCAACAAGCAGCATGGTTTTTGATAGAGTAAACAGAATAGTTTATGCAGGAATATCCCCCAGAACTAATGCGGTCCAACTAATAATATGGTGCAGAAATAATGATTTTGAATTAGTTTTATTTGAAACTGAAAGCCACACAGGTGCTCCGATTTACCATACAGATGTTTTGATGTATGTTGGAACAAAAATTATAGGAATCTGTTTTGAAGTAATAAAACCAGAACACAGAGATTATGTTAAAAAAATGGTTAATCAGCATCATGAGGTAATGAAGTTAACACCTGAACAGATAGAAAGTTTCTGTGGTAATGCAATAGAAGCAAAAAATAATAATAACGAACTCTTTTTAATAATTTCTACAGCCGCATATGATGCATTAAATCAAAATCAGATAGATAAACTTTTAAAAAGCTATAAAGAAATTATTCACTCAGATATTCCAACTATCGAAAAATATGGCGGTGGTTCCGCAAGATGTATGCTTACTGAATTGTTCTAAAAAAGGAGGGTTGCCCCTCCCTAATAGATTGAATACATCAATTACGAATCAGGACTATTATAAAGCTCCCAACTATCGTAATAATCTGGGCTCATGCATGTTGATATTTCATTAAACTGAGCTTGCATAACTTGTCCATTTTCTTCCCAGTCTGCATTTCCTGCTTTCATGGTTTCAAAAGTTGCATGCCAATTTCCCCATAAGAAATCATTTGTTGCACCCTCAAACTCAGGATAATAAACTCCAAAAAAATATGGCGATTGTGATCCATTTTCATCAAGATACTTGTTAAATGCTACAACAGCAGCTCTAAGATCAGAACTTGATTTTCCTTCATTAAAATCACATGCAAGAAATTCAGATGCGAAGTATCCATTTTCACCCATTACCTCACCAAATGAATTAGGCTCTCTGGGTAAATAAAAAGTCCATGGAAATCTTCCTTCAATATCACAAGTCATAACTTCTGCGTAATCTTCTGCCCATGCAAGAAATTCAGGACTTGGATTATTAAATGCATTATCCGAACTTTCTTTAGAATCCCATTCAAGTTCCCACCAGCCATTTGAAAATCTATGATTTTCACCAACTGGAGCATATACTCCTGCCCATCCTAAGCCCTCAGCAACTTGTAAATCTTGCCATGCAGATAGCATCTCAGTAATTGTCTCTTGTGAGTATTTGGGTCCTGCTTCACAAGCCAAAAACTCATTATAATAAGGACCTAAATGAATAGGGCCTTTTTCAGTATCTTCAGATATATTTTGATCTGAACAGCTTACTAAAAAAACTATAGCAAAAAGACTGTATATTTTTACAAAATTCTTCATGCTTACTTCTTAAACCAAATTGGATAAAGAATAATTGCAAAAGCCGATAAAAAGAAAACTATTGTTAAGGGTTGATTAAGTAAACTTGGTTCTCCACCCCATGTCTCTGCAAATTTCATAGCTCCGTCACTAACTTCCATTCCTGCTTCACTCATTGATTTAAATGCATTAGCTGTTACAGACCAATTAGCTTGTGCCATAAGATTTATTTGAATTCCCCAAAGAATTACAGATCCACCAAATAAAGTAAGTAAGACTTTACCAAGTAAAGTTTTATTTTCCTCTGATTGTTCAGAAGCAACACTTGCAAATCTAGCTGCAACCCAAATAGCAATTATCGTAGTAAGGCCA
>CABYNW010000012.1 GCA_902520495.1 uncultured SAR86 cluster bacterium | reverse complement strand
TTCGATATCTTCTTCTTCAAAGAGATTGCCTTGAAGAACAGGGACCTTATATGGGGTCATAGATGAACAAGAAACAACTATAAAAAAAATAATGGGTAAATAAAATATTTTGAGTCGAGTTAATTTATTACTGCTTTTCATATACAAAATTATTATACTTTGTTATAAATTTTATGTCGCTAAACATTACCATTGATCTTAAAAATATGTACTATAATAGGTATATGAATAAGCAGAATAGTGAATTAAAAAAAGCAGGATTAAAGGCAACTTTACCAAGAATTAAAATAATGGAAATTCTTGAATCCACTGCTATTCAAGAAGAGGCACATTTTAGTGCTGAAGATATTTATAAGGCACTTCTTCAAAACGGTGAAAACATTGGTTTGGCATCTGTGTATAGGGTTTTAACGCAATTCGAAGCAGCTGGAATGGTTAAAAAACATCATTTTGAAGGGAGTCATGCAGTTTATGAAGTCGTTGAAGAGCACCATGAACATATGGTTGATCTTGAAACGGGGAAGGTGCTTGAATTTCAAGATGATGAATTAATTAAAAAACTTCATGAAATAGCTAATAAATCTGGATATCAATTAGTAGATCATAATCTAGTCTTACACGTAAAAAAAGATAAATAATAATATTTACACTCTTGAACTGATTCTATAAATCCCAATATATTTAGATTAAAGGGGTTTAATTATGACAAAAAAAGAAAAATCTATAGTTGATGATGTTGATAAAGATTCAATTGAAAATTCATTAAATGGTGAAGCAGAAGATTTAAATATCGATGATTCTTCTGAATTAGAAGAGCTTGGAACTCCTTCATATGAAGAGCTTTTTGATAAAAATGAAGAATTAGAAGCACAACTCCTTAGATCAAATGCAGACCTAGATAATGCTTTAAAAAGAACTTTATCAGAAGTTGAAAAAGCACACAAATATGGGGTCGAAAAATTATTGGTAGAACTCTTACCAATACTTGATAATCTCGAGAATGCAATCAGCAATATATCCAAAAATGCTACTAAAGAGGACAAAGAGGGCATTGAATTAACTTTAAAATCTTTTGAATCTACACTTGATAAATTCGGAATGGTACCTATCTATCCAAGTAATGAAGAATTTAATCCTGAAAAGCATGAAGCTGTTTCTATGGAAAAGAACAAGGATAAAAAAGATGGTTATGTTGGAAATATCATGCAAAGAGGATGGGAGCTGCACTCTAGGGTCTTAAGGCCAGCGAGAGTAACAGTAATTAAAAATTAGAGGAAAAATATGTCAAAAATTATAGGAATTGATTTAGGAACTACAAATAGCTGCGTTGCTGTTGTAGAAGGTCAACAACAAAAGGTAATTGAAAATGCTGAGGGTGGAAGAACTACCCCTTCTGTTATTGCATATACCGATAACGATGAAGTTTTGGTTGGTTTGCCTGCAAAAAGACAAGCAGTAACCAATCCAGAGAATACTCTTTATGCTATTAAAAGGTTAATTGGAAGAACCTTTGATGATGAGGTTGTAAGCAAGGATGCTGATATGGTTCCATATAAGATCATCAAAGCTGATAATGGAGATGCATGGGTAGAAGCAGCCAATAAAAAGTTAGCTCCACCACAAGTTGCAGCAGAAGTTCTTAAAAAAATGAAAAAGACTGCTGAAGACTATTTAGGTCATGAGGTAAAAGAAGCTGTCATAACCGTTCCTGCTTATTTTAATGATTCTCAAAGACAAGCAACCAAAGATGCAGGAAAGATTGCTGGCCTTGATGTTAAAAGAATTATCAACGAACCAACGGCAGCAGCTCTGGCATACGGCTTAGATAAAGGTAAAGGAGATTCAACCGTTGCTGTATACGACTTAGGGGGAGGTACTTTTGATATTTCTATAATTGAAATACAAGACGTTGATGGAGAGCAGTCATTTGAAGTTCTGTCAACGAATGGTGATACATTCTTAGGCGGTGAAGATTTTGACCTTCGATTAATAGATTATTTTGTTGATAAATTTAAAGACGAATCTGGATTTGATTTAAAAAGTGACCCATTGGCACTTCAAAGATTAAAAGAAGCCGCTGAAAAAGCTAAAATTGAGTTGTCTTCTTCAGAACAAACTGAAGTAAATCTTCCATATATTACAGCTGATAGCTCTGGACCAAAACACTTTGTTCATAAAATAACAAGAGCCAAATTAGAATCACTGGTTGAAGATTTAGTTGAAAAAAGTTTAGAGCCTTTAAAGTTAGCTCTAAAAGATGCAAAGATATCAAAAGGTGATATCAATGAAATACTGTTAGTTGGAGGCCAAACTAGAATGCCTTTAGTTCAAAAAAAGGTAGCTGATTTCTTTGGTAAAGATCCAAGAAAAGATTTGAATCCTGATGAAGCTGTTGCAGTTGGTGCAGCAATTCAAGGTTCTGTTTTATCTGGAGATACTACCGATGTATTACTTATGGATGTAACTCCACTGACTCTTGGTATTGAAACCTTAGGAGGTGTATCAACTCCTCTAATTGAAAAAAATACAACGATTCCAACTCAAAAATCACAAGTGTTTTCTACAGCAGAAGACAACCAAACTGCTGTTACAGTTCATGTTATTCAAGGAGAAAGAACTCAAGCATCTCAGAATAAATCACTTGGACAGTTTAATCTAACTGATATTCCTCCAGCTGCAAGAGGGATGCCGCAAATAGAAGTTTCGTTTGATCTCGATGCAAATGGAATACTTAATGTTTCTGCTAAGGACAATAATACTGGTAAAGAGCAGTCCATAGTTATTAAAGCATCAAGCGGCTTATCAGATGAAGATATTGAAAAAATGGTAAAAGATGCAGAAGCAAATGCTGAAGACGATAAGAAGTTTGAAGAACTTGTAAAAACAAAAAATAATGCCGATATGTTAGTTCATGCAACTAGAAAAACTATTGATGAATCTGGTGAAAAATTGTCTGATGATGAAAAGAAACAAGTCGAAGATGCCGTTGTAACCTTAGAAGAATCCATAGCTTCTGAAAATGTCGAATCAATAGAGTCATCTACAAAAAATTTAAATGATGTCTTAACTCCACTGACTCAAAAACTATATAAACAGGAAACACCTGAAGCACAAGACCCTGCTCAAGATTCAACTGATGATGAAGCTTCAGACAATACTGTTGATGCTGAATTTGAAGAAGTAAAAGAAGAAGAAAAATAAATAATTCTTATGTCAAAGAGAGACTACTATGACACTCTTGAAGTCTCTCGAGATGCCTCTGCAAATGATTTAAAGAAAGCTTTCAAAAAGAAAGCTATGAAATATCATCCTGATAGAAACCCAGATAATCCTGAGGCAGCTGAGAAATTCAAAGAAGCTGCTGAAGCTTATGATGTTCTTTCTGACTCCCAAAAAAAGTCTGCATACGATCAATTTGGGCATTCTGGTGTAGAAGGTATGGGTGGTGGCCCAAACTTTAATGATGTAAATATTAATGATATCTTTGGCGATATCTTTGGAGATGTTTTTGGAACACGCTCTCAGTCTAGAAGACAAAGAAGAGGCTCAGATCTTCAATATAATCTTGATTTGTCACTTAAAGAAGCTGTATTAGGCACTCAGAAGAAAATAAAAATACCATCTCATAAGATCTGTAACGATTGCGGTGGAAGCGGTGCTGCAAAAGGAACCAGTCCTGTAACTTGCACCAATTGTAATGGGACAGGTCAGGTTAGGATGCAACAAGGTTTTTTTTCTGTTCAACAAACTTGTTCTGTATGTTCTGGTACTGGACAGGTTATTAAAGATAAGTGCCGAACTTGCGGAGGAGCAGGAGCTATCAAAGAGACTAAAATCCTATCAGTCAATATTCCAGCAGGAGTAGATAACGGAGATAAGGTGAGACTTTCTGGAGAAGGTGAGTGGATGAAAGGTGGTCAATCAGGAGACTTGTATGTTGCAATTAGAGTTAATGACAATCCGCTATTTGATAGGGATGGAAGAAATTTATACATTGAGGCTCCAATCCCTTTTGATGTATCAATAATGGGTGGCTCTATTAAAATACCCACTCTTGAGAAATCAATTTCATTAAAAATACCACCAAACACACAAACAGGAAAAGTTTTTAGAATTAAAGGGAAAGGCGCCTCAATAGTAAGAGATAGAAGGAGGGGAGATATTTTATGCAGAGTGGTTGTTGAGACTCCTTCAAATTTAGATAAAAAACAAATTAAATTATTAGAGGAATTAAATCGATCTCTTAATCAGTCCAAGAATTATCCAGGAACTGATACATTCTTAAAAGCAATTTCTAGAATTAAAGATTAGTAATGGTAAAGATATTTATTAATGGCGAATCAGGAAAAATGGGCTCATCTATTATTAAATTAATTAATGATAATGATTTTATAAAAGTAGAAAAAATTAAATTAGCAGATGTCGTTATAGATTTTTCACATCCGAATTCAACTCTAAAAATATTACAAGATTGCATAAAATATAAAAAACCTTTCGTGATTGGTACCACAGGATTATCTAAGATTCACTTTAAAGAGATTGAAGAAGCTTCCAAGGTGATACCAATCTTCCATAGTGCAAATATGAGCAAAGGAATAAGCAATTTAAAAGAATCATTATCGAATTACGTAAGTAAAAGTTCAGAACCAATGAGTTGTATAATTGAAGAAATTCATCATACAGAAAAAATAGATACTCCTTCAGGCACAGCTTTAGAATTAAGAGATCATATAATTAGCATTGATAATAAAAATATTGAATCTATAGAAATAACATCAAAAAGAATTGAAAATGTATTTGGTATTCATAAAGTTTCTTTTGTAAAAAAAGATGGTGTGACAGAATTTAAACACGAAGCATTGTCTAGGGATATCTTTGCGCGTGGAGCATTAGATGAAGCTAGATATATAAATGAAAATGAACCCTTGCCAGGTATCTATAAAAACCCATAATATATCTAAAATTTTAAAAAAATCTTTAAAAAACCATCATTTTTCTATAGAATACTCAAACTTTTAACACGAAGATTCTGTTTTAAGTAAAGCTGGGGTGCTTGTGAAATAGTCAGCCTTACTATGAATCGGAGAATAACCCCATAGGAGAATTAAATTGAGCATAGTATCAATACAAGACCTGCTTCAAGCAGGCGTTCATTTCGGTCATCAACAAAGGTTTTGGAATCCTAAAATGGAGGAATATATCTTTGATACAAGAAAACAGATAAGTATTATTAATCTAGAGCTTACACAAGAATATCTTAGTGCCGCTGCATCAAAGGTTGAAGATATATGCTCAAGAGGCAATAAGATACTTTTTGTTGGCACCAAAAGATCTGCAAGCAAAACGATTAAAGAGGAAGCTTCTCAAATAGGATTGCCCTATGTAGATAAAAGATGGCTGGGAGGAACCCTAACAAATTGGAAAACTATAAGAGGCTCAATTAGAAGATTAATAGATATTGAAGAAATGATTTCTTCTGGAAGAATTGAAAAACTTATAAAGAAAGAAGCAGTCGAGATTCAAAAAGAATATACAAAATTAAAAGCAAGCGTTGGAGGCATAAAGGACATGAAAGGACTTCCGGATGCAATTTTTGTGATTGATGTTAAATATGAAAAAATTGCAGTCCTAGAAGCTAAAAAAATGGGGATCCCTGTTATAGCATTAGTTGATACAAATTCAGATCCTGATGGTATTGATACTGTTATACCTGGTAACGATGATGCAATAAGGTCAATTACGTTAATAACTAAGGTCATTGCTGATGCTTGTTTAAGAGGTATCGAATCGTCTAAAGGATTCGCTCCAAAGTCTGATACTCCAGTAATTCAAAAAGTTAAGAAAGAAGTGATCAATAATATTGAAGATGATTCAAATACCAAAGAAAAAGAAGAGCTATCTGTAAAAGATGATAAAAAAGACTCTAATAAATCAGCAGAAAAAGATGAAAAACCAAGTGATCAGAAGCAAGATGATGCTGAAGAAAAAAAAGGGGAAGAGTAGCAATGGAAATTAAAGCTACACAGGTAAAAGAACTAAGAGAAATGACAGGCGTCGCAATGATGGATTGCAAGAAAGCCTTAGTGGAATGTGAAGGTGATATAGAGAAAGCCTTAGACTTGTTGCGTTCAAATAGCACCTTAAAAGCAGAAAAAAAATCATCAAGAGTTGCGGCTGATGGGATGCTTGTTACTGCTGTAAGTGATGATTATGCAACTCTGGTTGAAATTAATTCTGAAACTGATTTTGCAGCAAAAGATTCTAACTTCTTAGCATTTGGAGACAAGGTTAAAGAATATATATCTACAAATAAAATTACAGATATTGAAACTTTAACCAATTCAGATCTCGAAAATGATAGAAAGGCTTTAGTTCAAACAATTGGTGAAAATATTCAATTAAGAAGAATTAGTACAATTGAATATGAAGATAATATGCATGTTGGATTATATCTTCATTCAGACTCAAAGTTAGCCTCAATTTCAGTTATTAAGGGCGGCGATGATCTAATAGCCAAAGACATCGCTATGCATGTTTCTGCCTTTAATCCTTTGTGCTTATCAGAAGAAGATATTGATAAAGATGTACTTGTTAGAGAAAAAGCTATATATGAAAATCAAGCCAAAGAATCTGGAAAGCCAAAAGAAATAATGGAAAAAATGATAGAAGGTAAAGTAAAAAGGTTCTTATCTGAAGTTTCTTTATTATCTCAGGGTTTTCTTAAGGATTCAGAAATAACAGTGGGTGAATATTTATCTCAAAATAATGCAAATATGGTATCTTTTTCCAGACTTAAGGTCGGAGAAGGTATTGAGCTTCAAGTTAAAGATTTTGCAGAAGAGGTTGCTGAGCAATTAAAATAATATATGTCTGAATTAAAGCATAAAAGGGTTCTTGTAAAATTTAGTGGAGAATCAGTTGCTGGAAATGATGAACATGGCATAGATCCCATGATACTTGATGATATGGCGGCATCTGTTAAATCCTGTAAAGATATTGGTGCAGAAATTGGAATTGTCATTGGAGGTGGAAATCTCTTCAGAGGTGAAAAATTAAATAAAGCAGGAATGGATAGGGTTGCTGGCGACCATATGGGTATGTTGGCTACTGTTATGAATGGAATTGCTTTTAGAGATGCTTTAGAAAGAGCTGGAATCAAGACAAGAGTCATGTCAGCAATATCAATGTCAGGTATTGTTGAAAATTATGATAGAAGATTGGCCATTCAACTTTTGAGTGATGGATACGTAGTGATTTTTACTGCAGGTACTGGAAATCCTTTTTTTACAACAGATACAGCAGGTTGCCTAAGAGCCATTGAAACTCAATCTGAACTTATGCTTAAAGCAACTAGAGTTGATGGTGTATATGATTCTGATCCTGAAATAAATAAAGATGCCAAACTGTTCGATGCTCTATCTTTTGATGATGCTATAAATAAAAACTTAAAAGTGATGGATGCCACTGCTTTAACATTAGCAAGAGATCATCTACTACCAATAAATGTATTTAATGTAAATAAGAGTGAAGCTCTAAAAGATATCATATGCGGTAAAAAAATAGGTACACTTATAGATTAATTATGGAAAATTTAATAAATGATGTTACACAGAAGATGGACAAATCATTATCCGCTCTAAGAAATGCATTTAACAAAATCAGAACCGGTAGGGCAAATCCAGCAATTCTTGATGATGTTAAAGTAGATTATTATGGGAATCTCACTCCAATAAATCAGACTTCTAATATCAGCGTTGAAGAGGGACGATCTTTGGTTATATCTCCGTGGGATAAGAGTCTTATTCCAGAAATTGAGAAAGCCATTCTTAGCTCAGATCTTGGTCTAAATCCTAGCACAAGCTCAGACTTAATAAGAGTTTCAATGCCAGCATTAACTGAAGAAACTAGGCAAGATTATATTAAACAAGCAAGAGCTGAAGCAGAAAATTCAAGAGTTTCAATTAGGACTGTCAGAAGAGATGCTAATCAGTCTGCTAAAGAAAAACAACAAGCTTCAGAAATATCTGAAGATGATCAAAGAAGGCTTGAAGATCTTATTCAAAAAGAAACTGATAAATTTATTTCAATTATTGATACAGAATTGAAGAACAAAGAATCAGATTTATTAGAAATATAGAGATTCAAAATGGCCAATAGCCAAAAGAATAATAGAAATTATCCAAAAAATATTGGAATAATTATGGATGGAAATGGAAGATGGGCTAATGCTAATAAATTAAAAGTTACACAGGGGCATGAAAAAGGAGTAGGAGTTGTAAGAGATATTGTTAAAGAATGTGTGGCTAAAAACATTGAAAGTTTAACTATTTATGCCTTTAGTTCTGAGAACTGGTCTAGGCCTAAAAATGAAATTAAAGGAATTAAAAAACTTATAGTGAATGCGATTGCTGATCAAGTTCCAGACCTTATAGAGCAAGATGTAATGTTGAATTTCTTTGGAGATATAGATAGCTTTGGATACGAAATACAAGAAAAAACTAAAAATGCTGAACGTGATACATTCCAAAAAAATTCCAAACTAAGACTAAATGTTGCTTTAGGATATGGAGGCAGGAAGGATATCGTTAATGTATGTAAAGAATTGGCAACTAATTTTAAATCAGGCCAAATAACATTTGATGATATTGATGAAAATATGATTTCATCAGCCTCACAAGTACCAGACGATAATATAGATTTAATAATAAGAACTGGTGGAGATAAAAGATTGAGTAATTTTTTATTGTTCCAGGCTGCTTATGCTGAAATCATGTTTATAGATAAGCTATGGCCAGATTTTACAAGAGATGACTTCACAAACTGTTTAAATAAATTTACAAAGGCAAGCAGAAGATTTGGTAAGAGGGTTTAAAATTGAAATGTTATTGAGATTATTAACAGCTTTAACTATTACAGCAGTTATCGTTATGGTTTTGTACCTGCAGAATTCTTGGCTTTTTGCTTTAGTAATACTTCTTGTTTGTTTGTCCGGTTATTATGAATGGATATCAAATAGATTTAAATACCCATTATATGGATTTCTTTTAATTTTTAATTTTGGTTTCTGGTCAATCTTTTTGATATTTAGAGGTGCGGGAGGAGATGAACTTATGGCTTATTTCTTATATGGAGCTATCATCTTCAGTACGGCATTATTTGATACATTTGCATTCATCATAGGATCTAACTTTGGAAAGACTTATATAGTTAAAAATATTAGTCCAAATAAGACTTTGGAAGGATTGATCGGAGGCCTACTTCCTTTGATATTAATTGGTATCTTTTTAATCGAGTATCAATCAAAATTACCAGGCGCACTTGGCACAAAAGATTATTGGATAATCTTATATTTTGTTCTAATCGGCTTGTCCGCATTTATAGGAGACCTTTTAATTAGTTATTTTAAGAGGCAAAGTGGTATTAAAGATACAGGCACAATCTTACCAGGTCATGGCGGAGTCTTAGATAGAATTGATTCCCATCTTATAGCAACACCTTTATTGATAATTTTGTTTTTTATATTTTTATGAAAAATGTACTTTTACTCGGAGCAACCGGAAGCATTGGAGAGAGTGTACTTAGTGTAATTAAACAAAATAGTGGAGAGTTAAATTTAATTGGAATCTCTTGTAATAAAAATACTGATAAAGCCAGAGAAATAATTGCAGAATTTAAGTCTGTTAGCTATGTTCATGTTGAAAATCCAATTAAGTATAAGGACTTTTGCACAAAAAGAGATTATGACTGGAGAGGTGATTGTACAAATACTTCATCGGAACTTGAGCATCTAATCAATCACGAAAGTATTGATATTATAGTTTGTGCTATTTCAGGGTTTGCTGGCATGAAAGCAACGTATATGGCAGCTTATTCTGGAAAGAAAATATTATTAGCTAATAAAGAAAGCATTGTTGCTGGAGGTGATTTGATATTACCAATCGCAAGAAAGAATAATACTCAAATAATACCAATTGACAGTGAACATAACGCAATTTTTCAATGTTTGAATGGTGAAAAAGGAACAGAGGATGTAAAAAAAGTTATTATCACTGCCTCAGGAGGACCTTTTTTAAATTCTTCAATTTCTGATTTAGAGAATGTAACTGTTAAACAAGCCTTGAATCATCCAAATTGGAAAATGGGAAGCAAGATAACCATTGATTCAGCTACATTAGTAAATAAATGCTTAGAACTAATCGAAGCAAAATATTTATTTGATCTCAATGAAAGCTTTTTTGATCTAGTTATTCATCCGCAAAGTATTATTCATTCAATAGTCACATATATCGATGGATCGAGTATTTGTCAGATGAGCTCACCAGATATGAGGGTTCCAATTGCTCATGCATTGTCTGACGCTAATAGATTACCCATTGATTTTGATCCTTTAGATTTTACTTCTTTGAATTTATCATTTCAGGCATTTCCATCTGATAAGATTGAAATTGAAAATATTGCACGTGAAGTATGCAATAAAGGAAGCAATCTTGGGGCAGTATTTAATGCAGCCAATGAAGTTGCAGTTGAGAGTTTCCTTAATAACGAAATTAATTTTGATAAAATTTATGAGGTTATATATAGAACTTTTGATGCAAATGATGTGTCTAATGACTTATCAATTGATTCAATTAATGATATTGATACACATACACGCATTGAGGCAAAGAAGGTGGTAAAATCCCTCATTAATTAGGTACATATGACAACAATTATTTATATATCATCATTTTTAGCACTCTTGGGTGTGTTAATAACAATCCATGAATACGGACATTTTATAGTTGCAAGGATGTGCAATGTTCATGTACAAAGATTTTCTATTGGAATGGGCCCTGTATTATATAAAAAGTATGATAAGCATGGTACAGAGTTCGCTTTGTCTGCGGTTCCTCTGGGTGGTTATGTTTCAATGATTACAAAAAAGCTTATAGAGATTGAGCCAGATTCTGTAAAAGATTTGTCTGAAGAACAATTAAAAAATACTTTTGACTCAAAACCAAAATGGCAAAGAGCGGCCATTATGTTTGCTGGACCATTAGCAAACTTCATTCTTTCAATTTTTATTTTCACTTTAATTTTTTTAAATACGCCAGATCCTCAAACCATACCTGTTGTAAGTAATGTCATTAATCAAGATAAAAATATCTCATCAGGTTCATCACTTAACGTAGATGATCAGATTTTATCAATCAATGGCACATCTGTAAGCGAAGCAAAAGATATCAATCTCGAACTACTTAGTTACGCAGGTTATTCAGGAGATTTAAATATACTAGTCAAAAGATCTTCCAATGAAGATCCAATTAGCATATTGATGTATGTAGATGATTTTTTGCCCACATCTGAGTCTCAAAATAATCCTGTAAAAGGCTTGGGCGTTGACATTGTATATAAAATGAAACCTCTTATTGGAAAGGTTTTACCTGATGGAGCTGCTTCAGAAGCAAACTTAAAATCTAATGATAGAGTTTTAAAAATTGGAACAACAGATATTAAATATGCTGATGATATTAGAACTTTAGTTTCACAAAATCCAAATACAAATCTAGAATTCAAAATAGAAAGAAATCAGGAAATACTCTACCTACCAGTCAATATTGCTTCTCAAGATAATGTAGGTATTTTGGGCGTTACTTTTGGGACTTCAAGAGGTGTTCTCCAATCTTTGTCAAAAGGCATATATGAAACTTATAACCTAAGTATTAAAACACTTCAATTTATTGGAAAAATGCTTACAGGAAATATGGGAACTGAGAACTTAAGTGGGCCAATTGGTATTGCACAAATGGCAGGTAATACAGCTCAAGCTGGCTTTTTACCCTTTATGTACTTGATGGCGCTGCTAAGTATAAGTTTGGCTGTTTTAAACTTATTACCAATACCTGTTCTTGATGGCGGACAATTGACTTTGCTTGGTATTGAAGCTGTGAGAGGGAAACCTTTACCAGAAAAGGTTGAAAATATTATTTATACCGCTGGTGCTGTTCTTGTCATAATGCTAATGATTTTTGCAATATTTAATGATGTTTCAAGGTTTATTTAGGATATAAATGTTGAAGAAAATAAAAATAATTATTTTGACTTGTCTGCTAAGCATTCAACTTTACTCTTTTGATGAATTTTTAGTAAGTGATATAAGGATAATAGGACTTCAAAGAGTTTCAACAGGTAGTATTTTTAATGTAATCCCTATTAGTGTTGGGGACAAAATAGATACTCGGAAATCTAATGATATTGTTAGGTCACTATTTTCAACAGAGCAATTTGACGATATTCAAATTGGCAAAGATGGAAATACTTTAATAATTACAGTAGCAGAGAGACCTTCAATATCTGCAATAGATATATCAGGAAATAAAGCTTTAAAAACTGAACAGCTTATGGAAAGTCTCGATGGAGTTGGTATTAAAGAAGGAGAAGTTTACAAAAGATCCACTTTAGAGAGAGTGAAATCTGAACTAGTAAGATCTTATGCGTCAAACGGTAGATATGGAGCTGGAGTAGAGATAGATGAGATTGCTAAACCAAGAAATAGGATAGAAATAAATATTGAAGTAGATGAGGGGAAAAGTGCGCAAATTAAGAAGATAAATATCATTGGAAATGAAATATATACAAATGAAGATTTAATTGATGGGTTTGAACTATCAGAAGGATCTTTTTTCTCCTTTCTTTCAAACGATAATCAATACTCAAGAGAGAAATTAAAAGGCGATATTGAAACATTAGAATCATTTTATAGAGATAGAGGTTATCTAAAATTTTCGATTGAATCTTCACAAATAAGCCTATCAAGAGACAAAAAATCAATTTTTATTACATTTAACGTAAATGAGGGGAAAAAATATACGATAAATGATGTCGATGTTGTTGGCGATATACCCTTTGATGAGGAGGTTTACAAAGAGATTGTAGGCAGCCTTAAAGATACAACATACTCTCAAGCTCAAATTACTTCAATTGAAGAGTTCTTTACAAATGTTCTGGGCAATAGGGGTTATGCTTTTGCAGAAGTGACAGGAAATCCTGAAATTAATGAAGAAACCAATGAAGTTAAATTAATTTTTGCTGTACAGCCTGGGAATAGAACTTATACAAGAAAAATATTATTTACTGGTAATAATGTAACTCAAGATCATGTTTTAAGAAGAGAAATGAGGCAATTTGAAGGAGCATGGTCATCAGATAATGCTATAGAAGCTGGAAAAATTAGACTTGAAAGACTTGGTTATTTTAAAGAAGTCAATGTTGAAACCATTCCGGTGCCTGGAACAGATGATCAGATTGACGTTATCTATAGTGTCGAAGAAGAAACAACAGGAAGTATTGGAGGCAATATAGGTTATAGCGACTTTGGACTTATGCTTGGCTTCAATCTTCAAGAACAAAACTTTTTAGGTAGTGGAAATACTGTTGGTATAGGCATAAATAAAAATGTTTACAGCGAAATGTATAACATCTCATACATGAATCCTTATGCCACTAGAGATGGCGTAAGCTTGGGCTATAATCTTTATTTTAGAGAAACAGATTATGGCGAGTTTAATGTTGCAAACTACTTAACTAACTCAAGCGGATTTGGAGCTCAATTTGGATACCCCATTTCAGACATCACAAGACTAGGATTTAACATAACGTATGATAAAACTGATATTGATATAGGAAGTCTTCCTGCTAGAGAGATATATGATTTTGTATCAGTTGAAGGGAATCTATTTGAAACTCTCTCAGCTCAGCTCTCATGGCAAAGGGTAACACTAAATAGAGGTTTATTTCCTACCGACGGAGCATCTACTGTTTTTAGTTTAAGCTCTACAATTCCAGGTAGTGATTTAAGCTACTATAGATTAAATATTAGACAGAGATATTATCAACCACTAACTCAAAGCCTGGTTTTTGGTTTTCAAGGCGAGCTTGGTTATTTAGAATCATATGGCGACACTAAAGAAGTTCCATTTTTTCAAAATTTTTATGCTGGAGGCCCCAGATCGTTGAGGGGTTTTGAATCTAATACACTTGGACCTAGAAGTACCGATGCACCGTGTTATGAATTTAATTATGATGAAGGAACTTGTCCTAATCTTATAGATTCAGATGGCGATGGTGAACTAGATACACCATATTACAATCCATACGCAAATCAGACATCAAGATATAGAGATGCGCCTATAGGTGGAAATATTAAAGTTGAAGGAAGTCTTCAACTTATTTTCAGATTACCATTTATTGAGGATCAAAGGTCTCTAAGGTCTGCCTTCTTCTTTGACTTTGGAAATGTATTTTCAGATAACTGTAAAGATTATCAAATAAATTGCTATGAACCCTCAATCGATGACCTTAGATATTCGTATGGAGTTGGCATTACATGGATAACTGGATTTGGTCCAATGAGCCTAGCAATTGCTAAACCAACCAATGCTGGACCAAGAGAGAGAACAGAAGAATTCCAATTTACAGTAGGAAATGTTTTCTAGTTAATATAAAATGTTCAAATCCATATAGGGGTAAATATGAAAAATTCAATTAAATTTAATTTGTTAACATTTTTATTTATAGCATCTCCGTTAATTGCAGTTGAGGGAGTTGCTGTTATTGATATGAGAACAGCTGTATTATCAACTCAAGCTGCTGCAGATGCATTTAAGGCTCTTGAAGAGGATGCTGATTATTCCTCTAATTTAGAAGAAGCTAAATCACTTCAAGCAGATAGACAAGCAATAGCTGAAAAGCTTCAAAAAGAACTTGAAACTTTATCTCAGGAAGAAATTGCAAAAATGCAAAAAGATATTAACGATAAAGGAAAAGATCTTGAATTTTTAGCAGGTAAGATTCAACAATCACAAGAAGAAACAGCTCAGGCGGTATTTGCACAGACTGGACCAGCAATGCAAAAAATAATCACTGAACTCATTCAAGCTAAACAAATTAAAGTATTGTTAGCCAAGAATGAAACGATGCTATTTAGCGATCCTTCATTAGATCTTACAGATGATGTGACGTCTATGTTAGATGTTGCTGCAGCTGGTGCTCCTGCTCAGTCCGATTAGTGTCAGGTCATAAAGGCTTTACATTAAAAGAGTTAGCAGAGGCTACTGATTCAGAAGTTGTTGGTAATTCAAATTGCTATATAGAAAACCTATCAACAATCGATAAAGCTCATCAAGGTTCTATCACCTTTATTGCCAATAAAAAATACTTAGATTCTTTAGAAAATTGTAAAGCTTCTGCTATCGTTGTTGGAAATGATTTCAAGGAAGATAAAAGATTTAATTATTTAAAATCTGATGATCCATATATTGTGTATGCAAAGCTTTCAAAAATATTTCAAGACGAATCTGAAATTCCTATTCCTTCTATTCATGAAACAGCTATAATTTCTAAAAATTCATCTATTGGCAAGAGTGTTTATATAGGCCCCAATGTTGTTATAGGACCTAATTGTAATATTGAAGACAATGTATTTATTCATGCAAACTGCTCCTTAGTAAAAAATGTTTCAATTTCTTGTAATAGTCTCATACATCATGGATGTGTTCTTGGATCTGATGGATTTGGATTTGCTCCTACAAAAAATGGCTATTTAAAGATAGAACAACTTGGTGGTCTTAAAATTGGTAAGAATGTAGAAATTGGTGCTAACTGTGCAATTGATAGAGGTGCCATTGATAACACAGAAGTCGATGATGGAGTAATTTTAGATAACCTTATTCATATCGCTCATAATGTAGTTCTTGGAAAAAATTCTGCAATTGCTGCATCATGCGCTATTGCTGGCTCAACAAAAATTGGTAAGAATTTTAGAATGGGTGGTTTGTCTGGCGTTCTTGGTCATTTGGAGATATGTGATGATGTATCTGTAGGAGCGCACACCCTTATTACAAAAAATATTGAAGAGTCCGGAGAATATATTGGAATTATGCCAGCTCAAAATCATAAAGACTGGGCAAAATCTTCAGTATTTATAAAAAAGCAAGGCAAGTAACTTGAAGATAAAGAAAGAAGATATAAAAAAATATCTACCGCATAGAGAACCTTTTCTATTTATAGATGAAGTTGTACAGATAAAAGAAAATAAAGAAATCCATGCAATAAAATTAATTCATGAAGATGAGCATCTTCTTAAAGGACACTTTCCAGGAAATCCAATATTTCCTGGCGTAATAATCATTGAAGCTTTAGGACAAGCATCCGGCATATTAGGGTTCGTCTCAATGAATAAGACCCCTGAAGAGGGTTCCATATATGTTTTAGCAGGAGTAGATAAAGTTAGATTTAGAAAAAGAGTAAGGCCAGGCGATACTATTGACTTAATATCTAAAGTTGTTGGAGAAAAAAGAGGTATTTGGAAATTTGATTGTAGAGCAGAGCTTGATAATGAATTAATTTGTACTGCTACAATATTATGTGCGGATAGGAAGGCAAAATGACAATTCATGAAACATCAATAATTCATCCATCTTCTAAGATAGATGATTCGGTTGAGATTGGCCCATATTGCATAATTGGTAAAAATGTTGAAATCAAAGGTGGTAACAAGCTCTTGAGTCATGTCGTTATAAAAGGACCTACTTCCATAGGTTCGGATAATATTTTTTATCAATTCTCAACAATAGGAGAAGATACTCCAGATAAAAAGTTTAAAGGTGAAGAAACAAAGCTAGAAATTGGTAATAATAATATTTTTAGAGAAGGAGTTACTGTTCACAGAGGCACCATTCAAGATACTGGAATAACAAAAATCTGTTCCGATAATCTCTTTATGGCCTATAGCCACATAGCTCATGATTGTGAGGTTGGCAATGGAAATGTTTTTGCAAATAATGCTGGTATTGCAGGTCATGTCAATATTGGAAATAAAGTTACATTAGGTGCCTTAACAACCGTTCATCAATTTTGTAAATTAGGAGATTTTTCTTTTGTGGGTATGAATACATCCATAAATATGGATATACCAGCTTATGTAAAGGTTGCCGCAGATCCTGCAAGGGTTATTGGCCTTAATACAGTAGGCATGACAAGAAATGATATATCAGCTGATTCAATAAGCTTAATTAAAAAAGCATATAAATTGCTTTATAAGAAAAAATTAAAAATAGATCAAGCAATAGATAAAATTAAAGATCTTAATCACAATGAGAATGATCCTTATTTAGATATTTTTATTAAATCAATAGAAATCTCTGAAAGAGGAATCTTAAGGTAAGTGTCAAGAAAAGATTCTATTTTAACTATAGGGGTTGTTTGTGGAGAACACTCAGGTGATAGACTTGGCGCTGAATTAATAAAAGAAATTAAAACAAATTCTAAAATCAAAAGTATGAATAAGTATTCAGATATCGATTTGTATGGTATCGGTGGTCCTAAGCTAGAAGCACTAGGCTTGAAATCCGAGTTTGATTTTACTGAAATAAATGTAATGGGACTAGTTCAACCATTATTAAATTTTAGAAAACTTAATAATTTAAGACGCTCATTAATCAATCTTTTTATAGAAAAAGATATCGATATTTTTATAGGAATAGACTCGCCAGATTTCAATATTGGTATCCATAAAGCATTAAAGAATAGTTTTAATGTTTGTAATAATAATATTCAAGTTGTTAGTCCTTCGGTATGGGGTTGGAGACAAAACAGAATAAAGTCAATCCAAGCAAATATAGATATAACATTATGTTTGTTTAACTTTGAGTATAAATTTTATCAAGAAGTTGGCCATAGAAGTATTCATCTAGGCCACCCATTTTCTGAACTTATTAAGCCTAATAAAGACGAAGTCTTGAAAAAATATAACTTACAAGAAGATAAAAAATATATTTCCGTAATTCCAGGCAGCAGAGAATCAGAAATAAAATATATGCTTCCTACATATATTGAATTTATTAAAGAGCACTCACAAAAAAACAAGGACTATATCTATTTAATACCTGCAGCTGATAAAAGGTTATTAAATTCTATAAATAAATTACTTAATAAATTCAAACTACCTGTAGTAATTAAAGAAGATGCTATGCAAGAATTTCTATCTATTTCTGAGCTTTCTATTGTTACTTCAGGAACAGCCTCATTAGAATCTGCTATTTTAGAGTGCCCAACAATTATTTGTTATAAGACAAATTTTATAAATTATTCAATAATATCTCGGATGCTTAGAGTAGATAATATTGGATTACCAAATATACTTCTTGGAGATAGATATTTTGTTGAATTATTACAAAATAATTTTACAAAAGAAAATATCAGTAAAGCTTTAAAAGATACTTTATTATTAAAAGAGGATTCACAAAACATTGCAAAATTATTAAAAGACATGTTGAAAGGAAGTGGTTTTTTAAAAGCAGCAGAAGTAATAAGTAATCCTTTTTAGCAGTGGAGAGATTATGGAAATATTTATAGGTGTTTTGAAAAAATGAGTAGTGTTTTTTCACATTTAAGAGTTTCTTCAGAATATAGTATAAGTCAGGGCTTATTAACAATTGATCAGATTGTAGAAAGCGCATCTAAAAATTCTATTCCATCTGTTGCTTTAACAGATAAATCAAATATGTTCGGCTTGGTAAAGTTCTTCAATAAGTGTGAAGCAGCTGGCATTAAGCCCATTTCTGGTGCTTCAATAAGATTAGTTTTTGAAAATGATGAGAATTCACATGAGCTCTTGTGTTTGGCAAAGACTAATGAAGGTCATAAAAATCTTATGAAAGTTATATCGAATGCTCATAATAACAATGCTTTTAGCATTCCGGTTATAAGTTTTAATGATTTGGTTGAGCTAAAAGATGACATAGTAGCTATTTCAGGAGGCAAAGAAAGTCATATATTTGAGTATCTCAAAAGAGATAATGTGTCAGATGCAAATAAAGTTATAGACAAATTCACAAAGTATTTTAAAGATGATTTTGTTATAGAAGTTCAAAGAACTAATAGGCCTGATGAAGCTGAGTATTTTAATAAGATTCTTCCATTAGCTGTCAATAAAGGAATACCTTTAGTAGCAACAAATGATGTTTTATTTGCAAATCAAGATGATTATGAAGTTCATGAGACCAAGGTATGTATAAACACATCAAAAACAGTGAATGATCCAAATAGGGAAAAAAATTTTTCAGAGCAACAATATTTTAAATCGCCACAAGAAATGGAAGTTTTATTTAAGGATTGCATTTCTTTAGTGAGCAATACTAACGAAATAGCAAAAAAGTGTAATGTTTCTTTTGATACAAAAGAATATTTCCTTCCTGAATATCCTGTTCCAAAACAACATAACTTTGATACATATCTTGAAGAGCTATCAAGTAATAGGCTAAACCCATTCATCAAAAATTTTGATAAGAAAAAGCAAGAAGAATATAAATCGAGACTTTATTATGAACTTGATCAAATCAAGACTATGGGGTTTTCAAGTTATTTTTTAATTGTTTATGATTTTATAGAATGGTCAAAAAATAATGATGTTCCAGTTGGGCCAGGTAGAGGATCAGGAGCTGGATCCCTTGTAGCTTATGCTCTGGGTATAACAACTTTAGATCCTATTGACCATGGTCTTCTTTTTGAAAGATTTTTAAACCCTGAGAGGTTATCAATGCCAGATTTTGATATTGATTTCTGTATGGATAAAAGAGATCTAGTTATAGATTATGTAAGTAAGAAATATGGAGAGGGTGCTGTATCACAAATAGCAACATTCGGAACAATGGCAGCAAGAGCTGTTGTGAGAGACGTAGCTAGAGCACTAGGTAAGCCTTATGCTCTTGGCGATAGAATTTCAAAAATGATTCCTTTTGCACCTGGTATGACTTTAGATAGGGCCAAACAAGAGCAACCATTATTTGCTCAAACCATCAAAAGAGATGATGAAGTAAGAGAAATTGTGGATCTTTCATATAAGCTTGAGGGCATTGCAAGAAATGTTGGCAAACATGCAGGAGGTGTTGTAATTGCTCCAGGAAGTATTTCTGATTTTTGTCCGGTATATGTTGATCGAACATCAAGCTCGGTAATGACTCAGTTTGATAAAGATGACGTAGAAAAAATTGGATTAGTAAAATTTGATTTTCTTGGGCTAAGAACATTAACAGTTATTGATAGAGCTCTAAAATCTATAAATGAGGATAAAGAAAATTCAAAAAAACTTAATCTTGATAATATTCCTTTGAATGATGAAAAAGTTTTTAAGTTTCTTTCATCTGGAAAAACTATGGCGGTCTTTCAACTAGAGTCTTCTGGTATGAGAGACCTTATAAAAAGGCTAAAACCAACAAAATTTGAGGAAATTACTGCATTACTAGCTCTCTATAGGCCAGGCCCATTAAATTCTAAAATGCATGATGAATTTGTTAACAGGAAGCATGGCAGAAGTCCTGTTAAATACCCACATAAGCTACTTGAAGAAGTCTTAGAAGAGACGTATGGGGTTATAGTTTATCAGGAACAGGTAATGGAGGCAGCTAGAGTATTGGCAGGGTTTTCATTGGGACAGGCTGATATCTTAAGAAGAGCAATGGGCAAAAAGAAAAAAGAAGAAATGGAAGAGCAAAGAGAAATATTTATAAAAGGATGTAAAAAAAATGATATTACTGCAAACAATGCCGAACAAATTTTTGATTTAATAAATCAGTTTGCTGAATATGGTTTTAATAAATCTCATTCGGCAGCATACGCACTTATCTCTTATCAAACAGCATATCTCAAAACATATTATCCTGAACATTTTATGGCAGCTGTTCTTTCATCTGAACTCGGAAACACAGATAAGATTTATGCATTAATTCAAGAATGCTCAAGAATGAAAATTAATGTTCTGACACCTAATATATTAACTTCAAAGAAAAGGTTTATCGTTAACCAGGATTTTGAAATTGAATATGGTTTAGGAGCTATTAAAGGTGTTGCGGATGCTTTTATAGATCATGTCTGTTTAGTTAGAGAAAAAAATCATTTTAAGGACCTATGGAGTTTTTCAAAAAAAATTGATGTTAAATTAGGTGGCAAAAAATCATTAGAGGCTCTATCTCAGTCTGGAGCTTTTGATTCTCTTGCTCCATCACGAACTATAGCAATCAAGTCTGTTCAAGACATGCTTAAAGATGGAACAAATAATAATTCAAATCTACAAAGCGGCGATTTATTTTCCGCAGTTGAACAGGATTTTGATCCCTATGAGAAATATGAAAATATCAAAGAATTAACCCTCACTGAAAAACTTGAATTAGAAAAGAAATCTTTGGGGTATTATTTATCTGGACATCCAGTTCTTGCAATTGAGAATAAATTAAGAAAAATAAGATCAAAAAAAATAAATGAATTATCAGATGAAACAAAACATGCATCCCTTGTATGCTTAATAAACACTGTTAGATCAACTAAAGATAGAAAAGGAAAACCCCTAACTTTTATTAATTTCAATGATGGAACTGGAACTATGGATGGAATTATATCAAGCGAAATTCTCGAAAACTGTCATGATATCTTAAAAGAGGGAGAAATCTTATCCTTAAAGGGTACAGTAGAACTAGATAATTACAGAACAGGAGACCTGGGAACTCTAATGTTTAGGATGAGAGTCAGAGAAGTTCTTACTATTGATTCTGAGTTAAATAAAAAAGTGAAAGAAATAATAATTGACATTAATAATTCAAAAATTAATTCTCTGCAAAAGTTTGCAGAATCCCTTGATATAATCGATAAGGATTTTTGGGAAAATGGATCATGTCGTTTAAATGTCCGGGTAACTTCAGACCAATCTCAGGCTATAGTTGATATTGGCGATGAATTTAAATTTACACCTTCGCTCGAAAGTTTTTTTAAACTAGAAGAGGTCTTTGGTAAAGATATACTAGAGATATAGATTTTGCTAAAAAAAAGCTTAATAAAGAAATATCTTAACTTAAATAGCAGAATATTTGTTGCATATAGCGGTGGACCAGATTCAACTGCATTAATCCATCTTTTAGCATCAATAAATACAAAACAAGCATTAAACATTAAGGCTATTCATATTAATCATAATCTATCAGAACATGCAGATGCATGGGAAAAGCATTGTCTTGAGACCTGCTCTAAATTAAATATCGATTCAATAGTTCAATCAGTTGAAATTAAGCCTGATGGAGGCGGAATAGAATCAGCATCAAGGATTGCAAGATACAAAGTATTTGAAAGTTTATTAAATGAAGGTGATCAGTTAGTTCTTGGACATCATGCTGACGATGTTGCAGAAACATTATTTATGCGACTTTTAAGGGGTACTGGCGCAGAAGGGATGGAGGGCCCTAAACTTAAAAGGTCTATTGGGAAAGGGTTTTTGATAAGACCATTTCTAGACATTTCAAAAAGAGAGATATTAAATTATTTAGAAAATAATAATATCGAATATATCCAAGATGATTCAAATCTTACTAATAGTTTTGACAGAAATTTTTTAAGAAATAAGATTTTTCCATTACTTGAGACTAGATGGAATGATTTTCCAAGAAGAGTTAATAATTTTTCTTCGATTTTAAAACGAAGAAATAGTAATTATTCAAATTTAATCTATGAAAAATATGGCGACCTTATAACAGATGCTATTGATTTGAAAAAACTTAAAGAACTCTCAGATCCATTGATTGCAGATATTTTAAGATTTTCAATAAATGAATATAATATCGCCTCACCTAACAATAAAATTATTGAAGAAATAATAAAAACTTTTATTTATTCAAATCCTGGCCCAAGATCAGTTGTTAAATGGTCCAGATCTGATAAAGAAGAAGTTGGTGGGCAAATAACATATGATAAAGGTCATATTAAAATTTCTAAAAGATAATCGGAGAGTAAATATGAATCTAGAAACCATTGAGTTAGATAAGAAGGATAAAGTAGCAACAATTAAGCTAAATAGACCTAAGCTTTTAAATGCGGTTAATGAACAGCTTGTATGGGATTTTCAAGAGGCAACCGAAGATGTCAAAAATGATGATGATATCAGAGTTGTTATATTAAAAGGATCAGGAAGAGGTTTTTCTGCTGGTGCTGATTTAAGTGAGAGAAGCACAAGCTGGAAGGGATCAAAGGATGCATTGATAAGAGGATATAAACCTTTTTTTAAAAATATAATTGAAATGCCAAAACCAGTTATTGGTTCAATTGCAGGACCTGCTGCAGGAATTGGAGCGGCAATTGCAATGTCCTGTGACCTTAGAGTGATGTCAGATGACAGCTATATTTTATCTGTTTTTAGTAATATCGCATTAGTTCCAGATGGAGGTTTGTCATGGTACCTGCCAAAATATATGGGATTTTCAAAAGCATATGAGCATGCAATTGAGGCCAAAAAAATATCAGCTCATGAATGCTTGAATTATGGCATTGCTAATAAAGTGGTACCGTTAGAGGAATTAGAAAGCACAACACATACCTGGGCTGAACATTTAGCAAAAAGGTCATCACAATCTCTTAACCATACTAAAAGATTGATGAGAGAGTCATTACAAGTTAGTTATTGGGACACGTTTCATGATGAGGCTGAGATTCAAAATGAGCTTACAGCTAGCTCTCAGAATCGAGAAGCTGTAAAAGCCTTTTTTGAAAAGAGAGAGCCTGATTTTAATTAGTTAGTTAAAAGCTTACTTAATCCAACAATTATTGAATCAAATGAAGCTCTAGTTGTATTTGGGTGAATACCAACTCCCCAAAATGTCTTACCATCTTTTTCAAGCTCAATATATGCAGCAGCTTTTGCATCAGAACCCGAAGATATGGCTGTTTGATGATAATCAGCAACTTTAATATTAAATCCTAGTTGATCTGAAAGTCCGTTTATAAATGAATCTATTGGACCATTGCCAGTACCTTTAATTTTGATTGCAGTGGAGTCCATATACATTTCTAGTTCCAAAGAGTGTAAATCACCATCAGAAGTTGAAGAATGCTTGATATATGAGAAATTATTTTTGGGCTTCAGGTAATTAGTTTCAAAAATCGCCCAGATTTGAGAGCTGGTGATTTCTTTTCCTGTTTCGTCAGCAAGTTTTTGTATTTTTTGACTTAAACTTATTTGAAGTCTTCTCGGCAAAGATACACCATGATCTTTTTCTAGCAAAAATGCAACTCCTCCCTTGCCAGATTGCGAATTAATTCTAACCACAGCTTCATAGCTTCTTCCTAGATCTGCTGGATCAATAGGTAGATAAGGCACTTGCCACTTGGGATTATTAGATTCCTTTATTGCCTTAAAACCTTTTTTAATTGCATCCTGATGCGAACCAGAGAATGCTGTAAAAACAAGATCTCCTGCATAAGGATGTCTCGGATGAACAGGCAATTGATTGCAATATTCAACCTCTCTCATGACAGAGTTTATATTAGAGAAATCTAATTTTGGATCAATACCCTGTGTAAGCATATTTAAAGCAATTGTTACAATGTCCACATTTCCTGTTCTTTCTCCATTTCCAAAAAGCGTGCCTTCAACTCTATCTGCTCCTGCCATGAGCCCAAATTCTGATGCAGCTACTGCAGTACCTCGATCATTGTGCGGGTGGAGACTTAAACAAATATCACTCCTATTTTGAAGATTTTCATGCATCCATTCAATTTGATCACCATAAATATTTGGCGTCGACATCTCAACAGTTGCAGGTAGATTTATGATGATCTTATTTTTTGATATAGGCTTAAGAATCTCTACAACTTCATCACAAACCTCTCTAGCATAGTCAAGCTCAGTTCCAGTAAAGCTCTCAGGTGAGTATTCAAAACTCCACTCTGTTTCTTGATTTTTTTCTGCCAAATTTTTTATTAATAATGCAGCATTAGTAGCAATTTTTTTTATACCTTCTTTATCTTGATCAAAAACAACTTTTCTTTGAAGAGTTGAAGTTGAATTATAGAAATGAATTATTGCTTTAGATGCTCCTTTTAATGACTCAAAAGTTTTCTTTATTAATCCTTCTCTAGCTTGAGTGAGTACTTGAATATTTACATCCGAGGGAATTTTTTTATTTTCAATGAGATCTCTTACAAAATCAAAATCAGTTTGAGATGCTGAGGGAAATCCAATTTCAATTTCTTTAAATCCAAGCTTGCATAGCAATGCAAACATCCTATCTTTCCTATCAGAACCCATTGGCTCTATTAATGCTTGATTACCATCACGCAAATCAACTGAACACCAAATAGGCGACTCTTTTAAGATTTTGTTAGGCCATTTTCTATTAGCTAAATCTATTGGCTTAAAAGCTGAATATTTGTCTATTGGATTATCCATTGTTTATAAACTAAATGTTATTATGTTATTTATGCTTACTCCTGAAATAAAAACTAATCTTATATTAAAAGAGATTGGTATCAAAAGATATTCATTACGTTCAAAGATAAATAATTCTTGTAATAACGATATATATTTTTATCAAAAGGGGCTAATTCTATCACTTCTTGATAAACCTTATGAAAATTTTGTTCAAGAACAGCAAGATCTTATCAAAGCAATAATGGCATCAACAAAGCTTGACACAGGTGATGAGAAATCAAACAAAATATTGACTCAATCACCAAATGAATTAAAAGAAAAGATATTAAATTTTACTGATGTAAGATTGATAATAATTTTTGGCAAAATTTTGAATAGTGAGATATTTATTGAAAACTCAATTCAGGCACCCTCAATAAATGAATTATCTTTAAAGAAAAGTCTTAAGAAAGACCTCTGGTTACAAATCAAATCTTCCCTAGATTTATAAAGATATGTTTAAGATTTCTTTAATGGATCATCTGGATTTAGAAGATGCATACAAAATTGAGCTCGAAACAAATCCAAGCCCATGGTCAAAAGATAATTTTTTTTCTTCTTTTGAAGTTGGACATAAATCACTTGTATGCAAATGCAATGATGTGATTATAGGGTTTCTAATATTTTCATTAATCAAAAAGGAAAGCCATCTTTTAAATATAGCTGTTCAAAAAAAATGGCAGAAAAAGGGAGCCGGAAAAATCCTAATGGATGTTTTTATAAAACAATCTAAGGCTATGGGAGCAAAGAAGGCATTCCTTGAAGTAAGATCTAAAAATAGAATAGCAATTAATTTTTACAATAAATTCAATTTCTTGAAAGACGCCGTTAGGACTAATTACTATACTGGCAGTAATACAGATGATGCGATTCTTATGAGCTTAGATCTATGACTTAAAGAATTTTTTTAAGACAGGACTCAATCTCATCTGATTCAACTTGAGGACTAAAACGCTTAACGACCTTGCCATTCTTATCAATAAGAAATTTTGTGAAATTCCATTTTATTTGCGATGTACCTGCAACACCTGGTTTTTCTTTCTTTAAGAAACTATAAAGAGGATCAGCCTTTGATCCATTAACTTTAATTTTATTGAATATCTCAAAAGTTATACCATAATTTGTGTCGCAGAATTCTTTAATTTCTTCATTAGTTCCTGGTTCCTGAAGAGCAAATTGGTTACAAGGAAAGCCTAAAATTTCAAAACCTTTACTTTTATATTTCTTGTAAATCTCCTCCAAACCTTTGTATTGGTATGTAAGGCCGCAATAACTTGCTACATTAACAACCAATAATACTTT
>CABYNW010000011.1 GCA_902520495.1 uncultured SAR86 cluster bacterium | reverse complement strand
AAATGGGTCTTACTTTTCCAGAAAATACTGCAGGAGGTCTTCTAAATACAGATGTCATTAGTGTAAGACCAAATAATTTGATTAAGGAAGTAATCGGCTATCTAAGAGATCTAGGAAAATTGCCAGAAAATACAGATAAAATTTTTGTTGTAAATAATGAAAACGAATATTTAGGAGAATTATCGATAAGTCAAATTATTACATCCAATCCATCAATGATAGTAAGAGAAATAATGGAAACAGAAATACCTGCTATAAATGTAGATTTGAATGATAAAGAAGTTGCTACAGTATTTGAAAGGAATGATTTAATTTCATCATCAGTTATAGATGAAAACAACAAATTAATTGGAAGGATTACTATAGATGATGTCGTTGATGTTATTAGAGAAGACGCAGATCAAAACCTGCTAGGTATGGCTGGAGTTGCTGAAGATACCTTTGCTCCTCCTGGTAGAGCTGCAAAGAGTAGAGTTTTTTGGTTAAGCATGAATCTCATAACTGCTTTCATTGCTGCTAGTACTATTAATATCTTTCAAGATGTGATTGATAAAATTGTATATCTAGCAATTCTTATGCCTATAGTTGCCAGCATGGGTGGTGTAGCTGCTACACAAACATTAACAATAGTCTTAAGAGGGCTTACGCTAGAACAAATTAATTCTTCAAATATAAAGTGGCTATTTAAAAGAGAATTAGCTGTTTCGATACTAAATGGTATTGTTCTATCAATTTTGGTTGGAGTTATAACATTCATCTGGTTTCAAGATGTGACTATATCTTTATTAATATCAAGTGCTCTAGTCATAAATCTTATAAGTGCTGTTATTGCAGGAATACTTGTTCCTCTTATTCTTAGAAAATTTAAACAGGATCCTGCTATAGGTGGAAGCGTTGTTGTTACAACAGTTACAGACGTGGTTGGATTCTTTTCATTTCTTGGGCTAGCAACTATATATCTAATCTAATCTTTCGATCAAGGGCTCTTCAACTGTGCCTTTCACTTTAAAATTAAATGTTGATACGCTATCAAGACTATCTTCAAAGATATTCTCTAAAACTATACCGCCTGCTAGAGCTGGAACACCACCAAAAATAGCAGCATACCAAGGTATATTTTCTGAAACTCTAAGCCTCATTTCTAAATCTAAATTAAGCTTATCTAAAATACCATCTGAATTTTTAAGAACCTCGCCTGTCCATCTCATATTTGCCTCAGAGGTCTGAAGCTTAATGGGCTTACTTATTAATGCTCTATTTTGACTAATGTAAAAGTCACCTTCAGCTCTATTTATTACTAAGTTTTTATTTCCAATACTTGTTTCATTACTAATATTCTCAATAATTGCATTAAGATTAAAGACTTTAAGAGCTCTTAAGAAAGCAGAATCAGGTAGAGAGTTCTTGGATTCAAAATCTTTAATAAGAAATTTTATATTTCCTTGGATATCTTTCAATTCCTGTAAACTGATCCACTGTATATTTAGATCTGTAGATATATATCCTAAATTGTAATTGGTGAAATTATTCAATGAATTGTCTTTATTATTAATTTCATAAGACCCTCTAACCTTATATAAATCTCTTGTTTTGTTATAACTTATGTATGCCTTTTCATTCTTACTAGTTGGACCAATATTAAAATTCTTACTTTTTATTTTTATATTATCAATTGTTGTGATTCTTTTATTTCTTAGAAGATAAAAGTCTACATCTTGAAAAGTATCATCATATGTTTTTATATTTCTTCCAATAAAACGTAAATTTATATCTGTGAGATCATTGGACTCACCAGACTCTATAATATTGATTCCTTGGAATTCAAATTTGGTATCAAATACCTCAATTTTTATGAACCCGGTTTTATCAGTTGCAATCATTCCATTGAGGTCTTTTCCAGAAAAAGCTGCATTTATATTATTATTTTCAAAATCTATTTCAAATTTTTGATTTTTGTAAAGATTTTCAAAAAAATTTAATTCTTTTACATTTAGATTAATAGACCTTAAATTAGATACTCCATTAATTTCGTTATTTAATGATATGTTACTAATATCTAGTTTCTGTAAGGATAAAAATAAATAGAATCCATCTTCAAAATTTCTTGATTCTATTTGTTGATCAAATTGGTTTCCTAGCGAAAAATAACCATTATTTTTTGAGCCTATATAAGATTTAAAATTCTTGTTATAAATAAAATAAGTTGGATTAGATAAATCTTTTATCTTAATGGTTGTTTTTAATTCTTGAATTGATTCTTTTTCTAAATCATCGATTATTGAAGTAATTTTAGTATTAGAAAGACTGCTATCTAATTCAAGAGAAACTAACTTGTTATTGATGGTTAATATTCCATTAAATTCCTCTGACCCTTCTAGTTTAAAATATTCTTCAAAATTAATTATCTCTGCCATATCAAACATTAATTTAGATCTAATAGTTATTATTTGATTGTTTATTAGAATAGATCCTTCGATATTTTGATCTGGGATTGAGGCTTCAAATGATCCAGAAATATTTTTATTAATATTGCTATGCATCACCATGCTAATTTTAGTTACTGGGTATTGTGACAGGGTGATTAGCTTTGATTCTTTAAATATATATTTGTTTATATTTTCTAAATTTCCAGAATTTAAATCTAAATATCCTTTGCTTTGTAGGACTAAATTTATTTCATATTCTGCAAATGATTCTAAGTTTAAAAAGTTTTCATTATTAATAATTTCTTCATCCAGATTAAACTTTGAAGAGTAATAAATCTTATCTGAACCAGATTCATTAAAGATATTTAATTCGTTAAATGAAATGTTATTAAGCACACCGTTATTATTTACTATTGAAGTATTTCCATTTTGAATTTCAATAAAAGTCTTATTAGCTAAAAGGTTGAAAGTATCGGATTGTATATCTAGCATGCCTATGATGGCTTTAAAGTTAGTTTTACTTTTTGATGGAGACTCATCAGAATAAGAGAAATTTTTGATATTAAGAAAATTTAGGTCTAAATAGTTTTTTCTATAGGTTGAAAGGATATTTATACCGAATGCTATTTTGTCAGCCTCTAATATAATTTTATTATTAAGATCTTTAATAAGAATGCCTTCAAAGCTAAGTCCTGGAGATAAAAAATTTCCGTCTGAATCAATATTTTGGTATTCAATAATGTATTTATTATCAAAAAATCTATTAGCCAGAGAGGGTATACTTTCAGGCTTATATATTAAAGAGGTATAAGTTATCCCTGTTATTAAAAATAAAAATGAGGATATAAGTAACAAATAAATAAATATCTTTCTTATAAGTTTCATTTTAAATTTTTAGTCTAAAAATCTTTGGAAAATATGAAGAAAAAATAGCTATGCCCATGCATAAAGTAATATTAATAATTGCGCTTATTATGAGAGTTAAGTAAGAAAAGTTATAAAGGTTTAAAATAAGCTGGGAAAAGCCTATATATGCTGTTGATGAAAGTCCAAAAAATAAACACACTTGTAAGTATGAGAATATTTTAAAAGCATTTGAATAAGAATTAATTAAGTAAGTGATGATGCAAAATAGAATTGCGTTTAGACCAAAAAAATTTCCTTGTATAAGGTCAACAAACAGGCCAACTAGAAATGCTTGAATTGGACTTATATTTTTCCTAGATCTATAAACGTAAAAAGAATAACCTAAGAAAGTTATCGGTAAGATTATAGAAAATTTACTCAAAAATACACTAGTACTAATTTCTATGTAATTTAGAAGAAAAAGAGCAATAATTTTTTTAGCAGAATTTTTCATTAGTTTTTTATTACTCCAAATAAACTGCTTTCTAAGGGATTTGCATATAATTCAATTTCTATATCTTTTCTTGTAGGTGAGATGTCTTTGATATCAACTATACTTCCTACCTTTATATCTCTAGGGTATATCCCACCCAGCCCTGATGAATAAAATATCTCGTTCGACTTCAACTCTTCACTCCAAACTAATGGGTTATATGAGCATATTATAATGTTAGCCCTTCCACTGCCCTTTGCATTACAAAAGAAATTTTCAGAAATAGACTTAATTGGTATTGAGTGAGAGATGTCAGTTAAAAGGATCACTTCAAGATATTTACTATCTTTAGAAACTTGGCCTAGTATTCCTGATGAATTAAAAACAACGCTTTCAATATTAGTTTTTTTCTTATTAGAAAGAGGTTCGATATACATTCTATGCTTGTCACAACAATAAAAGATATTTGGATCTAGACTTTTTAATTTTGCTATAGAGTACTTAGCTATATTTTCATCATCAGTTAAGGGATATTTGAGAATATTTTTATCTTTATAGAAGCTATTATCTCTAGCAATCAAATAATTGTTTAAATAACTAGCATCTAGAGCTTTTTTTAGATTTTCATTTTCTTCAATCAAAACTTTTTTAGATTTAGATAAATTTAAAATTTCTCGAATAGGTTCAATGGTTACATTTCTTAAAACATACACAGTCGAAATTTTTAATGATTTATAACCATGTTTAATTTTTTGGAAACTATCAGTATTAAGATCAACATAAAGGATGCCAGTACCTAATAATATACATAATAAATATATTATCTTTTGACCAGGAGTAGGCATAATCCTAGCCATATTGATTATTCAGAAGATAGGAGATCGATATTGTATTTGTCCATTATTTCAAGAGCCTGGCCTCCGCCTCTTGCAACGCAGGTCAATGGGTCTTCGGCAACAATTACTGGTATTCCTGTTGAGCTTGAAATTAGTTTATCTAAATCTCTCAATAATGCACCGCCGCCAGTTAAGACAATACCTCGCTCAGCTATATCAGCTGCGAGTTCTGGAGGTGATAGTTCTAATGCATTTCTGATAGCTCTAACCATTCCATACAAAGGGTCTTTCATTGCTTCAAAAATTTGTTCGCTATTGATTGTAAAGGTTTCAGGTATTCCCTCTGCAAGATTTCTACCGGTTATAGACATTTCAAGTTTTTCTGATTCAGCTGTTGCGCAACCTATTGTATATTTAATTTTTTCAGCTGTAGACTCACCTATTACACAACCGTAGTTCCTTCTAATCCATGATGTTATGGACTCATCTAACTTATCGCCACCAATTTTTACTGATTCAGAATACACAACCCCATTAAGTGATAAAATAGCAACCTCAGTAGTCCCTCCGCCAATATCAACAACCATGTTTCCGCTTGCTTCTTCAACTGGAAGGCCGGCTCCTATAGCTGCAGCCATTGGCTCTTCAATTAATTTAACATCTCGTGCGCCGGCACCAAGAACTGATTCTCTTATTGCTCTTCTTTCTACTTGAGTTGACCTACACGGAACGCAAACCAAAACTCTTGGACTTGGCTTAATAAAAAGTTTCTCGTGAACTTTGGCAATAAAATGTTGAAGCATTTTTTCTGTAACTTGGAAGTCAGCGATAACTCCTTCTGATAATGGCCTAATTGCTTTTATATTACCTGGAGTTCTTCCAAGCATTTTTTTTGCTTCTGTACCAACAGCAACAACAGTTTTTTGTCCTCTTGATTCCCTAATGGCAACAACTGATGGTTCGTTTAATACAATACCTACATCTTTTGTATAAATTAAAGTATTTGCTGTACCTAGGTCTATAGACAAGTCATTGGAAAAGTACCCTCCAATAATTTTAAACAAGTTAAATTTCACGTGATTCCCTACAATAAAATATTTTAAATAATTTGTTAGTTAGGTTAATATCTTCCCACTAATCTATAATAATATCCTATATATGGACAAGAAAACAGTAACAACTATATCTTACTTATCAAGACTCAAAATTGATGCTGAAAAAGAAGAAAAAATAACGAATGATTTAGAGAACATCATCAAATTTGTTGATAAATTAAATGATATAGATACTTCTGAAATAGAGCCTCTAACAAATCCTTTAGAAAAGACAGCAAAGACTAGAGATGATCAAGTTACTGCAAAAAATTTAAAGCGAGAGTTACTAGAAATTGCGCCATCCTCAAATGAAGATTATTTTTTAGTGCCAAGGGTCATTGAGTGACTATAAAATTTAAAACAATTAAAGAAATTAAAAAAATGATATCTCAAAAAGAAATATCAAATAAAGAAATTGTGCAAGAAGTCTATAAATTAATTGATGAAAATATACATTTAAACGCATTTGTAACCCTCAATGAAGATAATTCTCTTAAAAAAGCAGAGGATTTAGACAACAATCCATCAGATTCACCTTTGGCTGGAATTCCAATTGCTCAGAAAGATCTTTTTTGCACAAAAGGTGTAAGAACCACGTGTGGTTCTAAAATTCTTGATAATTTTATCCCTCCATACTCAGCAACTGTAATTGAAAATCTAGAAAATGCAGGTTGTATATCTGTTGGTAAAACAAATATGGATGAATTTGCAATGGGTTCATCAAATGAAACTAGTTACTTTGGCAATGTTCATAATCCTTGGGGTGATAAATTGGTTCCTGGGGGTAGTTCTGGAGGATCTGCTTCTGCTGTTGCAGCTGGCATTGTCCCAGCGGCATCCGGAACGGATACTGGTGGTTCCATAAGGCAGCCTGCTTCTTTGTGCGGAATAACTGGTCTTAAACCAACATACGGGAGAGTATCAAGATGGGGAATGATAGCCTTTGCATCTAGCCTTGACCAAGCCGGTCCCATGGCCAGAACAGTAGAGGATTGTGCATTGCTCCTAAATGAAATGTGTTCGCACGATATAAAAGACACCACTTCTTTAGATGAGAATATACCTAATTTTGAAAATAATTTAAATCAATCGTTAAAAGGTAAAAAAATTGGGGTTGTTAAAGATCTTGATCTATCTAGCCTAGATAACGATGTCGTTAGTGTATATGAAGACTCCTTAAAAGAATTCGTTTCTCTAGGGGCTGAATTGGAAGATATTTCTTTACCTAACCTCTCTTTATCCGTACCAACTTATTATGTTGTTGCACCAGCAGAATGTTCATCAAATTTATCTAGATTTGATGGAGTAAAATTTGGAAGAAGATCAGAAAATCCAAAAGATCTAGAAGAGCTATACATCCAAACAAGATCAGAAGGTTTTGGTGATGAGGTAAAAAGAAGGATCTTAATAGGATCTTATGTTCTTTCTGCAGGATACTATGATGCTTATTATAAAAAGGCTCAACAAGTTAGAAGACTTATAAAAAAAGATTTTGATGAAGCATTTTCTAATGTGGATGTAATTATGACCCCTACAACAAGAGGTCCTGCATTTGAAATGGGTTCAAAAGGAAGTGATCCAATTCAAATGTATCTTGAGGATTTATTTACTATTTCTGCAAATCTTGCTGGACTACCAGCAATGTCTCTTCCTAATGGAAATATTGATAAAAAGCCTATTGGTTTGCAAATTATTGGAAACTTTCTTGATGAAAGTACGATTTTAAATTTTGGACACATGTATCAAACCAAAACAAACTGGCATATGCATACCCCTGATGGAGTAAAAGAATGAGCTGGGAAACAGTAATTGGTTTAGAGATACATGCTCAACTTTCCACTAAATCTAAGTTATTTTCAGGTGGCTCCACAGAATTTGGAGCTGAGTCAAATACGCATGTTGATCTCATTGATATGGGATTACCTGGAGTTCTTCCTGTTGCAAATAAAGAAGCATTTTATAAAGCTATTAGGTTTGGTCTAGCAACTGGTGCAGAGATCAACCAAGTTTCTTCTTTTGATAGAAAAAACTACTTCTATCCCGATCTACCTAAAGGTTATCAAATTACTCAAATGACTAAACCTATAGTTGAAAAAGGTTCTATAAAAGTCATAACGGATGAAGGTGAAAAAGAAATAAATATTACTAGAGCTCACCTTGAAGAGGATGCTGGTAAGTCTATTCATGACCTTTTTGAAGGTGAAACCGGAGTAGATCTTAATAGAGCTGGGACGCCCCTTCTTGAAATTGTCTCTGAGCCTGAAATTTCTAGTGCAAAAGAAGCTGTTGCCTATTTTAAAGCTATAAGACAACTGGTAACTTTCTTAGATATTTGTGATGGAAATATGGCACAAGGCTCAATGAGATGCGATGTAAATATATCTATAAAAAAAAGTGATGATAAAGAATTAGGAACCAGGGCTGAACTAAAAAATATTAATTCTTTTAAATTTATTGAAAAAGCGATTAATTATGAAATAGAGCGTCAAATTAGATTAATTGAAAATGGTGAAACTGTTGTTCAAGAGACAAGGCTTTATGACAGTGATAAAAACGAAACAAGATCGATGAGGTCTAAAGAAGAAGCTAACGATTACAGATACTTTCCTTGTCCTGATCTTTTACCGGTAGTAATTTCAGATAAGGAATTGCAAAAAATTAAAGATAATCTTCCCGAACTTCCAGAAGAGAAAGAAAATAGATATGTCTCAGAAATTGGACTTGAGGAATCAGAGGCAAAAATAATATCTTCTTCTAAAGCAATGGCTAACATGTTCGAAGAAGCCTCAAATAAAACAGATGACATAAAGCTTGTTGCTAAATGGCTGGTTGGTGATGTGAGCGCACTATTAAATAAAGATAATATTGAAATTGATGAATCAAATCTGTCTCCAGAAAATTTTGGAAAATTAATTGAAAGAATCTCAGACAAGACTATCTCAGGGAAAATTGCCAAATCAGTACTTGAAGAAATATGGGAAAGCGCTTCTGACGTTGATGAAATAATTGAATCTAAGGGTCTTGTTCAAATTCAAGATGAATCGTTACTAGAAGAAATAGCTAAAAAGGTTGTTGATTCTAATCCAGATCAAGTTGCTGCATATAAAGATGGAAAAGATAAACTTTTTGGTTTCTTTGTAGGACAAGTAATGAAAGAGACTCAAGGTAAAGCAAACCCAAAATCAGTTAATGACATACTTAAAAGATTAATTTAATTAATTGCTTAAATGATGGAGAACTATTCTAAAACAAGTTAAACAATAAACATAGTCAGGGCTTCTGCAACATATGCAGGCTTTTCAACACCTTTAATTTCCATAGTAACTTCAAATTTTGCAAGATATTGACCAGGATTTTTTTCATTAATATCCATGCATTTCATTATAATTCTTACCTCAGAATTTACAGGAACTGGACTTAAAAATCTTACCTTATCTAATCCATAATTTAATCCCATCTTGGTTCCTTCTAGCACCATTCCTATTTTTTGTTCAAAGGGTATACCGGCAATCAAAGATAAAGAAAGAAATCCATGAGCTATAGTTGATCCAAGTTGTGGAGTTGCTTGCTCTGGATCAACATGAATAAATTGATGATCCATTGTTGCATCAGCAAATTTATCTATCCTTTCTTGATCAATAACAACCCAATCTGACACCCCTACTTCTGTACCTATAACTGATTCAATTTCTGATGTTTTTACAACTTTTAACATACTATTTCTCCATATAGTGATTATTATATTCTTCTCTTAATTCAAACTTTTGAAGTTTTCCTGTAGCGCCATGAGGAAGTTCTTTTAAGAAGATAATCTCATCAGGTAACCACCACTTAGCAACCTTATCGCTTAAAAAATCAATAATATTTTGCTTTTCAATGGGCTCACCTGAATTGGTTACAATAAATAACATTGGTCTTTCATCCCATTTAGGATGAGGTATTCCAACAACACAAGCCTCTGCAACCTCCGGATGTCCAAAAGCTGCATTCTCCAGGTCAATCGAACTAATCCATTCACCACCAGACTTAATAACATCCTTAGCTCTATCTTTAATAGTCATGTATCCATCTTCATCTAAAACAGATATATCTCCAGTATCAAACCAACCATCTGAGTCCACAGCATCTTTGTCGGCTTTAAAATATTTCTGAAGAATCCAAGGACCTCTTACCAATAAATGTCCCTGCGATTCACCATCATGAGGAAGGTCATTTCCTGCATCATCAACAACTTTTAACTCAACACCATATATTGGCCTGCCTTGTTTAAGTTGGATTGCATACTTTTCGTCTTTACTCATATTTTCCATTTCAGGTGTCGGAATATTTGTGGTCCCCATAGGACTCATCTCAGTCATTCCCCAAGCATGTATTACATTTACATCATGAACTTCATCAAACTCTTGAAGTGTTGCTAGAGACAAAGCTGATCCACCAATAATAGTATTTTTTACTGAACTTAAAATTTTATTATTTTCTCTGCAATAAGCTAAAAGACCCATCCATATCGTTGGAACCCCAAACGCTAATGTAATATCTTCTTTTTCAATAAGCTCATAAAGAGGCTCTCCTTCCATTTGCATTCCTGGCATTACTAGTTTCAAACCTAACATTGGTCCAAAATATGGAATACCCCATGCTAAAACATGGAACAAAGGAACTACCATTAAAATAGAGTCATCAGGACTTATAGTCATTGCGGTTAGGGCTGCTTGTGCATGAATAACATTTGATTTATGACTGTATAAAACTCCCTTTGGATTACCAGTTGTGCCAGATGTATAACAAAGCCCGCAAGCTGCATCATCTTTTAAAGTTGGCCAAACATAGTTTTCATCTCCGCCTTTAATATATTCTTCATATGAAATAGCATTTTTTAAAGAAGTTTCAGGCAATTCATTTTCCTCACATAAAACAATAAATTTTTCTACAGTTGGTATTTGATCTTGTATTGCCTCAAGAATAGGCACAAAAGGAGATTCTACGAAAATTATTTTATCTTCAGCATGATTGATTATATAAACCGCTTGTTCTGGATGAAGTCTGAAATTAAGAGTGTGGGTTATAGCTCCCATTCCAGATATTCCATAATACATCTCTAAATGTCTATATGTATTTAAAGCCAATGTTGCTAATACATCTCCCTCTTTATATCCGTCTTTAGCTAAAACTGATGCCAACTTTCTAGATCTGATACATACTTCTTCATAATTTGACCTATGAATTTCACCTGAAACCAATCTACTTATAATTTCTGTTTTAGGATGAACTTTCATAGCGTGCTCGATTATTCCAGCAACATTAGGTGTCCAACTTTGCATATCTCCAATCATTTGAATTGCTCCCTTATCTTGTTTGTTATAAATTATATAAGAAGCAACATTATTTGATAACAAAATTATGAATATAAAAGAAGGTATTGAAAAAAGATTTTCTGTAAGAGCATTCACAAGTGAAGTCCCAGAAATGGATAAAATAAAAGAAATCCTAAAATTGGCAGGTTCTGCTCCATCTGGAGGCAATATCCAGCCATGGAAAGTTTATGTCTTAAATGAAGAATCTAAAACAAAATTAGCAGAAAAAACTCTTCATAATTTTGATAATGGAGTACAGGAAGAAATAGAATATGAGATATATCCTAAGCCTTTAGCTGATGAATATAAGAAAAGAAGATATGAATGCGGAGCAGATATGTATAACGCTCTTTCTATTGAGAAGGATGATCTGGACTCTAGGTTTAAACAAATAAGAGAAAACTACAACTTTTTTGGAGCTCCGCTCGGTATGATTATAACTATTGATAGGTCATTTGGTAATAATGGCTGGGGTCATGTCGGAATGTTTTTAGAAAATCTATGGCTTAGTGCTATTCACCATGGTTTGGGATTATGCCTTCAAGAATCATGGTCAATTTATCCAAAAACTGTAAAAGAAGCTACAAATCATCCTGATAATGAAATAGTTTGGTGTGGCGTAGCAATTGGTTATGAAGATAAAGATGATCCAATAAATAACTACAGAACAAAAAGAGAAGAACTGGATTCATTTGTAAAATTCGTTAAATAAATCTTTAGTGTCTCACTCAATCAATTTTGAAAACTCTTATGCAAAAGAGCTAAATGAAATATGTGAAAAATGCATACCTGCTGGTTTTCAAGAACCTGAATTTATTTTAAAAAACCATAGTCTTGCTGAAGAACTTGGAATTGATAGTGATTTTATCAATTCAGAAGAATGTTTAAGTATTTTCTCTGGGAAGAGTCTGCCAAAGAGCTCTATGCCAATAGCACAAGCCTATTCAGGTCATCAATTTGGACATTTTAATCCTCAACTAGGTGATGGAAGAGCAATCCTCCTTGGAGAAATTCAAAATAAGGATATTCAACTAAAGGGCATTGGTCAAACTCCGTTCTCTAGAAGAGGAGATGGTAAATCTGCTCTTGGACCTGTATTAAGAGAATATGTAATTAGTGAATTCATGCATTCAATTAACATCCCTACAACAAGAGCTCTTTTTGCTCTTAAAACCAATGAAACTGTTTTGCGTGAAACATTACAAGCTGGTGGGGTCCTAACTCGTGTTGCAAAAAGCCATATAAGAATTGGGACATTTGAATATGCGAGGAGTAAAAATATTCAAATTTTAAAATCATTGACTGATTATTCAATTAATAGGCATTACCCAGAATTAAATCAAATAGATAACAAATACCTAAGCTTCTTTGCTGCTGTCTGTGATAAACAAGCTTCCTTGGTCTCTAAATGGATGAGTATTGGCTTTGTTCATGGGGTTATGAATACAGACAATATGACCATTTCAGGAGAAACAATAGATTATGGTCCATGTGCATTTATGGATAAGTATGATCCTAAAACTGTTTTTAGTTCTATAGATCATAATGGAAGATACGCATACCTAAATCAACCTGCCATTCTTGTATGGAATCTTGCAAAATTAGCTGAAACTCTTATTCCACTAGTAGATGAAAATGAAGAAAAATCAGTAAAGCAATTAACTGAAGTTTTGCAATTAGTAATGCCCTCATATCAAGAATACTTCTATAAAGAATTTGGTAAGAAATTAGGTATTCGAAATATCGATGATAAGAATATAAAAATAATTGATAACTATTTAAAAATATTACATTCTGAATCAATAGACTTTACTTTGTCATTTAGAAATCTTGCAAAAATTGTTAATAAATCAATGAAGGTAGAAGATTCTGTCTTTAGAGAATCTAAAATTTTTGAAAAATGGTTTAAAGCTTGGAAAAAAGAAATTAATGTTGGCGATATATTTCACGAAATGAATCTAAAAAACCCTTGCTACATTCCAAGAAATCATCTAATCGAAGATGCACTAAAGCATGCCAATAATGAAGATATGGCAGAAACTAATTTAATGAATAAATTACTAGAATCGCCTTTTAAAGAAAAAGATAGTTATGAAAAATATACTATGCCCTCATCTTCTGATGAGCGTTATGTTACTTATTGTGGAACCTAAAAGTAGTTATATTGAAAGGATTAAATAAATTATTTTAAAGTTCCTAAAGTAATTCTAGGAAGATTATGAAAATCTCTTAGATTAACAATGTCTGAAAAATGATTCCTTTTGAAAATATTTTCTACTTTTTCTTGTTGCTGATATCCATGTTCTAGCATCAACATACCTCCCCTCTTCAGAACTTCAGTTGACTGTTCAACAATTAATTTTATATCTCCGAGTCCATTATCTTTTGCTACTAGAGCCTTATTGGGTTCATGCTTTAAGCCCTCAAGATGAGGATCTTGATATGCGATATAAGGAGGATTGCTTACGATTAAATCAAAAGATTCTGCTTTAAAGCAAGATAACCAGTCTGCATAAATGAGTGAAAAATTTTCTACATTAAGATTAATTTTGTTAGTGTGAGCAACATTCAAGGCATCATCTGAATAATCTGAGCCATAAACTTTGGAACTAGTATTTTTTAAAGCAATTGAAATTCCAATGCATCCAGAGCCTGTTCCAGCATCTAATACTTTGATTGGAGATGAGAAATGATTATTTGCATAATCAACTAAGATTTCTGTTTCCGGTCTTGGAATCAAGACTCTTGAATCTACATAGAAATCATTTTCATAAAATTTAGTAGAATTAAGAATATAGTCCAAAGGCATTCCATCTTTCTTCTTTTCAATAAATTCTTGAATTAGGTTTTGCTGTTCTTTATTTAGCTCTGTTTCTTTATCAAGATAAATTTTTTTATCATTAAAAAGCAGTTTTTCTTTTAAATAAAAAATAAACTCATTTTTTAAAACATCGCTATTTAGCATCTCTTGATAATGGCTTAAGTTATATTTCAATTATTCTGATTCGAGTTGTGAAAGCATAGCTAGCTGATTCTCTGCTAATAATGCATCGCATATAGTTTTGATATCACCATCCATAATCTGGTCTAAATTATGTTGTGTCAGTTTAATTCTGTGATCAGTCATTCTTCCTTGAGGAAAATTGTATGTTCTTATTTTTTCACTTCTATCACCTGTTCCAACTAAAATTTTTCTTTCGCTTGCAATACTCTCTTGCTGATTGTCTATCTCTTGTTGTTTTAATTTTGCAGCTAAAAGAGATAAAGCTTTTTCTTTATTTTTATGTTGGGATCTTCCATCTTGGCATTCAACCACTATTCCTGAAGGAGTATGTGTTAAACGAACAGCAGAATCTGTTTTATTTACATGTTGGCCACCAGCACCAGATGCTCTAAAAGTATCTACTCTTAAATCATTTTTATCAATGTTAATATCTTGGACCTCTTCAACTTCAGGCAAAATTGCTACTGTGCATGTAGAAGTATGAATTCTTCCTTGAGATTCTGTTTCAGGAACTCTCTGAACTCTATGAACTCCAGATTCAAATTTTAAAACTTTAAAAACACTTTTTCCTTCAAGTTTTGCAACGACCTCTTTTAAGCCACCCTGTTCAGATTGTTTAATATCAATGACCTCCATATTCCAGCCCTCTCTTTCAGAGAGCCTTGAATACATTCTAAAGAGGTCTCCAGCAAAAATACTTGCTTCATCGCCCCCTGCGCCTGCTCTAATCTCTAAATAAGCAGAACCATCATCTGCTGAATCCTTTGGAAGGAGCATTAATTTAAGTTCTTTTTCGAGTATTTCTGGCCTACCTTCAACTTTTTTTATTTCTTCTTCTGCCAAATTTTTTAACTCTTGATCACCAGATTCAATAATTTCATTTGCATCTGATATATTTTTTGCTACTTGGTTGTATTCTTCGAATTTATCTACAATTGGTTTTAGTTCAGCGAATTCTTTATTTAAAAGAGTATATTTCTCAATATCCTTTACAGTCTCAGAATCAACCAATAAAGACTCTATTTCACCTATCCTGTTTTGAAGCTGATCAAGCTTCTTTAACATAGAATTATGCATTTTCAAAAAATCTTTTAATCATAGACTCAATAACATGATCTTCTAATTTCTTAATATCTTTAAAGTTATTGAGTTTATTGTTATCAATATTCATAGTCTTTATAGATCTTATTAATTCAGAAAAATCTTTAGAATTTTTAAATTGGTCAATTTCATTAGTTGATAAATTATTTAAAAATTCTTCTAATTGAATGGAAATTTTATCTTTAGCATCTTTCATGGAAAATAAATCTAAGGCAGCATGAGCCTCTAGTACAATAATATTCATTGCCTTTTCTGCCTCAATTGATCTTTGCCCATAGTTTTCTTGTGTTATTTTTTCAATATCATCAATAGAAAATAAATATGCTTGTTCAATATTTCTTATCTCATCCTCAATATTTCTTGGAACTCCAAGATCAATAAGTAATATAGGCTTGTTATTCCTTTTCTTTAGAGCATTCTCAATAGCTCCTTTGCCTATCAATGGTAATTCTGTAGTTGAAGAAGCAATAACAATATCTGCAAACTCTAACTCATCATGAAGTGAGTCTAATGATGAAGATACAATTTCATAATCATTATGCAATTTAATTTTTTTTATACTTCTATTAACTGATTTAATTTTATGAATCCCATTTTTAAATAGATTCTCCATTACACTTTGGGCTAATGATCCAGCTCCAACTATTAAAATATTTTGATGTTTGGGTTCTTCGAATATATTTTTAACTAGCTTATATGCTAATCCGCTGACTGATAACGAGTTTAAGCCTATATTTGTTTCAGTCCTTGCTTGCTTTGATATCTCTACAACTTTATTTGAAAGATTTAATAGTTTGCTCTTAACAATATTGAGTTCTTGTGCTTTCTTAACTGCGCTTTTAAACTGCCCCAATATCTCTTGCTCACCAAGAACTTGAGAATCAATACCAGAAGCTACTTTGCACATATGAACTAAAGCATCATGATTGTTTAAAAAATAAAAACTTTCCTTATTCATATCTTCATTTTTGAGAATAGTCATAACCTCATGAAAAACTTTTGATGAAATATTTGGCTCACCAAATAAGTAAAACTCAGTTCTATTACAAGTTGATATACCAAAAAAAGACTCTAATTTATTCTTAAAAATTTTTTTTAAATGATTATCTAATACAATCTGGTTAGACTCATTTATAATGAATTTTTCTCTCTCAGAAACATCAGAGGTCTTATGATTTATGCCAAATAACTGTAATTCCATAATAAAAACCTTTTTTTACGCTTTAATAATAAGTTTAATTGTTTCTTGTGCTTCTATTAATAGTGATAAAAGCTCTACTGAATTCATTGGAAAGCTATCAATAAGTAAAGATGAAGTTGACAAATTTTCATTCAATATAAACATTAACTTAGCTAAAAAAGATTCTATTATACAGATTAAGAAGCCTTTTTATGGAAATGTTCTAAAGATTAAGGTTCAGGAAGGCAAAAATTTAATCTTCCTTCCAACTAAAAACAGTTCCTCGTTTTATGTTCCTGAAGATATTAATAGAAATTTTAAATATTGGTTGCGACAGTGTCTTTTATCAAAAAGTTTGAATATTTATGAAGTTATAGAAGAACTAGATTTTAGTTTTAAATGTAAAAAGAATAAAGACAAAACAAATTTCTATATTATGTATGAGAATGTTTATATGAATGGGTTCGTTATAAGAAAATGAAAAGAATCGATATAAATTCACCTGCAAAAATCAATTTAGATTTGAAAATTTTTGAAAAAAATGATCATGGTTATCACAATATAGAGACATCGTTTCAATATATTGATTTATTTGATCATATGACATTTGAGGTTTCTGAACGTGGCATATCAATACAATCAAATAAATCCTTTTTAGAAAATAAAGACAATACTATTTATAAATCTGCAAAATCGTTGATTCATTTAATAAATTCTAAAAAAGGCATAAATATTACAATTGAAAAAAATATTCCAGTCGGAGCTGGCCTTGGTGGAGGTAGTTCCAATGCAGCATCTACCATCATTGCTTTAAATAAATTGTGGGGTCTTAACTTAACGAAAAATAAATTAATGGGCATAGCTAAGGAAATTGGAGCTGATGTACCCTTTTTTATTCATGGAGAGAATGCTTATGGTTCTGGGATTGGCGATAAACTTAAATCCAAATTACCAACTAAAGATAAAATACTTTTAATATACCCAAAGATAAATAACTCATCTTCAGAAATGTATCATTTATTAGATATCCAAAGAGGTGATAATATCGAAAAGTCTCATCATAAACAAAATGACTTTTGGAATGTTTTTTTAGATAAAAATAATGAAATTAATGAATTTTATGAATTGATTAGTCCTGAATATAATATAAATCTCAGCGGGAGTGGTTCATGTATGTTTATTTTGTATAAAAAAGATAATGAGATAAAAGAAATTCTTAAAAAAATTCCAAGTAATTGGAGATTCTTTTTCTGTAAACCATTACAATATTCGCCGATATGTTATATCAAATAAGAATGGGGTGTAGCCAAGCGGTAAGGCAACGGGTTTTGATCCCGTCATGCGTAGGTTCGAATCCTACCACCCCAGCCATGCTTTATAATATGCAAAGAGGAAATTCATATGAGCATAGATAATTTAGATCTTTTTACAGGAACGGCAAATCCTGAGCTTGCTTCTGAGGTATCCAAAATACTAGAAATACCCCTATCAGCAGCAGATGTTGGATATTTTTCAGATGGTGAGATTAAAGTTCAAATTGAAGATAATGTTAGAGGTCATGATACTTTTATAATACAGTCCACATGCACTCCGCAAAATAAAAATTTAATGGAATTAATGTTACTAGCTGATGCTTTAAAACGATCATCAGCCTCAAGAATAACAGCTGTTGTTCCATACTATGGTTATGCTAGACAAGATAGAAGAGTTAGATCTGCAAGAGTCCCAATTAGTGCAAAAGTGGTTGCTGATATGTTTTCATCTGTGGGAATTGATAGAGTTTTGACTATTGATCTTCATTCAGAAACTATTCAAGGCTTCTTTGATATGCCTGCCGATAATGTATATGCAGCAAAACTTATGGTGGATGATATTAAAGCAAATAACGAAAGAAAGGATATTGTTGTAGTTTCTCCAGATGTTGGTGGAGTGGTAAGGTCAAGAGCACTAGCTAAATTATTGGATGATACAGATTTAGCAATAATAGATAAAAGAAGAGCTGCTGCGAATCAATCTGAAGTAATGAATATAATTGGTGATATTGATGGCAAGGTCTGTATTGTGCCAGACGATATAATTGATACAGCTGGAACCTTATGTAACGCAGCTAATGCATTAAAAGAAAAGGGTGCGAAGGCAGTTAAGGCATATATTACTCATCCAGTTCTTTCTGGTCCTGCTATAGAAAGATTAGAAAAATCAGATATCGATGAGCTGGTTGTAACAAATTCAATCCCATTGTCACAAGAAGCAGAAAAATGCAGTAAAATACGCGTCATTTCATTAGGATCAACTATTGCTGAATGCATTAAGAGATTAAGCGATGAAAAATCGCTAAGTGAAATGTTTTTATAGAGGAAATTATGACAGATCAAATTGTACTAAATGCAGATTTAAGAGAAAGAACTGGATCAAATAAGGCTAGAGTAATTCGTAAGATAGATGGAATGGTTCCAGCTATTGTTTATGGAGATGAAAAGGAAACTATTAACATCAAACTTAAATTGAATGAACTTACAAAGGCTTCAGAAAATGAACTTTTTTATACCCAGGTTTTAATTATTAAAAATGGTGATAGTGAAGAAAAGGTAGTGTTGAAAGAATTACAAAAAGATCCTGCAAAGGGTAAATTCCTTCATGCTGATTTTCAAAGAGTATCAAGAAAAACAAAGCTTAAAGTTGTTATACCAGTGAACTTTACAAATGAAGAAGACTGCATAGGTATTAGAGAAGATGGTGGAGTTGTTTCAAAAACTATTAGAGAAATAGAAATTATGTGTCTTGCTGGAAATATTCCAGAATCAATAGAGGTAGATATTGCAAATCTGCATCTTGGTGAATCAATAAGATTAACAGAAATAACTCTTCCTGAAGGATCTGAAGTACCTGGGCTAACTGAAGAAACAGATCAAATGGTTGTTTCAGTTAATGCTCCTAAGGCTGTTGAAGAAGATCCTATCCTTGAAGATGAGCTTGAAGATGGAGAAATTGCTGAAGGCGCCGACACCTCTGAAGATGGAGGTGAGGAAGGCACTACATCTGAGGGATCTGAAGAAAGCAAAGAAGATAACTCTGAGAGTTAAAAATGTACAGATTATGTATCATTGGACTAGGTAATCCTGGTAAAAAATATGATGGTACTAGACATAATATCGGCAAAGACTGGCTTATAAAAATATCAAATCAGTTCTTTAAAAAATTTAATACTAAAACAAAGTTTGAAGCTGAAATCGGAGAATCACATAATAATGAACTTTTGTGGTCTATCCCAACTAATTATATGAATGATTCAGGTAAAACAATATTTAAAATATTAAAATCAACAAATCTTAAATCAGACATGCTTTTAATTATTCATGATGATCTAGACTTAAAATTGGGTGAGCTTAGAATCAAAAAAGGCGGTGGTCATGGTGGACATAATGGCCTAAGGGATATTATAAATAAAACTGGTCAAGATAATTTTATGAGACTTCGGATTGGGATAAGCCATCCTGGAAACAAAAATGATGTAACTAATTGGGTTTTAACAAAATTCTCACCTGATGAAAAAAAAATAATTTCAAGTTCATACTCTAAATTTGAAGAAACAATTGAATTGATTTGTAATAATAAAATCGAAGAAGCTCAAAAAATACTTCATACAAGATAAAATAATGGGTTTTAAGTGCGGAATAATTGGACTTCCAAATGTTGGTAAATCAACTCTTTTTAATGCACTTACTAAATCTAAAATACCTGCAGAAAATTTTCCTTTTTGTACTATTGATCCAAATATAGGGATAGTCCCTCTTCCAGATAGTAGGTTAGATGAGCTTAATAAAATAGTAAATACTGAAAAGGTTATTCCTGCTGCACTTGATCTTGTTGATATAGCTGGTCTTGTTAAAGGAGCTTCAGATGGTGAAGGTTTGGGTAATTCCTTTTTGTCAAATATCAGAGAAATGACTGCATTGGCTCATGTTGTTAGATGTTTTGATGACGATAATATAACTCACGTTGATGGGCTTGTTAATCCAGAAAGAGATGTTGAGGTTATAAATTTAGAATTAATACTTGCAGACTTAGAATCTGTGTCTAAAAGAATTATCAGGTGTGAAAAATTGTTAAAAACAAATGATAAGGAAAACAAGATTCACTATGAAATACTTCAACAGCTAAGAATTGAACTTGAAAAAGGAAATCTAATAAACCTAAAAGATTACAAAGTAGAAGAGCAAAAAATTATTAAGCAATTTCAATTACTATCCTCTAAACCTACCTTTTACATTGCTAATATTGATGATTCTGAAACATCACAAGAATATCTAAGAAGGCTTCAAAATATTGTATATAATCTAGGTTCATTGGTTATACCGGCTTCAGTAAAAATAGAACAAGAAATATCGCTACTTAAAGATGACGAGAAAAAAGAATACTTAGATTTATTAGGTATGGATGAGCCTGTTCTTAATAAAATTATTTTTGAAGGCTATAAGATACTTGGATTAAAAACGTTTTTCACTGCAGGTCCAAAGGAAATAAGAGCCTGGACAATTAAAAATGGCTCCACGGCACCAAATGCCGCTGGAACAATACATACTGATTTTGAAAGAGGCTTTATAAAAGCTGAGGTTATTGATTTTGAGGATTATATTCAATGCTATGGTGAATTAGGAGCAAAAGAGAAAGGAAAATTAAGGTTAGAGGGCAAAGATTATATAGTCAAAGATGGTGATGTGATTCATTTTAAATTTAATGTTTAAAAGATTGACTATAAAGATTTTAATATTATCATTCAACGACTGGCTATGTAGCTCAGATGGTTAGAGCACAGCACTCATAACGCTGGGGTCGGTGGTTCAATTCCACCCATAGCCACCACTAAATAAAGTAAAAAGTAAAAAAGTAGACTAATCTTTTTTAAGATAGGCAAGTATGATGATTAATGCTACTAAAGCTAATAAAGCATCTTCACCCAACATATTTAGAACATCTGTAACATTTGTATAAACATCACCAACAAATGGTGTGTCAGTTCCAAATAAAATACCAAGTAATAAAGAAGCAACTACAAGAGGTATTAATAATTTAGTAACCTTGTTTAAAAAAGTTGTTAGGCTGGCAAGTGTTATCTTAAATTTCATATTTTTTTAAAAATTAGGAAGGGTTTTACCCCTTCCTATTAACGATCGTTAAGTTAATTACTTAACAAGACTCATTAAGACTGCTAAGACGAGTAGTCCTACAACTCCATTATTAGCTAAAGAATCAACCAATGAAGTTATATTTCCTATAACGTCAAGTCCAAGAATACCACCAAAAGCTAAAGCTCCAACGATTCCAAGACCAAGCACTCCGACTAGAACTTCAGTTAGGTTACTAACGATGTCCTTTATCATTTTCCATGCATTATCCATAATAATTCCCCCCTATTAGGTTTTTATATGATTTGCAGATTTAATGAAAACACAAAATATTAAATGAATCAAATCATGTTAACAAAATTTCGACACAATATTTGACATTTTGAAACATATAGAATATTGCTAGTTTTTATGTATATTTTTTATACTTTATTTGATTAAAGGTCAAAATAGGATCAGGCTTGCTGAGCTAAAAAATTATTTCACATTATAAGTTTTTCATTAAAAACAAAAGAACAAAAGAAAATATAATAAGATTCAAGGCAGGAATCATTACAATAGCGAAAACTCTTGAACGAAAAATAGAAAATTTAGTTTGGTTGTGAAATCTTTGCGTTAGTGTTGTAAGGTCGGTATAAGAACCCTCGCTTGGTTTCCAATTTCGTATTACATCTTCAATATTTTGAATTATATGAAATGAAATAGACCAACCCAATAAAAACTCTAAAAATGGATATAAAGGTTCGTAGGGCACTAAAAATAAGGGTAGTAATAAAAATGTAAAAGTTGGAAAAAAATAAGGCCCTATTGTTATTAACCAATTGTAACTATTTGTAGATGAATAAAACATCCCTGCTGCGCCCATTTCATTGGGTTTATCATAAACTTCTATACGTGATCCAAATTTAAACGTAAGTATTGCAAAGAACCAATGAGCTCTTTCGTGTTCCCAGATGTTCAATCTTTCAGCAAACGAAAATTCACCTTTCTTATTCCAGGCACTTGGGAATTTTAAAAAAGGGAGAAAATTAAAGCGAAAAATTAAGAAAAAGGTGGCGCCTGCCAAATAAATTGGGCTAGCATTTTCTACAAAAGATCTTACTGTAGCAATGAATAAAGAAAAAATTTCTGGATAGTAATAAACAACTGCGGCAGCTAAAGGCCACATAATTAGACCTAACAATCTGTCTATTAAATATGATAATCCTTTAAACACTCGCCTTCATCAATATTATACTAATTAAGAATTAACTAATTGCATGTTTGTTTATAAATACTTATTCAGTTTTTTCTGACAAGGCTTTCATAGAAAGCTTCATTTTACCTCTGTCAAAACCAATGAGTTTAACTTCTATTTCTTGATTTTCTTCAAGAACATCTGAAACATTCTCTGTTCTTTCATTAGAGATCTCTGATATGTGCAAGAGTCCATCTTTTCCAGGAAGAATATTTACAAAAGCACCAAATTCTACGATTTTTACTACCTTACCTTTGTATACTTTATTCAATTCGGGTTCTTCTAGAATTTCTTCAATAATAGCAAGACATTCTTTCATTGAAGATTGATTCTGGCCAAAAACAGAAACAACCCCATCATCATTTACATCGACAGTTGCACCAGTTTTTTCTTGCATTCCTTTAATAACTGCTCCGCCTTTACCAATAATTTCTTTAATTTTATCTTTATTTACCATGAATGTTTTCATAGCAGGTGCATTTTCAGATAAATCTTTTGCTGATGATATTACTTCATTCATTATTCCTAAGATATGATTTCTTGCGTTTTTAGCCTTGGTTAACGCTGACTCCATAATAGATTCATTAATTCCTTTGATTTTAATATCCATTTGAAGAGCAGTAATTCCTGATTCTGTTCCTGCAACTTTAAAGTCCATATCTCCAAGATGATCCTCGTCTCCTAATATATCAGTAAGTACAGCAAAATCATCGCCTTCTTTGATAAGCCCCATAGCGATACCTGCAACCGGACTTGAAAGAGGAACACCTGCATCCATTAGTGATAAAGACGTTCCACAAACCGATGCCATTGAACTTGAGCCATTGGATTCTGTGATTTCAGAAACAACCCTCATGGTATAACCAAAATCATCAACATCTGGTAATACAGCCTTAATTGCTCTTTTAGCTAAATTTCCATGTCCTATCTCACGTCTTTTAGGTCCCATAGGCATACCTATTTCACCGACACTATATGCAGGAAAATTATAATGAAGCATAAAATTATCAGATCCTTCCCCTTCTATTGCTTCGATTCTTTGTGCATCTCTGGAAGATCCAAGCGTTGCAACCACAATAGCTTGAGTTTCTCCTCTAGTAAATAACGCTGATCCATGTGCGCTTGGAAGCACATCTGTTTCTACAAAAATAGGCCTAACAGTATCCAAATCTCTTCCGTCAATTCTAGGCATATTATTTAATATATTTCCTCTTACAATATTTTTTTCTAGTTCCTTGAATGAACTTAAGACTTTGCCAAGATCGGATTCATCTAAATCTGAATTATCTTCAACTATTTGATTTTTAATAATACCCAAAGCTTCATTTCTTTCAGATTTATTAGAAATCTTAAAAGCTTCGGTAATTTGATCTTTGTATTTACTTTCAATTTCTGAATAATAATTAGCTATACTTTCATCTTCTTCAATAACCCATTCTTCATTCCCAACCATTGCTTTTAATTCATTACAGGCTTTGATTACAGCTTTCATTTCTTGATGACCGAAAAGAACAGCACCAAGCATTAGATCTTCATTTAATTCTTTAGCTTCAGACTCGACCATAAGAACAGCTTCATCAGTTCCAGCAACTACCATGTCAAGGTATGAATCACTTAGGTCTTCAAATGATGGATTAAGAACATACTCGCCATCAACAAATCCAACTCTAGCAGCACCCATAGGACCATCAAATGGAGCTCCTGAAATGGTAAGGGCAGCAGATGCACCAATCATTGCAGCAATATCTGGATTCTGTTTTTTATCAGATGACATCACAGTAGAGAATATTTGAATCTCATTCTTAAAACCATCTGGAAACATTGGTCTAATTGGTCTATCAATCAATCTAGAAGTTAGTGTTTCTCGTTCTGTGGGTCTAGCCTCTCTTTTAAAGAAACCACCTGGAATTCTTCCAGTTGCATAAAACTTTTCTTGATAAAAGACTGCTAATGGAAAAAAATCCTTAGCTGGGTCTGCCTCTTTTTTTGCAACTACTGTTGTTAATACTACTAAATCACCGATAGTAACTAAAACTGCCGCAGTAGCCTGTCGAGCAATTTTGTTTGTTTCGATTTTTACTTGTTGTTTGCCATACTGAAATTCTACGACTGTAGACTCTAATTTATTATTTTCCACGATTTTCCTTTTTAATTTTTATTGAATTATCCTCTTAGATTTAATTTCTTAATAAGCTCTGAATGACTTTCGGCATCCTTTTTCTTTAGATAAGATAAAAGCTTTCTTCTAAGGTTGACCATTCTTATTAGACCAGTTCTGGAATGATGATCTTTCTTGTGACTTTTAAAATGATTTTGAAGTTTATTAATATTTTCTGTTAAAAGCGCTATCTGCACCTCAGGTGATCCAGTGTCACCCTCATTTCTCTTATATTCATTGACTATATTTGCTTTTTCTTCAGTTAATAGTGCCATTTTTAATATCCTTGTAATGTTTTATATGAATAACGCTAACCTCACATTACTAAAGTAAGCGGTCGCATATTATAACTTATTATGCTTTTAAACAAGTTGTTTGTGTTTCAAGGTATTTTCTTTAATCTCACCAATACCTATAAAAGTATTATTATTACTAAAAACCCTATAAATATTATCTTTTTTTCCAACCTCACAAATTGTAACGCCGTTAATGAATTTCTTTTGATCTTTGGAGTGAATTGTAATCATGTCTAAGTTTTTAAAAGCCTCCTCGATGCTAATTATGTCTTCCAGATATATCTCATTGATATTTTTTGCTTTAGATATAAAAAAGCTGCCTTGCGATATTCTTTTTAAGGATTTCATGTGAGCCCCGCACCCAAGACGCTCACCCAAATCTCTAGCAATTGATCTAATATAGGTTCCTTTTGAACATTTAATTCTGAAAGAGCATATATTATTTTTAAAATAAAAATTTTCTATATTGGTTATTAGAATTTTTCTTGCTGGCTTTGAAATGAACTCTCCATTTCTTGCATATTTATAAAGAGGCTGTCCTTTATGCTTTAATGCAGAAAAAAAAGGCGGCACTTGTAAAGATTCTCCTTTGAAACTATCCAACTCTTTTTTAACCAGTGTTTTACTAGGATAATCTGTAGATTCATAGATTATGTTTCCAGAAGAATCATCTGTATCTGTTGAAACACCTAAAGATATCTCAACATCATAAGATTTATCAGATTCAAGAAAATGATTTGAAAATTTTGTTGCTCTATTGACCCCTAAAACCAGCAAACCAGTGGCTATAGGATCTAAAGTTCCCATATGACCAACTTTTTTAGCTTTTATTTTTTTTTTTATGTCTTGAACAACAAAGTTTGAACTAACACCTTTTTGTTTATCAACTAAAATAAATCCATCCATTATTTTAAATCTCTTAGAAGCTTTTCAATATTTTCTGAATATTCAATACTTTCATCAAATCTAAAATTAATTTTTGGTATTCTTCTTATTTTTATATTTTTAGCCAAAGTAGACCTAATCATTCCTGAAAGTTTATTAAGAATATCTTCATCGATACTGCTTTCAGATTTATTGATAGATTGTCCAATAACTGTATAAAAAACTGTAGCAATGCCTATGTCTTCAGAGACTTTTACAGCAGTTATGTTTATATTTTGAAGCCTTGGATCTTTTATTTCATTAGCAATAATTAATGATATTTCTTTTTTTAATAAATCACTTACCTTATAAGATCTGTTTGAAGTCATAAATTTTATATCGTTTGAGCTACTTCTTTCCTATCAAATACCTCAATTTTATCGCCAGGTTTTATATCCTTGTAATTCTTAATGCCCATACCACATTCATTGCCATTTTTAACTTCATTTACATCTTCTTTAAATCGTCTTAAAGAATTTAGCTCACCTTCAAAGATTACAATATCATCTCGAAGAACTCTTACTGGTTTATTTCTAAGAACATTTCCTTCAATAACATTACATCCAGCAACTTGCCCAAATTTTGGAGAATTGAAAACCTCAAGAACTTCTGCGGTTCCAACTATTTCTTCTTTGATGATTGGATCAAGAAGTCCACTCATTCTTGCCTTAACATCGTCAAGTAATTCATAAATAATACTGTGGTAACTCAAGGGTATTGATTCATCCTCGATTATCTTTTTAGCAGAATTATCTGCTCTTACATTAAAACCTAAAATAATCGATTCCACAGCTACAGCTAAGTTTGCATCAGACTCAGTTATACCCCCAACTCCACTTGATACAATTTTTACTTTTGCTTTATCATTTCCTAAGTCATTAAGGGCTGCAATAATTGCTTCGCAAGTTCCACCAACATCGGTTTTTACAATAACATTTAAAACTTTCTTTACTTCTTGGCCAAGGGTTTCAAACAAATCTCCTACTGACTCATCTTTTTGTTTTAGTAATTTCTTTTCTTTTTCCTTAATTGTTCTGTATTCAGAAATTTCTCTTGCTTGCTTTTCATTTTTAACAACCTGAAACATGTCTCCAGCAGTAGGAACTGAATTTAATCCAAGAACTTCGACTGCTGCCGACGGTCCAGCATGTTTAATTTTGTTACCGTCGCTATTAACAATACTTTTAATTTTACCAATTGCATTACCAGAAACTACCAAATCTCCAGTTTTAAGTGTGCCATTCTGGATTAAAAAAGTTGAAACAGATCCTCTAAATTTATCTAATTCTGATTCAATTACAACTCCTTGTGCCGCACCTTCATAATGTGCTTTTAACTCTAAAATTTCAGCTTCAAGTGCAATTCTTTCCAAGAGATCATCTACTCCATCGCCCTTAAGTGCAGATACTGGAACCATTTGAATATTGCCGCCCCAGTCATCAGGTGTTAAATCTTTTGCTGCAAGATCACCCTTTACTTTTTCAGGATCAGCTCCATCTAAATCAATTTTGTTTATAGCTACAACTATCGAAACACCAGCTGCCTTAGCATGATTTATTGCTTCTTCAGTTTGAGGTTTGATCCCATCATTAGCGGCAACTACCAATACTACAATATCTGTTGTGTTGGCTCCCCTAGCGCGCATAGAAGAAAAGGCTGCATGTCCTGGTGTGTCTATAAAAGTTAACTTGCCTTTAGGAGTATTAACTTCGTAAGCTCCAATATGCTGAGTTATACCTCCCGCTTCTCCATCTACAACTTTTGTTTTTCTGATGAAATCTAAAAGAGTTGTTTTTCCATGATCAACATGCCCCATAACTGTAATAACAGCAGGTCTAGTTTTAGGCTCATCTTTATATTGAATTAAATTTGCTAGGTCTTCTTCTATATTTTCTTCTTGAACGGCGATACCATTATGACCTATTTCCTCTACAACCAATATTGCCGTTTCTTGATCTATAAAATCATTTAAAGTAGCAATGACACCTAAGCTCATTAAATTCTTAACAACCTCACCGCCTTTTACAGCCATTAATTTTGCAAGCTCACCTACTTGTATAGTGCTGGGCACTTCAATATCTTTTTTTATAAATTCTTTTGGTGTTTCAAATTGATGTTTTGTATCATCAAAGTTAGTGCCTTCTTTTCTTTTATATGCATTTACGGCGCTTGATAGTTGATCTTTTACATCAACTGGCTTTACGTTTTGTTTTTCTTCATTTTTCTTAGCAAACTTATTTCTTTGTTCTTGTTTTTGTTTTGTGGCTGCTCTTAGCTGCTCCTGTCTTTTTGTTTGCTCTTCTTTTAACTGCTCTGATGCTGCGGCCCTTTTGGCTTCAATATTATCTGAATAACTCTTATTTGATGTTGTAGATGATGAAGATTTTCCTTTTGAGGTTACTGTAACACCTGATTCGGATTTAATGGACTTTGATTGAGTCTTGCTACCTTTAAGAAATTTTAAAAGGGCTTGTTTATCTGCAGGAGTAACTTCATCAGATCCTTTGGAATGACTTAGACCAGCCTTCTGCATGCGCTCTATAAGAGCTTTATTAGAGATTTTTAGTGTCTTTGCAAAATCTTTTACTGTTATTGCCAAAATAATTTCCTTTTTAATTAAACCAATGTTCTCTAGCTTTCATTATCATTTTAGATGCATCATCTTCTGAAATATCAATAATGTCTTGAAGCTCATCAATTGAAAGTTCAGCAAGGTCATCTTTATTTTTAATCCCCTTATTAGATAATTTTTGAATATTCTCCTCATCCAAACTTAAATCTGTAAGAGATTCGACGTTATCTTCTTCTTCAGTAACTACCCCCATTGCCTCTAGTAAAGCAGTATCTTCTGCAGCTGATTTAATTCTATTTATTTCTTCTTCTGAATCTATATATTCTTTAAATAAAGCATTATCAGCATATGCTATATCATCAAAACTTGAAAGACCGCTTGAAATAACTTTTTCTGCTATATCTTCTTTTATATCAAGACTATCAACAATTTTTGCTAAAAACTCTGTTTCATCAACTTTAACCTTTGCTTCTGCTTCCTCATTACTAATAATATTTAAATTCCAACCAACAAGTCTCGATGCTAATCGAATATTTTGCCCTCTTGAACCTATAGCTAAAGCTAAATTATCTTCATTAACAGCGATATCCATTGATCTAGAATCTTCATCCATTACTATTGATTCAACTTTAGCTGGTGATAAAGCATTAATTACTAACTGAGCTGGATTATCATCAAAAATAATTATGTCTATTCTTTCATTACCGAGTTCTGATGATACAGCTTGAACTCTTGAGCCCCTCATGCCAACACATGCTCCAACTGGATCAATTCTTCCATCATTGGTCTTAACTGCTATTTTTGATCTAGATCCAGCATCCCTAGCAATACCTCTTATCTCAATGACATCTTCATTAATTTCAGGAACTTCTATATTAAATAATTCGGTTACCATCTCAGGACATGATCTATTTAGCATTAACTGAGGGCCTCTTCCTTCAACTTCGATAATCTGAAGAACTGCCCTAATTCGATCGTTAATCTTATATATCTCTCCCGGCATTAATTTATCTCTTGGAAGCAGAGCCTCTGCCTCGTGAGTAATATCGACTATAATATTATCTCTAGTGACTCTTTTCACGGAACCAGAAACTAATTTATTATTTTGTGATTTAAATTGTTCAACAATTTTTTCTCTCTCAGCTTCTCTTACTTTTTGGAGCATAACCTGCCTAGCAGCCTGAGTTTCGATTCTTCCAAAAACTATATTTTCCTGTTTAAGAGAGTAAGTTTCTCCAACATCTAATTTAGAATCTTCTTTTGAAATATGTGTCTCATGATGGAACTCTTCATCATCTTTATCAAATACAAGCCAGTTTCTGTGAGTTGAGTATTCTCCAGTTTCTCTATCAATTTCTACATATAAATCTGCATCTTCATGAAAATGCCTTTGTGATGCTGAGGCTATAGCAATTTCAATAGCTTTAAATATAATATCTTTTTCTATACCCTTTTCTGTTGATACTGAATCAACAACCCCTAAAATTTCATTACTTTGCATGAGAATATTCCTTTATTAATTTATTATAGTTTGGTTTTAATTTACACATATCTAATTCATTGAATTTAAATTTAGTTAGTTGCCCATTGTTTTTAATTTTTTGTATATAAAGATAATTTTCATCGCATTTAGATAATGTTCCTGTAAATTTTCTTTGGCCATCAATTAATTCTTTTGTTTTGAATTCTATCTCTTCACCAAGAAAACTATTAAGTTGATCAATGGCAAAAAATTTTCTGTCTACACCAGGGCTTGAAACCTCTAAAATATAGTCATCACCAAGAGTGACATCAAGCATGGGTTCATAACTAAGATCTTTTGATATATTTTCACAATCATTTATGTCTACGACCTGATTGGAATCAATAAAAACTCTTAGTGTATTTCTTTTTTTTCCTCTTAAGATTTCTATGCCCCATAAAATACAATTATTCCTGTTTACAACAGGCTCGATAATATTTTTAAACTCATCTTTGTTCATTTTTATACAAAAAAAGGGCATATGCCCCACAAAAAAAATTATTTAACTGTGGTAGCGGGGGCTGGATTTGAACCAACGACCTTCGGGTTATGAGCCCGACGAGCTACCAGACTGCTCCACCCCGCAACGCAGCGAACATGAAGTTTATGAAAGTAAGATAGATTGGTCAAGTAAATTTTATATTAGAACAAATATAATGTTGTTATAATCACGTTTTTTGCCGAAGTGGTGGAATTGGTAGACACGCTAGCTTGAGGGGCTAGTGAGTGAAAACTCGTGCGGGTTCAAGTCCCGCCTTCGGCACCAGTTGATACTATTCTATTGGAATCTCGTCGGAAAGAGTCTCTTCTATTGCTTCTTCAATCAAAGGAGTTTCAAAAATTACCTCAGAATTTTCATTTTTTAATAAATATGCAAGCAATAATGAAAGTATCAGCCATACAGCTACTAGCATATAAGTTAATTTTCCAAGAAAATCTGATGGTCCAAGTGCTCCAAACATTGAATTTGAAGAACCTCCACCAAAAGCTGAGCCCAAATCAGACCCTTTCCCTTGCTGAAATAAAACCATTGTTATTATCACAACCGCCAAAATTATATTAATAACTGTTAAAAAAACTATCATCTTGTTTCACTTGTATTATAAATTAGTTCCCATATATTAACTATCTCTCCAAAGGTGGAGCCATCTAGTGAAGCTCCTCCTACCAAAGCACCATCTACAAACTCTTCTATAAAAAAACTTTTAGCATTTTTATTAGTTACACTTCCACCGTAAATAACGTCAGGTACAAGATTATTTGCAGAAATGGATTGTACAACATCTTTTATATATTTATGAATATCATTTATATCTTTTGGTTCTGGTGTTAGCCCGCTTCCAATTGCCCAAACAGGCTCATAGGCAATTGTAAAATTTTTACCAAGTTCTAAACCATCAATTACTTCAAGTTGATTTTTTAGGACATCTTTTGTAATACCCTCTTTATTTTCTTCTTTTGTCTCTCCAATGCAGAGTATTGGTCTTAGCTTGCTTCCGTTAACGGCATGTATTTTTTTTCTAATCAAGTCATTATCTTCATGAAAAAATTCTCTTCTTTCTGAATGGCCAATAATTACAAAAGCTATCGCATGCTGTTCGAGCATTCCAACAGATATTGCACCTGTTCTTGATCCTGATGAATGATCAGCATCTTGAGCTCCAATGTGCATATTCCACATATCATGATCTGATTCATCTCTATTGCTCCAGAATTCTAATCTTGAAACATAATTATCAAAAAAATAAATAAATGGCGGAGCCATTCCTACATAAAATTCTACTGGCGGGCATGAGTTCATAAAGTCTCTTACCCATATCTGATAATCCACTATGTTTGACTTAAAATTAGCAATTATCATAATTTTGATTTAATAAGTTTTTCTATATCAGTTGCATACTTTTCAGCAACTTTCTTTTCAGGCGCTTCTACCATAATTCTAATTTTTGATTCAGTTCCTGATGGCCTCACTAATATCCTTCCGACAGTCATATCTGATTCTACTTCTTTTAAAAGAGATTTAAGATCTTTATCATTAACAATATCTTTATTGGATACCACGACTGCCTTATTTACTTGTGGAATCTTAGTAAAATTAGATAGTATTTCTGATGGCTTTTTTTCAAGCAAAAGTAATGAAGAAATAACTTTTAAAGCAGCAATAGTTCCATCACCTGTGCTAACTAAATCTTTGCATATAATATGACCTGATGTTTCCCCTCCTAACATCCAACCCTCATCTGATAACATCTTGCTTACATATTTATCGCCAACATCTGCTCTTTTAAATTTGTAACCAAGCTTCATAATACCGTTCTCTAAGCCAAGGTTACTCATAAGTGTTCCAACGACGCCTGACCATGGTCCAGTTCTATTTGGATTAGAAAAAGCCAATATATACAACAAATCGTCTCCATCTAGAATATTGCCTTTTTCATCTACTAATATAACCCTATCTCCATCGCCATCTAAAGATATACCGTAATCTGCTCTATGCTTTATAACTTCTTCCTGAATAAGTTCTGGATGAGTAGAGCCACATCCTTGATTAATATTATATCCATCTGGATTATTGCCAAGAGTAATAACCTCGGCTCCTAATTCTTCAAATATTTCAGGACTAACTTTATAGCAAGCACCGTTTGCACAATCTAAAACAATTCTTAAGGAAGAGAAAGATATATCTGAAGGTACTGTTGATTTACAAAATTCAATGTATCTAGGTCCTGATTCATCAAATCTATATGCTTTGCCTATTTCAGATGTTTGGACTGGAATCAAATCTGATGAAATATATTTTTCAATCCTTTTTTCAATATCTCTGGAAATTTTTTCACCGTTATCATTAAAAATTTTAATTCCGTTATCTAAGAAATCATTGTGTGAGGCGCTTATTACAACTCCAAATTTATTTCTTAAAGTTTTAGTGAGGTATGCTATACCTGGGGTAGGTAAAGGTCCAGCAAGTTGAACATTTACTCCGGCAGCAATGAAACCTGCCTGTAATGCAGACTCAAGCATGTAGCCTGATATTCTTGTATCTTTTCCAATAACAACAGTATTCCAGCCAAGCTCTTTCATAACTGCGCCAGTAGCATGTCCTATTTTTAAACATGCTTCGGGTGTCATTAAACTTTCGACTGGGCCCCTAATCCCATCGGTACCAAATTTAAGATTCATGGAGAAAGATTATAACTCTTCTGCAGCGCCTTTTATTGAAGTTTTTTTAGTAGGTTTTCCTGAAGGAGTGTCATCTGACCATCCTTTAGGTTCTCTTGGAGTTGCGCCTGCCATAATGTCATCAATTTGATCCGCATCTATAGTCTCATATTTAAGCAATGCGTCGGCCATCACATTTAACTTATCTAAATTTTCTTTTAATAATTTTTCAGCTCTTTCATAACATGAATCAATGATAGCTTTAACTTCTGAGTCAATTAATTTAGATGTTTGATCACTTCTAATTTGAGCAGGGTTCGTAGCAGATCTTCCTAAAAATGGACTTCCTTCATCTTCACCATATTTAATTGTTCCTAGCTCATCTGAAAAGCCCCATTTTGTTACCATATTTGTTGCAATTCCAGTAGCTACTTCAATATCATTGGACGCTCCGGTTGTAATACCTTGATGCCCATTGATAATACTCTCTGCTATCCTTCCTCCAAACAAAGTAGCAATTCTTCCTAAGAGATACTCTTTGCTCTGCATATATGTATCTTCTTCAGGTAAAAACATTGTTACTCCCAATGCTCTTCCTCTCGGAATAATGGTTACTTTGTAAACAGGATCATGTGTCGGACATAGTCTTCCAACTATTGCATGGCCAGCCTCATGATAAGCAGTAATTCGTTTTTGTTCCTCGCTAAGTATCATTGATTTTCTCTCAGCACCCATCATGATTTTGTCTTTTGCTAGGTCTAAATGCGACTGATCAATTTTTTTATCAGAGTATCTTGCTGCGAATAATGCAGCCTCATTAATTAAATTTGCTAAATCAGCTCCTGAGAATCCTGGAGTACCTCTAGCAATAACAAGAGGGTCAACATCTGCAGCTAAGGGAACCTTCCTCATATGAACTTTTAAGATAGCTTCCCTGCCTCTAATATCAGGAAGATCTACAACAACTTGTCTATCAAACCTTCCCGGTCTTAAAAGTGCTGGGTCTAGAACATCAGGTCTATTAGTTGCGGCAATAACAATAACACCATCATTTCCTTCGAAGCCATCCATTTCAACTAGTAACTGATTGAGAGTTTGCTCTCTTTCATCATGTCCACCACCTAATCCAGCGCCTCTATGTCTTCCTACTGCATCAATCTCATCTATGAATACAATACATGGAGATTGTTTTTTTGCTTGCTCAAACATATCTCTAACCCTTGAGGCTCCAACACCAACAAACATCTCTACAAAATCAGAACCTGAAATTGTAAAAAAAGGAACTTTGGCCTCACCAGCTACAGCTCTTGCAATTAGAGTCTTACCAGTTCCTGGAGGACCTACCATCAATACTCCCCTAGGTATCTTTCCACCTAATTTTTGAAACTTTGTTGGATCTCTAAGAAAATCAACTAATTCTTGAACATCTTGTTTAGCCTCTTCACATCCAGCCACATCTTTAAAAGTTGTCTTTACCTTGCCGCCTTCCATCAATTTAGCCTTACTTCTTCCGAATGACATAGGACCACCTTTTCCAGACATCCCGCCTTGCATTTGTCTCATGAAGAAGAAAAAGATTGCCAATAACAATAGTATTGGAAAAGCGCCAACTAATAATTGAGAAAATATTGATGGTTGCTCAACTTTTTCATAAACAGCAATAACACCATTCTCTTCAATAGCATTGTCAACCGCCTCATCTTTTTTAAAGATTGGATGAGTAGTCTCGAACTTAGACCCATCTAAACGATCACCAATGATAGTCATTTGATCGCCCTTATAGACAACTTTAGCAACTCTGTCTGACAAAACTTCTTGCTTAAATTGACTATAACTAATTTGTTCTCTTGCAGATGAATTTTCTACATTATTAAATACATAAACCATAAGTGAGCCAAGAACGACCCATACTACTAAATTTCTTACAAAACTACTCATAAAATTATTTTACTCCAAATAAGTATATCTCGCCTGATTGTTTCTTTGATGCAGCAGGCTTATAAGTCTGAACTATTTTAAAAAATAATTCCATTTCTTTTCTTAAATCTTTTAACTTATTATTTTGAAAAGTCTTCATTATCAAAAATCCATCACTAATTAAATAATCCTTTGCAATATTAATAGTTAATTGATTTAGTTCAAAAACATTTTCATTGTCTACTGCACTTATACCACTCAAGTTTGGGGCTATGTCAGAAATTACAAGGTTAAAAGCACCTTTTAATCTTTTGATATCGATTATATTATCAATATCTTCAATATTTTCTTGATAAAAATTAACTCCATCAATTGGTTCCATATCTAAAATATCGATAGCATACACTTTAGCTTTATTATATTTTTTTTTAATGTATTGAGACCAGCCTCCTGGAGAAGATCCTATATCTAAAACATTTTGATATTTATTTTTGGAGCCAATCTTATTTAAGATCTCATCTAATTTGAAAACAGCTCTTGAGCGATAGCCCATACTTTTTGCTTTATTGGCCCAATTATCAGCATGCATTTTATATATGTTTTACTTCTAAAATTTCAAAATTTAAATTTCCGGATGGGGTTTCTATTTTAATTTCATCATCGACAAACTTTCCAACTAATCCCTGAGCAATTGGAGTATCTATTGAAATATCGCCGTTCTCAGGATCAGATTCTAAATTGCCAACGATTTTATATGTTATTTCTTTATCATTATCCACATCGTATATTTTAATAGTTGAACCAAATACAACTCTTCCAGTTTCTGGTATTTCCTTAACATCAATTACTTGAGCATTTGCTAGAGCGCTTTCCATCTCACCAATCTTAGCCTCTATTAAACCCTGAAGCTCTTTTGCTGCGTGATATTCTGCATTTTCCTTTAAGTCTCCATGCGCCCTAGCCTCTGCTATGGCTTCAGAAATTTTTGGTCTCTCAACAAATTTTAAATTCGAAAGTTTTTCTTTAATTAAAATTTCGCCTTGTTTTGTTAGTGGTGTTCTGCTCATACAAGCATTATAACAATTAGAGAAATTATTTATTTATTTCTTGGAGCGTATTGTATGTCCAATTATCTTCACCACTTTGAAGCGCATCAATTACTGCAGAAGCTCCAAACATAGTTGTGGTACAAAATATTTTATTTCTT
>CABYNW010000010.1 GCA_902520495.1 uncultured SAR86 cluster bacterium | reverse complement strand
TGTTAGAGATATTGACGATGAAGAAGTTTCTAAAAAAATTAAGCATTTAGGATTAATGCCTGTAAGAGAAAGAGATATTGAAGTTATATCTAGCCGGAGTAGATTGTTAAAAGGTCTAATTTTGTTTATAAGCTCAATAATAGTTGTTGCATTCAATATTTTAACGCCAACTATAGCCTTTTTGTTATGCGTTTTATGTTTTGCAAGAATTAAGATTATAGATGCTAACTTTTACAGATCGATTGAATGGCCAATAGTTATTATGCTTGCAGCTATGATACCAATTGGTTTTGCAATGCAAACAACTGGGCTAACCGATTTACTAGTTTCAAATATAATGCCGATTGCAGAAAATCTAAGTCAAGCCTGGATCTTAATAGTTATTTTGATAATTACTATGGCTGTTTCAGATATTATAAATAATGCTGCCACTGCAGTAATTATGGCGCCCATATCTTATGAGCTTGCTCTAAGTCTTGGTTATGATGTTAATGCTTTTCTAATGGTAGTTGCTGTTGGAGCTAGTTGCGCTTTCTTAACTCCCATAGGTCATCAATGTAACACTGTTGTGATGGGTCCTGGAAATTATAAATTTACTGATTATTGGAGAATGGGACTGCCCTTAGAAATCTTAATCATTGCAGTTGCAATACCAATGATTTTATTTGTTTGGGCTTAATGGATAATCGATTTAAAAGACCCAATAGAAGAACAGGTAAACCTTTTGAACCTGGTTTCCAAGATGAAAATGGTAGAGTGTTTTTAAGATATTTAAATAAACATGGTAATGATGGGTATTATCTTGAAGAGTGGAAAAAAGATATGAGCAGTTATTTAAAAAAAGCTAAAGAATTAGATATTAATCACGACTTAAGTCAGCAATAGCATCAATTATCTCAGGATACTTAATATAAAATTCATAGGATTCGCCTTCTTCTTCAGTAAAAGGGGTTATAACATCTGAGCCTGACTCTATTGAACCAGATTCAATAAGTTTTCTGCCTATAGCAATTGCGTTTTCAATGCCAGCCCATCTCAAGTATTTCATAATTCCCCATTTTTGAATTGAACCTGAATCTTGTTGTGAATATTTAGATATTCTAGTCACTACAATATCGTTTTCTCTATCAACAAATGTATATTGTCCAAATTTTCCGCTTGTATTAAAAATTTTTGATTCATTATCATATTTTGATACCCACCAATGAAGCGAATAATATCTTTTATAATCTGTAAATCTACTTGGAGTTTCCCAAACAACCTGGAATGTTTCATCGATAAACTCTTTAGAAATGATTTGTTGGTCATCCCAATTACCATTTCTTGAAAAAAGTAAACCAATTTTTGAGTAATCTCTAGCTGACATATCAACACAACAATATGTCATTACATTTCCTTTTTCATCTTTCCATAATTTGTAATCTTCAATTCCAATAATTTGCAATATTCTTTCTTCAAAAAGTACATCAGCTTTTTTACCAGTTACCTGAAATAAAATGTCACCTAAAAGCATTGAATTAACATTGTTATATTCAAATTTAAGACCGGCATTCTTTTCAACACCAATTTTTTTTGCATATGCTAGATGATTGGGCTGAAAAAACATTTTTTCATGTTCGTGACTGGGGAAGTTTAAACCACTAGACATATCTAATAAATCTCTAATAGTTATTTTGGACCTTCCATCATTAAAATATTCTAAATAATCTGATACTTTATCATCAAGGCTTTCTATTTCTCCTCTATCAAGAGAAATGCCTATTAAAGCAGCATAATAACTTTTAGCCATAGACCAAGAGGTTCCATGTGAACTAATATCATAACCTTCAGCATATCTCTCAGAAATAATCTTTCCATTCTTTATAATTACAACCGCTTGAGTTGCGTCATCGCTAAATGATAGATCTAATAACCTATTAACCTTCTCGGGTAAAACTCCCTCTTCTTCTGGTGAAACGCTTAACCAAGTATTTTTGCCTGGGAAATAAGATGCCGAGATAGAGATTGAAAAAATTAATGTAATTAAAACTAAAAGAATAATATTCATGTTGAGTACATGTTTCATAAAATAAATCCTAAAAATTAAAATAAATGTATTTTAAATATATAGATTTTATATTTATTAGCAATAAAATATTAATATAAGTTTTATTGATATTTAATTATAAATATTTATAATAATGGTCATGATCAAATATTTAATTACATATTCATTATTCTTATCAAATTTTATTGTCAGTGGTATTACTTATGAAGTAAAAATGCTTAATCAAGGTACTACTGGTGTTATGGTTTTTGAGCCAGCTGTTCTTAAAATTAATCCTGGTGATACAGTTATATTCAAGGCCACAGATGCAGCACATAATTCAGCATCAATTCCTGGAATGCTTCCTGAAGGTGCATCTTCTTGGGATGGAACTTTAAGTAGAGATATCAGCGTAACTTTTGAGATACCTGGAATTTATGGATATCAGTGCACTCCCCACTCTATGATGGCCATGGTTGGAGTAATTCAAGTTGGTAATAGTCGATCTAATATCAACAATATCAAATCTGCTGCAAATACTTTTAAATCAAAATTTGTAATGAACCAAGGCAGACTTGATGATTATCTAAATGCATTATCAGTTCAATGAGATGAAAAATAGTTTAACCCAAAAAAGAATTTTACAGGCGGTCAATCTCGCTCCTAATGAATCGATGATAGATAAATTAGTTAATATTCATCCTATGAAACAAATTTTTTGGGCATCTATAATTCAAATCTGTGTTTTCGGATTTATGTTTTTAGCATTTTTTACCATAAACTTTACTTATTTAAACTCCTAATAATTTAGTACTTCTTTATTACTTTTGTGTAAAATTAGCCCTGAATTAGGGCGAGTAACTCAGCTGGTTAGAGTGTCTGCTCGACACGCAGGAAGTCGGGAGTTCGAATCTCTCCTCGCCCACCATCTAAGCTTATTTAATCATTGAAGAAATATGTTCTCTAGTGGCTGCTAGGATTTTTTTATCTTCTTTATTTTCTTTTTCATCTATAAGTTTATCAATCTCTTGTAAAGTTTTTGCAACTGATCCCCATCCGCCCTCAGTCGAAGTCCTCTCATGAATCAAATCGTCATATCTTTTTTTAATATCATCAGGTATGTCTCCATCAAATTGTGTACATATTATTCTTTCTGCGAATAACCTGAATCGCTCATCTTCAAAATTTCTTGAAATTTTTACAAGATGTTCTAAGTTATCTGATTGGTGAAACTCCAACATTAAATCCTTATCCTTATATGAAGGAAAGCCTCCTGAATATATTGTTCCTTCAATATGACTTGGCTCAGGAAAATCTATCATCCGATCTTGCATTGCCTGTGATACTTTTGTTTGAAAATCTTTATTAGAAGAAATAATATCTGCTCTTCTTTGAAGCTCTTTATGATCAATGTCAAAGTGATCAGTTTTTGATAAAAGAGAGCTTGGGCAAACTGGTATGGTTTTGTTTATCTTATATTTCTTTATTGGTAAATCTCTTCCACCAGACTGAATCATACTATTTATTTCAGAGAGGTCTAAGTTAATAATCTCTTCAGGATCAAAGCTTAAATCAAAAAAACAAATATCATTTGGTCTTGAATTATCAGCACCGCAAAAAACAACTGGATATTTAAAAGAATGTCTTCTGAATACTTCACCAAGTGCAAGAAATTCATTTGAATAAATGAGATTTTTTATTCCTTGTTTAGTAGAAATATTTAAAAATGATTCAAATACTTCTGGAATCTTTTCTTTAATCACTTTACACAATCCAATCATGAACTTGCAATCAGATATTGCATCATGCGCATCAGTTACATCTATCCCATGTTCATCTGCTAAGTGTTCAAGTTTAATGCTTAAGGTTGGTCCCTCCTCAAAGAGTGGAATAGAGATCTCATCAGAAAAAAAAGAAGCTATGTTGTGTATCATTAGCATCACATCAAGTCTTCCATTTTGATTTGTATTAGTTACATAAGGTTCTAGTAAATTACACCAAAACTGTCTTCTTATTAACTCTTCATCAAACTTATGACCGTTATAAGTAATAAAAATAGCTGGGACATCGGCGCTCCAATTTTTCCATTGATGTTGGATATCTTTCATCATCTGATAATGCGAAACATTAGATTTAAATGAATTAATTTTTTTATTTGTAAGCATTGCTTTGGGTTGAGGAATTATCCATGGCAATGGTGCGCTACTAATATTCTGTTGATCCTTTATATTTAATAAGTTATCAGTGAGAATTGATCCACATTGGATGATTTGACTGAAATCTTTGTGAATCCCGGTTGTTTCAGTATCGTAGAAGACTAAATTATTAGGCAATTTATTCAACAATATATTTGCCTAATTCATGTCTTGCAACAGCCCTTCTATGAACTTCATCAGGTCCGTCTGCAAGTCTTAATGTTCTCATGTGAGCATACATAGAAGCAAGCGGTGTTAATTGTGATACGCCTTCTCCTCCATGAATTTGTATAGCTCTATCAATTATTTTAAGGGCTACATTAGGTGCATAAACTTTGATTTGAGCTATTTCACTAGCTGCAATTTTGTTTCCTACAGTATCCATTTTTACAGCAGCATCTAAAGTTAAAAATCTTGCCGCATTGAGTTCTATTCTTGATTCAGCAATATAATCAAAATTTGCACCTAGTCGTGCAAGATTCTTTCCAAAAGCTATTTTATTCGGGTCAATACCTCTTTTACACATTAACTCTAAGGCAACCTCGCCAGCACCAATAGCCCTCATGCAATGATGAATTCTACCAGGCCCTAATCTTCCTTGAGCAATTTCAAAACCTCTTCCTTCTCCAAGTAAAAGGTTTTCTTTTGGTACTCTAACGTTAGTAAATTTCATATGAGCATGACCATGAGGAGCGTCATCATAGCCAAATACATGCATCATTTTTACTATTTCTACTCCTTCGGTTTCCATTGGGACGAGTATCATAGAATGTCTTTGATGTCTTGGATTGTCTGGGTTTGTAACACACATAAATATTAGAATTTTACATCTTGGGTCACCAGCTCCAGAAGTCCACCATTTTTCACCATTAATAACGTACTCATCTCCATCTAGGACTGCTGTCGCTTGCATGTTAGTAGCATCTGATGATGCTGTCCCAGGCTCTGTCATTCCAAAGGCTGATCTAATTTTTCCATCTAACAATGGTTGCAACCACTCTTTTTGATGTTGTTCATTACCATATCTTGCAATAACTTCCATATTTCCTGTATCTGGAGCACTACAATTCATAGCCTCTGATGCGACATGTGACTTACCCATTTCTTCTGCGAGATGAGCATATTCATAATTTGACAGCCCTGCCCCAAATTCACTTTCCGGTAAAAATAAATTCCATAACCCTGCTGCTCTAGCCTTATCTTTTAATTCATCTATTACTGCGGGATAACTATTCCATCTTTCTTTGCCTTCTTTAATTTGATCATGGAATACATGCTCTTTAGGCTTTACTTCCTCTTCTATAAAATTTTTTACTTTTTCAACTAATGAAATTGCTTCAGGTCTTAATTCAGGCATCATAAGTTTATTTCTCCCGTTATATCAAAAATTTTGTTACTATTATAAATAGCGTGAATAGTAATATTATTACTTATTCATATAATAGCTTTATGTTAACTACAAATCTATATGAATAAAAACATATAAATAATTTAATGCAACAAAAATGAAAATAAGTTCTTTTGATTTAAACCTCTTCGTAATACTTAATGCTATATATACTGAAGGAAGCCTAACAAAAGCTGCTGAAGTCGTAGGTATTACACAACCCGCAGTAAGTAATGCCTTGTCTAGACTTAGAGAAAAATTTAATGATGAGTTATTTATAAGAACTGGTTCGGGTATGGTGCCAACTCAAAAAACTGAAAACATGATCAATGATGTTCAACATGCATTGACTCTTATCCAACAAAGTGTAAATGAACCAGATACATTTGATGCTTCTTCAACAAAAAGAAATTTTAAATTATCACTTGGTGATGTTTCAGAAGGTAGAGTATTGCCTTTCATCATGAAGGAAATTTACAAAGATGCTCCTAAGATATCGATTGGAAGTTTTGCATATAGCAGGAGTGATCAGGTACATGCTTTGTCTACAAATAATTTAGATTTTGTTGTAGATCCTGTAATACCTGTTTCAAATGAAATTAATTCAATAAAAGTATTTGAGGATGATTTTGTAGTAATGCATAGAGAGGGTCATGAAATTTCAAAAGAAAAAGATGTGACCTTAGATAATATTCTTGATCAAAAACATCTTCATGTATCTGGAAGAAAAAGAGGGCTTCATCTCATAGATGTTGAACTTGATAAAGTGGGCTATAGAAGAAAGGTAGCATTGAGATGTCAGCATTTTTTGATTGCGCCATCGATCATACAATCTACAGATTTAGTATTAATGGGGACTAGAAGTTTTGCAAAAAGAAACAACCTAGCATTTGTTGAAATTCCAATAGAAATCCCTTCTATGGAATATTTTTTAATATGGCATAAGAACGATGAAGGTGATGGTGGTCATATTTGGATGAAAGATCTCATTATTAGAGCCTTCAAAGATGCACAAAGATAATATTTAAAGCTTAAAGTTAAAATCCAGACAAGTCATCTTCACCTTCAAGTTGAACAAAATTATCTATATTCATTTCATATAAATATTCCTGATATCCCTCTTCATCTAAAATAGGTTTACCATCTTTTTTGAATTGAATTCTGGCTACAATTTGATTATTACTTTTTTCTAATGCTTCAAAAAAATCTTTGTTTTTATTTGGGTTTATACCTATGACTGCTGTAAAACAAAGAAAGAATTCATTATTACCATCGCCTTCTACAGCTTCAAAATTATTTAATTCTATTGTTTGAAAATCATCTTTTCCATCAGACTCAGGCCATTCAGAGCTTATAAGATCATGAAAAATCTTTCCATCATCACATTGAATGGCATAGATATATGGCTCTAACTCATTGATATCATAATTAATGGCTTCCCAAGTTATAGAACAGGCATCTCTAGATTTGTCATAGTTAATAAAATATTCATTCATTTTAATTCCTCAAAAATAGTTTAGCTTAAATTGTGGCTGGCTGTTTTTACAATACCTCCATCTGATGTAATAGTCTCACCAACTGTATACGATCCTGCTCTTGAACATAAGAAAATTGTTAACCCAGCAATATCTTCCGGAGTTCCTACTCTTTTTCTAGGATTTCTTTTCTCAATATCGGCATAGTCATGATTCACCGCAGCTCCTAACATATTACTTGGATAAGGTCCTGGAGCAATTGCATTAACCAAGATATTTTCACTGACTAATTGCGCTGCCATCACTCTAGTTAGATGATGAACTGCTGCTTTAGATGCGCTATAAGAAAATGTTGGTAATGCTGGGACATTTAAACCGTCTATAGATCCAATATTAATAACTCTTGATGGATCTTCTAATGATGCATTAGAAGTTAAAAGTGATTTCATTTTTTGTGTTAAAAAGAACAAACTCTTTACATTTAGATCCATGACTTTATCCCACCCGCCTTCTGAAAAAGATTCAAAAGGCTCGCCCCAAGCTGCTCCAGCATTATTAATTAAGAAATCAATTCCATTTTCTTTGTCAGCAATTTGATGAACAAAATCATCAACTCCATCTTTTGTACTTAAATCGCAAGGAATTGCTATACATTCTGCATTATATTTTTGAGATAACTCATTTGCTTTTTCAATTAAAGCAGGTGCTTTTCTAGCAGTGATATATACCTTTGCGCCATTTGCTAAAAAACCAGCAGCTATCATTTCACCTATTCCTCTGGAACCTCCAGTTACAATTGCTATTTTATTTTCAACATTAAATAAATTATTTATTTTCATTCAAACCTTTCGTTAATTTGTAAGTTAATATTCAAATTATATTGCATATTTAGTTTTTGAAACACAAACCTTTAATTAATTAATGTAAAATGCGTTTATGTCAGAATATGCTGCATTTATTTCTTCCTCAGGGAGCATCTTAATCCCCCTCACTCTTCTTATTTTAGGATTAATAGTATTGATATATGGAGCGGATAAACTTATAGATGATACTGCAGAGATGGCAGAAAGATTGGGCACTAGTGAATTCATAATTGGTCTAACGATTATCGCTCTTGGAACATCTCTTCCCGAAGTCTTCGTAGGAATTCAATCAGTAATGTACGGAGCTGAAAATATCGCAATTGGAACAGTTATTGGATCAAATATTGCAAATATAGGACTAATCTTTGGAACCGCATGTATTGGAAGAGGTATTTATAAAAGAAGTGTTTTAGTTAAAAAACTACCTACCCAAAAGGCAAACTTAGTTAGTAAAAAACAATATATTCCTCTATTACTATCTGTATTTGTACTAGGGATATTTTTACGAGACTATTTAATTGAGCCATGGGAAGGATTTATTATCTTTGCGATTATTTTTATATTCTTAGCCACTATATTTAAAGATAAAGCTATCGGGGTTGAGCTGCCCGAAGAAGATAATGAAAATGATGATCGGGGCAAATTAGGAATATTAATGAGTCTTTTGTTTGCGATTGCGCTATTATTTCTTGGATCTGAAGCGACTCTAATGGGTGCTACTGGTCTTGCCTTAAATCTTGGTATATCAGAGGCAATTGTTGGTTTATCGCTTGTTGCCATAGGGACTAGTCTTCCCGAGCTTGCAGCTACTATTTCTGCCATTCTTAAGAATAGACTCAAGATAATTGTTGGAAATGTTATTGGATCAAATGTTCTTAATATAGTTTTAGTGGTTCCAATTGTTGCAATCTTTGGTCAAGGAAAGGATCTAATTAAATTAGATCCTGTACTGTATAATCAAGATTTTTTTGTAATGGCAGCCATGACATTGCTGTTCGCTTCATTCCTTTGGCTTCACTCACTAAGGGATAATTTTAGAAAACCATTTAAAACTATGATTAACTCTAGCGCTTACTCTTTTATATTCTTGTATTTTTTATATATTATTTTTAGAGTGACTATGAAAATATAAAAGAATGAGTCCAACTATTAGTGCTGATATTTCGAAAATAAAATACGTATTATAAAAAGTTGGTGTTGTAGGTATTAAAGAAAACAATACTCTGCCAAGCGCAATTGAACCAACAAGAAATGTAATGAATTTGACTGCAAAGATTCCAATATCTTTTTTAAAGATGCCTGTTAAACACATGAAACCAATGCATAAGTTCAAGCCTCCATATATTCCAGCTATCTCAGAATAACCAATAGGTGAAGATACTGAAAGTCCAACTGCATCTAAAAATGATGGATAATCCATCTCTAAAGCTCCAAACATTGGATCAAGAAGAGCCCAGACCCCAATCAATCCATATATGACCGTCATTAACAATAAATATAATCTTATTATCCAAATCAACTTATAAGCTCCTTGGTTTTCTAATACAATTAGTTTAGATTACCATTTAATTAAATATGAATAGAAGTTTAATCAAATACGCATACATTTTATACTTTTTTTTATTTTCTATGATTATCAATGGAAATGTTATGCTCGATAAAAATGATAAATTAAGTATGCCCTTGCCTTTGCCTTATGATGGAGTTATTTATACCACAAACGAGCTTAATAATTTTATCGAAAAAACTATTGAATCTAACAAGCAACCTATACTAATTTTTGGTGCAAACTGGTGTCCAGATTGTAGAATTTTTAGTGGAACAATTAATATTCCTAAAATTAATGACTTTATTAAAAAATATTTTGAAATCCTATACATAGATGTAAAAAGATATGAAATAAATATGGATTTAATAGAAGAGTACGGAATACCATCACAAGAAGGTGTCCCGAGGGTATTGGTCTTCAATTATAATAAAGATCTTATTAATAATACAACTACAGCTGAGTGGAGAACTGCAAGAGACCGAGACAGTCAAGAAATATTTAATTTCTTTCAGGAAATGGTTGCAGAAAAGAAAGATTGAATCTATTCGAATTGCTTTGATGCGCTGGCAAACAAAAGATAGAAAATTCCCCCAAATATTAGTACTCCTGAACAAATATAGAAAATTACATTCCAAGAATTAGTTATCTCTAGAACTGTTCCTGCAACTATCGGGCTTAGTATTGCTGCTACCATACCTATACTGCCAGAAATCCCAACTAATGTTCCTGTATATTTAGGCCCAAGATCTGCATGATTAACTCCAAAGCCTCCAGCGCATATACCAGAACATACGTTTATAAGCGAAAGTAAAACGACCATGTTTATTAATGAGTTGTCTAGGGAAATTAGATATAAAAATATTGCGGATCCAAAAAACCCAATAGAATTAACACTCTTTCTCACTTTTAAAACTGTATATCCTTTTTTAATTAGTCCATCAGCTAAATATCCACCCATAACAAGTGATATTATTGAGACAAGACTAGGTATTAGAATTGCGATAATAAAAGTACTCGATGCCAAATCAATACCCATACCACCTTGAGATATTGGTGCATTAATATATTTAGGCAGATATGAAAGAAATGTATATAAGGACCAATTATTACAGAATGTTGCAACAGCGATAGCTAAAAATGGTGCATTGTTAACTAGTTTTAAAAATGGAATTGAAGGTGCTGATTCTTTAGATGGGGCTTCAGTCTGAATAAGACTTAATTCTTCCTTAGATATTTTTTTATTATCTTCAGGAAATGACGTAACTATTTTATTCCAAAAAAAATACCAAAAAACTCCCAATAACCCAAAAATATAGAATACCCATTCCCATGAATACTGAGCAATTATTATTGCAGCTGCTCCATAACCAAATAAGGTACCAGCAGCTATTCCGCTATTAGTAAAAGCTACAGCTCGTGTTCTTTCTTTAAATGGAATCCACCGAGCATATATTGAATGCCATGAAGGAAAAGTGATGCCTTCACCTAACCCCATTAAAATCCTAATGAGTATCAACCACCAAATACCCGAATATGCAAAAAATGGAGTAATGATTGTAAAAAATGACCATATTAATAATCCATAACCAAGTACTTTTTTCCCACCATATTTATCAGCTAAATACCCTCCAATAATAAGAGTGATCATATATCCAAAATAAAAAGATCCTAAAATTATCCCAACTTGAAATTCTGACCAACCAAATTGTTCTTGCATGGGTATTATTGCGACAGAAATATTAACCCTGTCTATATAACATATAGAAACCGCAAGAAATGATAGAAAGACTACTTTAAATCTATAAGGAAATATCATTTTATTATTGATTAAAAAACCTATCTTAACTTATAAAGATATGAGATGTATTTATAATTTTGTGTATCCTATCCAATCTATAATAAATTGATGATCTTCTGGGACTTCCTTATTTGAGCATCTTGAATCTTCACAAAATGCTTCTGTATCAACCAAATAATCATCGTATTTTCCTCCAACAGCAACATTAATTATTAGATAGTAATTTCTATTAAAGGGGTATAAATATTTTTTAAACTCAGGATGGTTTTTATCAATTTGGAAGTATGGCTCTGAATGACTGTCAATAAAAAAGCTTAATTTATCCTTTTGCCATCTAAGAGTTATAGAATGAAATTTATCCTTGAAGTTAGCATATCTTGGAATAAGTACCTCGCCTACAAGAGTTGACTTTTTACCATATCTCTCACCGAAATGAAGCGCCGAACTTGATATATTTGTAATCCTTCCTCTGTTTTCTAAGATATCGATTTCTCCTCCTTGAGGCCATTTAATATCATCTGCTGGCATAAGCCAAAATGCTGGCCAAAAACCAATACCTTTAGGAACTTTAAAACATATGGTAATTTCTGATGGATGGGTGAATTCTCTTAATCCTTTAGTATTAATTCTAGCTGAAGTATATTGAAATCCCTTATGATTTTTCTTAATAGGTTGTATTTTTAGAAATCCATTTTCTATAAAAAGATTTTCTGTTGTATTAGTGTTACTGTTTTTTTTTGGTTTAGTATAGTATTGGAGTTCTCCGTTTCCCCAACCGCTAATATATTTTCTACCTTCATAAAATCCGTTTGTTATCGAATAATTCCACTCCAATACTGATAAAGATGGCTTTAAAAAATCCTCAAGCCACACGGAATGTTCTGGGCTAGGCTTTGGTTTGCAAAATGAATTAATATTTTGATTATAACTATCTAAATCTAGGGTTTTTCTTTCTACGATATCTCCTTCATCTGATATTAAATTTAAAGAAATAATTATAAATAATATGTATTTCATCAAAAAAAACTATTTTTTTGGTGAAAATTTTATGGGCATTTCTTGAATAGCATGAACAAAATTATTTGGAGCCACTTTCCATTCTCCATTCATTTGAAAATCATTAAACCTAGTTAAAAATTGAGAATAAAATTCTTGAAGTTGCATTAATGCAATTGGTTTTCCCAAACAAGTATGTCTTCCAATGCCAAAAGCTAAGTGCTTGTCAGCATTTTCTCTTAAAATATTAAATTTATCTGGATCAGAGAAAATATCAGGATCTCGATTTGCAGCTCCATACCAAAGTGCTATTTTTTCATATGGTCCTATTTTTTGACCATTAATTTCAGTTTCTTCTAACGAAGTTCTTCTCATATGAATTACTGGTGATACAAACCTTACAGTTTCATTGATGAAATTTGGCATAAGAGCGCTATCACTTAATAATAATTCTTTTTGCTTTTGATTCTCGTGTAAGAGCTTTACTCCTCCACTCAAAGTGTTTCTAGTAGTATCATTTCCAGCAAAAATAATTAATAACCATGAGCCATCTAAAAATTCTTGAGATAACTCTTCATTTTTAATCTTTGCGTTTGCAATAGCACTAAGAAGATCATTTTCAGGATTTTTTCTTTTTGCATTTAAAATAAATCTACCATAATCAAACATTTCATCCACCATCGCATTAAACATATCTATCATCTCAGGATCTGGTGTTGAGGTTGTTTTTCCTTCATTTTTTTCTTTAATCATTTCATATGTAAAATATTGGGCTAATTCAAGAAACTCCATCCATGAAACTAATTTCTGTCTATCTGCCTCAGGAATACCTAGTACCTCTGATAATGTAAAAATTGGAAGTTGTTGAGAGACTTCTTTAACTAAATTACATTCACCCATAGGAGCGATGTTGTCTAATAGCTCAGTTACCTTAAATGAAACCTTTTTACGCAAATCATCAACAAATCCTGCTTTAAAAAAAGGCATATGTTCCTTGCGTAAATTTAAATGCATTTCTCCATCTAAATTTAACATATGATCAATTGTTGATTTAAATAGCTTTGGATGTCTATTTTCTTCCGTTCCAAGAGTTAATAAATTACCAGTTGCATATTGAGATGAAAAAATCTTAGGATTCATTGAAACATATTTAACATCTTCATATTTAGTTAAAACCCAATAACCTGGCTCGGGATCAGTTGGCATTGGTTCATGATAAAAAACAGGAGCGTTTTCTCGTAATTCTTTATAAAAATTTGTTGGCTGACCTTTAGTAAATAATTCTAGGTCATTAAATGAGGCAGATGCCTTATGTGGATACTTATAATCAAATTCAGCTTTATTTATTTTATTTTTAAGAATCTCATCTGAGAGAATATATCCATTATTCATATTACTCTCCACCTCCGCCTCCGCCATCACCACCTCCATATGCTCCACCATCAGTATATTGCGGATGGGTTAGGTATATTGAAGACATAAAAGAAACTCCATTTCCTAAAGTAGTTGTTATTTCTTTCAAATTTAATTTTTCAGAAAAATCTGGGTATGGTTCTGTATTTCCTGTATCTTTATTTACAATTAATGCATCCTTTTTTGAAAATAAAATTACTTCATCAGATATTATTACTAACGCATAATTTCTAAAAAGTGGTTTCTTGAACCTTTTCCTAAAAACAGTTCTTCCTGTATCCCATGATAATTTAGCAACTTCTTTTGAAGAAGCCATATAGTACATATAATTTTCATGGGTGTGAGGTACAAATGGAATCATTGTGCTATGAAGTATTTCTTGATAACGCGACCAAAGCAGTTGCCCGGAATCTTCCTTAAAACAATGAACCATTTTAGATCCAGACCATATTGAACTAAAAACAATTATGTAATTTTCATACTGTCCAATTATATTTGGCTTATGGCCTGGAGATATTTCTCCAATCCAGATTGGCTTATTTGTAGTTAAATCGTATTTAGCAATTGAGCCCTTTTTACCAAATATTGCTACTTTATTCATGAGGTCAATTATATATCTTAGGCATGCAGGGAGTCGAACTCCCCGCATTGAATAGAGTCTATGAAATTAAAAACTGTAAGAGTATTTTAGTGTCATAGTTCTAGGTGGAATCCATTGCATCCAATTTCTTGGCCTCCAAGAGGTATCATTGACAGCATATATATATGCCTCTGTTCTTTCATCCGTAAGATTATCAATAGATAATTGCAACTTAGAATTTTCATTCAAGTCTAATCCAAGATTAAAATTTAATTTGGTGTAATCTGGAGAGCTAGAGTTTGGATTTTCAGCAAATGTATTAAAGCTGTCTCCATAATAATTAACATCAAGTCTTGCATAAGATGGGTATGAAAGAATTGTTGTGTCATATACTAATCCAAGATTCCATTGAGTTTCAACAGTGTTGGGTAGCCTATCTCCAGCAGCAGCACCTAAAGAAGTAATATCTATAGATGTCTCAGCAGTCATAGAGCTTCCAGCAAAATCTATAGAGAGCTCGTCATTTATTGCATAAGTAAAATCGACTTCCCACCCAGAAGTTTCTGCCTTACCACCATTGAAGTTGTATGACCAACCACAACCAGGTGTTACAGAAATAATAATTCCATCCCAGTCAACTTCAAAATATGTAACGTTGGCCGAATAGTTATCTCCTCTAGATTTAACACCAAATTCTGTTGTCTCAGCTTCATCAGAATTAAATCTAGGCCCCCAAGTTTCTTGCGCAGTTTCATCACTGCTACAAAAAGGAGGAAGCGGAGACTGGTTGCCACCAGGTCTATATCCTGCAGCTCTAGTTGTGTACAAAGTAAGATCCTCATTTACTGCATAGCTTGCTGCATATTTCATTCTTGTGTCAGATTCTTGACCGGATAATTCAGAGCAATCTGTTCCTGCCGGATCATTTCCATCACAACCATTGCTGTCCATATAAAAAATACCATATTGATATGATTTAGATTTGTCTTTGATTTCATAATCTCTTATACCAAGGGTAAGAGTTAATTTATCATTTACGTTATAGTCAAACTGTCCATACATAGATGTTTCTTCTTGCTCGTTATATTCAGTATATGAAGCATAATATAAATGGGGATATCCTAAGTGATCACTGCAAAATGGCGGACAGTATGCTGTAGCGTCATATACAGCTGGATCAACGCCTGCGGCTATTGAAGTAACATAATCTAACCAATATTTATCAATTGCATATTGAGTTTGTGAAACAGAATTTGGTTCCTCATTAAACTTATAGTTGTAATATCCAATAGTCCACTCAAACTTTCCTGGTTTAGAAACCAGTCTTAACTCTGTTGTTTCTTGATAATATTCATCGCCATCAACAATTAGTGGTGCTGGAACATAATCATCCATATCAATTCTTGCCCAGTCTGTTACAGCATCTTCACTGATTGTTTTATCAGATATAATCAAATTTGCATCAAAAGCCCCAAAATCATATTTAATATTTGCAACAAATATATCTTTAGTTATATCCTCCGTTTCATCTGCAGCTAATGCATGAGCAAATCTTGGATCGTAATTTGTGAGAACAGAGCTACCATTAGGATAATCAGCTTCTGAAGCAGCAAAATTTGATATAGCGCTTAAACGAGAGCAAGTAGGATCTCCATCCCAGTTATACCACCAACTTGATGCTTGAGGGCAGCCTTCAACATAAACATCAGCACTACCTGGTTTGCTTTGACCTGGTTCTAATATTCCGTATGCTTTATTAGTAACATTAAAATATCTAAAACTTGCTTTTAATTTGCCGCCATTATCAAAACCTAATGTAATCATAAGCTGAGAATCATCCTCCTCACCAACCGTGTTACCAGTTTGAATGTTTTTATAGATTCCTGGTGAAACTAATTGAGAATAAACTGCCCTGACTGCAAGACTATCTGATAAAGGGAGGTTGTACATCATTTCGATACTTGTTTCAGGATCACTAGCTTTAACTTTGTCTCCATATCCAACTCTTATTTTTCCATAAGATGAACTTGAATCAGGTTTATTTGTAATATATCTAATAGTTCCTCCAATAGCATTGGATCCATAAAGTGTTCCTTGTGGGCCTCTGAGCACCTCAATTCTTTCGACATCAAATAAACCCATCAATGAACCGCTAACCTCATCAATATATGTTGAAGATGTCCCAGAAGAACGCTGAGAAGTAGATGTATTTAATCCCCTAAAAGTATAGTAATTTGAACCGCCTGGTGTAGAGACACCTGCGATAGATCGTAAATAATCTTCGGGATTCATTATACCCCTCTCTTCTAATGCAGCTTCAGTAATAACAGAAATATTCATTGGTATTTCTTGCACTGTTTCAGCTTTTTTATTAGCTGTAACAATAACCTCTTCAACTTCTTGTGAAATTAAAATAAAAGGCACTAAAAGAAAAGTGCAGTACATTAAGTTAAGATTTTTCATAATTTTCTCCTCTATAAAAAAAAACCTAGCATTTGCTAGGTCATAAAATAAAACAAAAGACCCAGCTAACTTGATGGCTCCCGGTTTTTATTATGTATGTTAATAAAAAACATCATCTTTCAAGTATATATATGAAAATTGATATAGCTAGAGTTTATTTGAAAAAAGTATATTATTTTTATACTTAAATTTATATGCTAATGGTAGGGATGGAGGGAGTCGAACCCCCACGCCTTGCGGCACTTGGTTCTAAGCCAAGCGTGTCTACCAGTTCCACCACATCCCCAGGCATAAGCATTATATAGAGTTCTATTGTTTAAGTGGAGTGTTTTTTATAGATCGTAATTTAATAAGTTTTTTCTATGTTTGTGGATAATATAGAGACCTATTAGTGTAAATATACCAAGCACAAATGCTATAAGGTCATGTTGTTGATATCCTTCATAAAAAAATCCACATAATTTACCTATCAACATAAATATACACAAATATATTAAAACTGTTCCAAGTTGAACTTTTGATGAAGAGAAGATAAATCTAATTAGAATATATCCTGAGGCAACAAAGACACCAGACATAGTTCTAACAAAATTTGCTAAAGAAGTTCCCCTTTCAACGCTTTCAAAAGATGGATACCATGTTATGAAATTTGGAGAAAACATAGCCCATAGCCCCAAGATCATTGAAGTTAATCCAATAAGAAATAAATAAACTTTGAAAATATTTGTCATAAAATTCCCAACATATATAGGGCAAGTAAGAATGAAAGGGCTCCAAAACCCATCCATACATACATTTCTTTATAATTGTTAAATTTATATGAGTTTATTGCAAGAAAACAACAAAAAATTGGTGCTATAACCAATATTCCGTATCCAACCAATATAGCTAAAGGAATAAATGCTAAAAAGAGGAAGACCTGTAAAATAAACCTATTCATATCATTATAGAACTACGATTTATAGCAATTGTCAATTTTGATTAGTTAAATTTTGGATTGATGATGATTGTATTATGGATATGTCTGTTTGGATTTCTAAAATAACTTGATTAAGTTGGTTTTTATAACTATTTAAAGCTTGAACCGAGTCTTCTAAAAGAATTAACTGCATATCAACATTCTTTATACTAAGTTGAATAGATTCAATATTTTCTTCAGTTAATTCAAGACTATTTAATTTGGCTAAATTTAGATTAATATTTTTTTTGATTTGATTGATATCCTTTTCGTTTTTATCAAGATTGCTTTGTAAGTCTGATATTAGATTTTCTACTACTTGCATTTGTTTGGTTAAATTTTGAATATTAACCTTGTTTCTTTTATTGCTTAAGTCCCAAAGCTTTCTGATCTCTTTATCTAGAAACTGAATAGATGATGTTATATCAGTCATTGAGTCATTGTTTGTTTCATCAACAACGTTTATTTGTTCTTCAATTAGAGAAAGGCGTTCATCAACCAACGTCATTGAAGCATTATTTGATTCTGATTCAAATGTTTGCCATATAGCTAGGAATAAAATACTCATAAACGCAGCTACATAAATAAAACCTATTAACAACCCGCCCTTACTTGTTCTCTTTAAATATGAAGGTAATTTTTTCTCTATTTTTAAATTAGGTTTCATAGACAATTAAAATTAATTAGTATTTAGCTTATAATAAACACTATTTTACCTTAACTTAAAACTTATTTATGAATTTAGATTTTTCAGATGACCAAAAATTTCTTAAAGAAGAAGCTAGAAAATTTCTTGAAAAAGAAAAAACCCTTTCAAGAAATAGATCTGTCTTAGAATCAAATACAAGCATTGATGAAGAGTTATGGAACAAGATTGTTGAACTTGGATGGACCGGTATAAGAATTCCTGAAGAATACAATGGTTTAGGTTTAGGGCATCTAGAACTTTGTGTTATTGCAGAAGAGCTCGGTAGATTTCTTGCTCCTGTGCCCTTCTCTTCTTCAGTTTATTTATTTACTGAAGCAATTATTAACTTTGCTAATGATGATATGAAACAAAACATCCTTCCCAAATTGGTAACAGGTGAGATTGTTGGCACTTTAGCAGTTACAGAAGCATTTATGGCTCCTAGCCATGAAAATATTACTCTTACCTGTAAAGATGGTTTATTAAATGGTAAAAAAATTGCAGTACCGGATGCTGAAATTGCAACTCATGTAATAGTTGTTGCAAAAACAACTCAAGGAACCTCACTTCAACTTGTTGAGATGTCATCTGATGGAATTTCAATGGAATATCAAGAAAATATTGATGAAAGCAGAGGACACTATTCTATTACTTTTAATAATGTCAAGTCTGAGCTAATTGGTGATGAGGTTGGTGGTTGGGATATTTATGAATCAATTGTCAGTCAAGCTGCTGTTTTATTCAGTTATGAACAAATAGGCGGCTCACAAGCTGCTCTAGATATGGCGATAAATTATGCTCAGGAGAGGTATGCATTTGGAAGGCCCATTGGTTCTTTTCAAGCTATAAAGCACAAACTTGCCGATATGTATATTGCCTTAACTCTTGCTAAATCAAATTGTTATTATGCAGCATGGGCTCTATCAACAAACTCTTCTGACCTGCCCACAGCTTCAGCGACTGCCAGAGTCAGTTCAACAAAAGCATTTCAATTATGCTCAAAAGAAAATATTCAAACCCATGGGGGTAATGGATTTACATGGGAATATGATTGCCATATGTTTTATAGGCGTTCAAAACTTCTATCACTTAATATTGGCTCACTTAGTAACTGGAAAGAAAAATTAGTAACTAGTTTAGAACAATCAAACATAAATTAAGGAAATAACTATGGATTTTAATGATACTACCGAACAAGCTGAATTTAGAAAGACCTGCCGTGAATGGTTAGAAAAAAATGCTAACTATAAAGATGAGTCTTCTAAAGGCGACTCTTTTGCCAACAAGGATCTACTTCAGGAGGCAAAAGCTTGGCAAAAAAAGAAATATGATGCTGGTTGGGCGATGCTTCATTGGCCAAAAGAATTTGGTGGAATAGGAGCAACTCCAATTGAAAGAATTATATGGGGTAATGAAGAATCTAAATTCGATGTCCCAAGAGGTATTTTTGAAATTGGTCTTGGTATGTGCGGTCCTGTAATGATGCAATATGCCTCTGATGAACAAAAAGAAAGGTATCTTCCACCTATGGCAGAGGGAAAAGAAATTTGGTGTCAATTATTTTCAGAACCTTCTGCTGGTTCAGATGTTGCTGGGTTAAGAAGCAAAGCAATTCAGGATGGTGATAAGTGGATTGTAAATGGACAAAAAGTTTGGACTTCTGGTGCGCATTTTTCTGATTATGGGATATTGGTTGTTCGACATGATCCAGATCTTGAAAAGCATAAAGGATTGACTTTCTTTTTTGTTGATATGAAATCTCCGGGTATTGAAGTTAAACCTATTAAGCAAATAACTGGTGGATCAAGTTTTAATGAAGTTTATTTTACTGATGTTGAAATTCCTGATTCGCAAAGACTTGGTGAAATTGGAGATGGCTGGAAGGTTGCTATAACAACATTAATGAATGAAAGACTTGCGGTAGGAGATGCTGGCGGTCCCGATGTTGATGATGCGTTTAAATGGGCTAAAACACAAGATAGTCATGGAGAACCAATTTTAAACAATAAGGCTGCTAGAGAATCTATTGCAGATTGGTATTGTGAAACTAAGGGTTTAAAAAATACAAAATTAAGAACTATGTCTGCCCTTTCAAAGGGTGATACTCCTGGACCAGAAGCATCTATTACAAAAATTGTTAGTGCAAATAAGCTTCAAGATATTGGAAATTTTGGTATTGATTCTTTAGATATGGCAGGAATGCTTAAAACTGATAACCAAGAAATTAAAAGTTTCCAAAATGCATGGTTAGGAGCTCCTGGTATGAGAATCGCTGGAGGAACTGATGAAATATTAAGAAATATAATTGCTGAGCGTGTTCTTGGCTTGCCACAAGACCCTAGAGCAGACAAAGGTCTTGCATATAAAGATATTCCCTCAGGGAATTCTTAATTTATCTAAATCTAGTTAGAAACTGTAAAAAGTTATTTGGCCCACCTACGATCTCAATCTTACCTGAAGCAATTGATGTAACAGGATTCTCAAGACCAACTAAAATTCTTTTAAATTCAATTTCATCAGTTTTGATATACAGGTCACAATTATCTCTTTTTGTACTAGAGACAACTGCAACTTTGTTTCTGATATCAATATTTTTTATAACGCCTGAAGAAAAGATAAAACATGCTGACAGTTCATTATTTCCCTCATCGGGGTTAAATCTAACTGAAAGCACATCAAATAAAGTATCGATAGAAATTTGCTCTAATAATTGGTCGGTTCTTTCTATAAGAACTTCGTTTTTAAAGTTTTTGTTTAATTCAAGAGCTGAAGTAAGAAAATAGTTTCTTTTATTTGGATTCGAGGAGACTGATGCTTCATATATTAAAGCTTGTTTTCGTAATTCTTTTACCTTATCAATTGAATAATTTAATGTCATTAGGTGGTCGCTCAATTCTAAAGCCCATTGCATTTGCTTATTTTCTACTGCTGCATTTAACTCTTTAAAAAGTATTTCATCACCACCAGCTAATTTTGATATCATGACTGCTCTTTCTTTTCTAGTAAGAGGGTCTAATTCAGATGGATTCCCGCTGAACCAACCAAGGTAGCCATTAAATATACTTTTTACAGACCATCTAACAGTTCCATAAAATTCAAAAAGATAAGGAGATTTTGCTAAATTTTCAGGTAATTTAATAAGTTCAACAATCTCATCTGGATATAGTCCTTTATTTATCAATCTTATTGTTTGATCGTGAATATATTGAATACCATCTCTGTAAATTGTTAAAACTTCATTAATTTTCTCTTTTCCAATTATGGGCTTTGTATGACTTGGAAAAAGAAATTCAGCATTAAAAGTTTTCATATGATCAATGCTATCTATCCAACCTTTTACATCGCGGTGAGTAGTGCCTCGAATTGTATAAAGGTTAGGAAAAGTTTTATAAACATTGTCTCCCGGCATCAATGTTTTATGTTTTGGTAACCAAACAAATAACTGATCATTGGTTTCTCCAGGGGCATGAAAAAGGTGAATTTCTATTCCAGCAATGCTCGTTTTTAATTCATCCTTAAAGGTAAGATTAGGTTTGATATATCCTGTAGGAGATTTTGATACATTTAAACTTGGTCCAATTCCAACATTTATAAGGTCTTCCTCTGGAAGTAATGTCCCGAACATTCTAGAACTTCTTTGGGTGATTATTGGATTGAGAATACCCATAATTCTTTGAACATAATAGTCCGTATCTTCATGTGCAATTATTTGAGGCTTTTCATCCTGATTATTTATATAAAATGCGGCACCAAAGGTATGATCTCCATGGTTGTGGGTATAAATAATTGCTTTAACAGGATTAGAGTTTTTTTCTTGAAATAAAGAATAAATTTTTTCTGCTTCAAAAACACTATCTGAAGCATCTATGATTATATTGCCCTCTTTACCTTCAACCATTATTGAATTAGCAATACCAAATCCTATTGCGAAATGGATTAGTCCTCCAGGAGTCTCATATGAAAGGACTTGTCTGTCAAATTCTTTGGAATGTTCTATTAATTTTTCAACTTCCGATGTAGTAGGTATATCAATATCGTTAGATGAAGAATTAGAACACGATATTATAAAAGTACATAAAAGGAACGTTAAAAGCTTTTGATGCAAGATTTTTTTACACCTATAAAAAACTGATCATTATTTCGTCAACAAGAATATTTGAAGCTTCATCATATGATATAGATCTGCTTGAACCATCTCGCCAAATTGTAACTACTGTCCAAACTGTCTTTTCTTGTTCTATATCTTTAAGGTTTACTCTGAGTATATTTTCTGTAACTGTATACACATCATCTCTATACATATAATAATCCCAATAGTATCTTGAGTAATAATGATTCATTCGATCGGATTCAACGGTATCTTTTGTTGCAAAATTAATATCAAAAATTAAATTGGAATCTTTGTTATATTTAAGACCTGTTTCTTGGATAGCATTTTTTAAGTTTTCTTTAAACTGTTCAAGAACAATTGGGTTTACTTCAGCGCTGATATTAGAATTGTTTATCTTTATATTAAAATCGTTATAATTATTTAAACTGAATGTTTCTATTGAATCAATTTTAATATTAGATTGGGTTGTAGAGCATCCTATTAATAATATCAGACTAAAAAGTATTGTTATTTTTTTCATAAAGTAATTTTATTGTTATATGTTTAATTTAGAAGATCAAAAATATATTAAATTATTAGACCTTAATGCTCAAATATATACTGAATCTGAATTCAATTGCAAGCATGTGCATCTAGATTCTAAAAGTGATGAGAAGGTATTTATGGTTGCCTTTAGAACCATACCTAAGGATTCTACTGGTGTAGCGCATATTTTAGAACATACTGCATTATGTGGCTCTAAGAAATATCCAGTAAGGGATCCTTTTTTTATGATGATAAGAAGATCGCTTAATACATTTATGAATGCATTCACATCGAGTGATTGGACTGCATACCCTTTTGCAACTCTAAACGATAAAGACTTTAATAATTTATTAAGCGTGTATTTAGATTCATCTTTTTTTCCAAATTTAGATGAATTAGACTTTTTACAAGAAGGTCATAGACTTGAATTTAATGATAAAAATCCTGAGGAGTTAGAAATTAAAGGAGTGGTCTTTAATGAGATGAAAGGAGCTATGAGTTCGGTATCTAGTCAGCTTTGGCATGGTCTATCAAAACATTTATACCCTTCATCTACCTACAAACATAATAGCGGAGGTTCGCCAGAAAATATAATTGATCTTACTCATGATTATTTAGTTGATTTTCATAAAAAACACTATCACCCTTCTAATGCAACTTTTTTTACATTTGGTAATATTAATCCAAAAGAGATACAAAGCTATATTAGAGAAAATGTATTAAAAAACTTTGAGCCATCTAATCAATTAATAAGGGTTGAAAATGAGGATAGACTAGAATCTCCTAAAACAATTACTGAATTCTACAATCCAACCCCAAATGATGAAAATAATCATCATGTTGTATTAAGCTGGCTTCTAGGGGAAAGCCATGATCCAATTGAATTATTAGAATCTTATTTAATGTCTAACATTCTTCTTGATAATTCTGCTTCACCTCTAAGAAAGGTTCTAGAAAATACTGACCTTGGAAAATCATTATCACCATTAACAGGTCTAGAAACAGATCACAAAGAGTTAGTTTTTGCAGCTGGTCTTGAAGGAGTGGATTCTAATAAACAAAAAGAGGTAGAAGATTTAATATTAAATTGTTTAAAAGAGGTTGTAAAAAATGGCATTCCTGAAGATGTTGTTAGCTCATCTCTTCATCAATTAGAGATAAGACAAAGAGAGATATCAGGTTCTGGTATGCCCTTTGGTCTGCAAATAATGCTAGGCTGTTTACCAGCGTGTATTCATAATGATGATCCTCTAAAGGTATTAGACCTAGATTCGTCATTTTCTATTATCAAGAAAAAAATCAAATCGAAAAATTATATAGAAAATTTAATTCAAGAAAAAATTATTAAAAATTCTCACAGAATAAATTTTTCCTTAATCCCAGATCCAGAATTTAATAATAAGAATGAGCAAAAGATTAAAGATAAAATCACAGAAAAGTCTAAAAAACTATCTGTAAAAGACAAAGAAAAAATAATTCACTTAGCTTCAGAACTTAAGAAAAGGCAAGAATTTATAGACAATCCTGAAATACTTCCAAAAGTTACAAAAGAAGATATTCCTGTAAATAGAAACTATGCTGAGCCAAAAATAATTAAAGAAAATAATACTAGTAATTACTTTTATAAAACTGGAACTAATGGAATTACTTATCATTCTATCATTTTTCCTTGTAACAACTTGTCTATTGAAGAGTTTAAAGTATCTTCATTATTTGCCAATACTTTAACTGATTTGGGTTTAGAAGATAAAAGCTATGAAGAGGTTCAAAAGATTCAATCTGCTATAACTGGAGGCATATCCTCAAGTTTCGTTCTAATTCCTAATCTAAATGGAGGAAATCCTACAATTGGTTTAAAAGTATCTTCAAAGTCACTAGAGATTAATGAACAAAAAATGCAAGATCTGATGATGCAAACTATTAAGGAAGTTAGTTTTGATAATGAAAATAGAATAGAAGATATGTTAAATTTTATATCCTCAAGCAATGAAAGGTCATTAATTCAAAATGGGCACATTCTTGCTATGAGTAATGCAGCTGCGCAAGTAAATAATATTGCTTCTACTAATGACATTGCTTCTGGTATAAGTTTTATCTCCAATACCAAGAATCTATCTAAAAGTATTGTTAATCAGATTAACTTAAAAGAATACATTGCTTTATTTCAATCAATTAAACATAAAATTAATGAAATGCCAGTTCATACTTTTACTGCAACTTCATTAGATCAAAGCGATACGTCTATTAACTTTAGCTTCCAAAAAAATATTAATGAGATCCAACCTCAAAATTATTTTGACATTCAAGATCAATCCATAGGATGGATTACAGGAGCTCAGGTTTGTTATTGCGCTGAAGTTTTCCCAACGGTTGATTTTTTTCATTCTGATGCTCCAGCTCTAACTGTATTGGGTGCTGTGCTCAGAAATGGTTATTTACATTCCGCGATAAGAGAAAAAGGCGGCGCATACGGATCTGGTGCAATTCAGGATTCAAATAATATGATATTTAAGTTCTTCTCATACCGTGACCCAAGATGCTCTGAAACTTTTGATGATTTTAAAAAATCGATAGCTTGGTCTCTAAGTAATATCTCTGAAGATCATTTAGAGGAAGGTGTTCTTGGTATTATCTCCAGTATAGATAAGCCCCTTTCTCCATATGGTGAAGCAATGAGTGATTTTACATCTTCACTTGATAATAAAGATTCAGAGAAAAGACTGCAGTTCAGGTCAAAAATAAAAAATTGTACTGTGAAAGACTTAATTAACGTTTCGAGTAAATACTTATTTAATGACTCAGCTCGTTCTGTAATTGCTGGTGAAAATTATATAGAAGAGATTAAGCGCCTAAATTTTAAAATTCAAAATATTTAATCAAAAAATTAAGAATCTTTTTTTCTTAAGATCTTTTGAGCATCCCCAATATTGTTTTTGGTATTTAGTTGATCTGTCTTGAACTCTATCTGCTACTTTTATTAGCCATTGCTTTTGTCTGTATGATTTCTTTTTAAAACCTCCATAACCTTCATGATATGCAAGATAAAGTGATCGCGCGTCGGTCTTTTCAAATCCTTGATAATAACCTTTGCTTGCATACCATCCAATAAAATCTGCTGAATCATTAAAGTTCTTTCTGCTAGCTCTAATATTTCCAGTTTCATCTTTATAATCATCCCAAGTTTTTGTTAATGCCTGGGAATAACCAACTGCAGAAGATGGTCTCATCCAAGGAATAAAACCTAATAATTTCTCTCTTTCTGGTCTTGCGTCAGCTTTAAAGCTAGATTCTTGATATACAAACGACATTAATACGTATGGAGGAATTTTCCATCTTTTTTCACTACGGATAGATGCTTTATACCAACTCTTTTTTTCTTTAAAAATTAAACAAATATTATCAGGGCTATCTGGTGGTTTTGAAGCACATGATTGAATAATAATAACTAATAATAAAAATAATGAACTCTTTCTAAATTTTTTCATCTTCTTCAAAGCCTCTAAAACTTTTAAATCTTGGGAATCTTAAACTAAAATGCTCACCCTCAATGCTTTTTGTTATTGCATCGGCTCTAACTTCTATAAGTCTTCCAATAAGTTTATCTTTGGCTGCCCAATACTTTTCCCTTTGCTCGTCGGTTAAACCGCTACCTACACTTAATGAAAAAAATTTTCCATCATCCTTGCCTTCAACATGAAATGCACCTAGTTTACCTTCATGCTTTCCGGTACCTTCTTGTATGTCCATAACTTTTAAGGTTACTTCAATAAAAGGTTTAATTTTTAACCATGCATGGCTCCTCTTTGATTCATAATAGTTATCATTTGGTTTTATCATTAAGCCCTCAAATCCCTTATCAAGAGCATCTTTATTCATTTTTAGAAATTTATCCTGTCCTTTTTCACTATCAAAATTAATGACCTCATAGTCAACTAATTTAATTTCGCTTCCAAATGTCATTGATAACTTATTTAATTCTTGCTTTCTTTCAAAAGAATTAAGTTTACTTTTGCCATCATTAAATTCTTTAAGTGGAAGCATATCAAATAGAGCTAAATACGCATCCTCTGTTTTGGCACCAGATTTTCTATAAACCTGTTTCATTAGTGCTTGAAAATCATCACTCATGACCTCCCCATCAAAAACAATATTATTATATTCTGGCTTGCTAAGAGCTTCTTCGATGTGGCCAAAGTTATTAAATATTTTTCCATTTCGACTATATAAAGTGGCCTTACCTTTCATAACAATAGCAATAACTCTAACTCCGTCATATTTATATTCAACTAAACAATCTCCTTTGATTTTCTTTGGATGTTTTGCCCCGTCATGAGCCAACATACAAGAAAAAACTGGGACACGAAATTTTAAGTCCATTCTTTTAGCAACATTATTTACTGTTTTTTCACTTACGCCACATCTAAGATCTTTTATTAAAATTCTTCTATACCAGTTATTCCATTGTTCGTTTGATGATAAATTCATTAAATCAATTATTAAATCTCTAGCTGCATGGCCAGTTCTATCCCTATTAATCAACAAATTTGATGATTTTTTAAAATCTTCCCAATTAAGTCCATCTCCGTCATTTTCACTTTCTGGTACCTGTTTAACTCCAAAAGTAACCAATGGATCTAGACACATTGCTAGGCCTTCTTGAAAATCTTTTTCTTTTAAGTGCTTTTCTATAACATCTTCTTTAAATAAGCGACTGTTATTACTTTCAAGCTCTTTTACTATTTCCCATGAATTTATCATTTAATTTTCAGTTTTATTAAGTTGATTGATTCTTTCTATATCTTGTGCTCTTGATTCCATGTGTGAAATCATTTGTTTTGAAATTGGGGTTCTTTCCTCATCACAAAGCGTTGCATGAAATTTTTCAGAAAAATTAATTGAAAATTCTATCATTTGTTTAACGGTTATTACCGGATCTGAAACTCTGATTAAATCACTAACAACAACTATTGCAAATGTCCTTGTATCATTTTCAAACGTTCCAGGTTTTAAAGCATTTATTATTCTAAATTTTTCAATACCAGTTTTATCAACTAAAGAAAAATATTTATTCTTAATTTTTGCTCCATAGTTGGATAAAAACCCAAAGATTTGGTCTATATCAAATATTGTCTTATCAACAGATAGTAGATAAAAACATGCTAATTCCTGATTTTCTTTGGATTCATATAGATCTATAGATTTTTCTTCAAGCGTATCATTATTTTTTTCCACAGAGTCAAATGGATCAGGATTTGTTTCAATTTTAACTTTTAATTTATTTGAATTTGTGATTTTTCTTACGAACAAAAAAACAATTATCAAAAAAAATAATACCGCTAGTCCAATTAAATAAATTTCAGAATTTGATCCCATCTATGATTCGGCTAATTGTAGTGCTTGATTCACATTTACAGTAACTATTCTAGAAACACCAGCTTCTTGCATTGTAACGCCCATAAGATAATCACTTCTTTCCATAGATACTTTATTATGAGTTATAAATATAAATTGCACAGATTTTGACATCTCTTCAACCATATCTATAAATCTCAAAGTATTTAAATCATCAAGAGGCGCATCAACCTCATCAAGTAAACAAAATGGTGCAGGATTTAACTCAAATATTGCAAATACTAGAGCCAAAGCAGTTAATGCCTTTTCTCCACCAGATAATTGTGAAATTGATGAATTTTTCTTGCCTGGAGGATGAGCCATCAAGATAACTCCTGCATTAAGAGGATCATCGTCTGTTAATGTTAGTTCAGCCATTCCTCCTCCAAACAATTTAGGAAACATTTCCTTAAGCCTAGCATTAACCGCATCAAAACTATCTTTAAATATAGTTTTAGTTTCATTATCTATTTTTTTAATAGCACCCATAAGTTTATCAAGAGCTTCAATAAGATCATTATATTGTTTGTCTAACTCTTCTTTCCTTTTTGATTCTTCTGCTATTTCTTCTGGTGCAGCTAAATTTATTGCACCAAGTTTGATTATTTTGGCTTCAACATCTATCAATTTGTCTTCAATTTCTTTAAAGGTGGTATTTTCATATATAGAAAAATCTATAGTTTCAATATCTATACCTGCTTCTTTAATTTTTTTATTAGAATTTTCTAGATTAACCTCATATGTATTTAACTCAACTCGAACATTTGTAATCTTTTCTGAAATAGATCTTGAATCTAAGTCTGCAATTGATTTTTTGTTTTCTAAATCCCGCAATTCTTCATTAAATTTAGATTGTTTTTGCCTGATATCTGTCAATACTGATTCAGCGTCAGAACTTAGATTTATATATTCTTTCATTTCCTCTTCAATTGAGACTTTAAGCTTTTTAGTTTCTTTAATTTGACTCTCAAGTTCATTTTGTCTAGAGAGATACTCATCAGTTAAAGATTTTGATTGTGCTGTGGCTATATTAAGAATATCTACTAAAAGCTTTTTTAGTTTTTGAGCTTTGTCTTTAATATTGTCGTTGTTAATTCCATGCTTTTCTATAATATAAATTATGTCATTTAAAATATGCATAGCTTTTTCACTTGGACTTAACTCATCAAAATTACTTTCACTTTCTTTAGCCTTTTCATAATTCTGTTTAGCTTTTTGAAGGCTGTATTCTGTTTCAGATTCAGACTTATTAATATTTTGTAAATTTGCCTCTCTTTTAGCAATTTCTGCGCCAACGGCATAAAAATTCTTTTGAGCTGTTTCGTATTCACCTAAAACTGAATCATTCTCAGTCCTGTATTGATCTATTTGAGATTGGATAGTTTCACATTCAGCGTTCTTTATTTTTAAATCGCGATTATGTGAATCTAGCTTCTTTTGAAGATTATCTCTATTATTTTTTGCTTCTATTGAAAATAAAATAGCTTTATCTAATTCTAATTTTGCTTTATCTTTCTTTAATAAACTGTACCTATCAGCAGCTTTGGCTTGGTTTTCTAATCTTTTAATCAGCCTTGCAATTTCATCTCGTATATCTTTAACTCTCGATAGATTTTCTTTAGTTCTTTTGATCCTGGATTCAGTCTCTTTTCTTCTTTCTCTGTATTTAGATACTCCTGCGGCTTCCTCTATGTGAGTTCTAAGCTCATCCGGTTTGGCGCTTACAAGCTTACTTACCATGCCTTGCTCAATGATTGCGTAAGAGCTTGGACCAAGGCCAGTACCAAGAAATATTTCTTGAACGTCCTTCCTTCTGCATTTTGTATTATTTATGAAGTAATTAGATTGAGCATCCTTGGTCATAATTCTTTTTATTGAAACTTCATTAAAAGATGAGTACTCACCGCCAATTTTTGCACTTGAGTTATCAAATAACAATTCTATACTGCATTGACCTGACGCTTTTCTTTTTTCTGAACCATTGAAGATAACATCTACCATTGATTCGCCTCTTAAATTTTTTGCAGAAAGTTCTCCAAGCACCCATCTAACAGCATCAATAACATTTGATTTACCGCATCCATTAGGACCAACAACACCAACCATATTTGTGGGAAATGATATTTTCGTTGGATCAACGAAACTTTTAAAACCTGATAGTTTTATGTGTTTTAGCTGCATTTTAAGAGTCTTTTTTTACTTTAATATTATAACTCTTGTGATTTTTTTAACCATTCATTTGGATTAATTTTATAGGTATTAACAATATTGCTTTTATTCAAAACAATTAAATTTCTTATATAAAACTCTTCAAGATTTTCCTTGCATACTACATTAATCTCAAATTCAATTGCCTCATCATTTAGGTGAGCCGAAGCTATATCAAAGCCAGGAATAATACTATCAGAATTAATTAAAAGAATATTTTGAATATCCTTAAATTCCTTTTGAGCAATCGGTATATCTGGACCATTCATTATAAAAAGTTGAATATTACCAGTTTTAATTAAACATGGTGATTTCGAATCTTGATCAATTTCAAAACTTGAAGTCTTAAATTCAGGGAATTTGGCATCTCTTAAGCTAGTATATAAACCATAAAAAATAACCTTTTCATTATTGGTAACAAAAAATCTTTCTGAGAAGGCAATCAAACTCTCAGCAGATTTTAATTTGTTAAGTTCGATAGATTTTGAAATAAGAGAAATCATCCAAATTTGTATATCTTCTTGATCTAAGATGGCTTCAGCTTCCTTTAAATATTCCAATGAAATCTTAGAATCTATGTATATCTCCTCAGTAATGTTATTAGTTATTATTTGTTTGTTTAGGCTTCCGAGTAAAGAAAATTTACTTATAAAAACAATCAAACAAAAAGTAAAAATTAAAATACTGTATCCTAGAACAAGACCTTTGTTATTTGTCTTTTGACTTAAAAGATAGGCAATTATAGGAAGTGCTGCAAAAAAAATTAATATATAAAATATTAACATTAATAATTTTTTCTAAATAAAAAGATTGATAAAGCTATTAATAAGACTCCAAATGGTGAAAACCATAATAGATAAGTTCCTTTGCTTAATTCAGGCTCATACAATGAATCTTTACCAAACCTTAATGCAACATAATCTTTTATTTCATTATCAGTTTTATTTTCGTTGATCATTTCTGCTATCTTTAATTTTAAGTCCTCAGAAATGGGTGCATTTGAGCTTGATAAAGATCCAGATGTGCATTTTGGACATCTGATGTCTTTAATAAGTTTATTAAATCTTTTTTCGTCTTCATCATTTGAAAATTCATATAAAACTCCTGAAGAAGCAAATAGAGATAAAAATATTAAAAGAATATATTTTATTTTCATTTAAACATATCCTTTTCATCGATGATTGGAGCAAACACCTTATTCCAAATAGTTGTGTTAATTTCACCTTGATAATGAGCAACTATTTTTCCATTATTGACTAAAAAGGTTTCTGGCGCTCCTGTAACACCCATATCTAGAGCTAATGATCCTTTATAGTCATGAATTATTAATTCATAGGGATCACCAAATTTTGAGAGCCAATCGACAGCATTATTTCTATCATCCTTGTAATTAATACCAATTACGGGTATTCCTTTCTTATTTAAACTCATTAAATATGGATGTTCTACTCGGCATGTTATACACCAACTTGCCCATACATTTATTATTGAATCCCCTTTTAAATCTATATTTTTAATAATCTTAGTACCACCAAGATTTTGAAGACTAAATGCAGGCAAATCAAATTCACGATAGTCGGCTCCTGGAAACTGCTTATCTTCACTCAATAAAATAAAAAACATCAAGATAAATGATATTGGGAGAAAAATAATAATTAACTTTAATAAAATTTTCATATTCTAAACTTTTCTTTTTGATAATATTAACACCACTCCTGCAAGCGCCATTAAACAAGCAGAAAACCATATCCATCTAATTAAAAAATTAATTTGTATATTTACAATCCAACTACCATCTTCAAGCTGGTCTCCTATTGTTAAATAGACATCCCTAATTGGGCTTACATAGATAGCAGTTTCAGTAGTAATTTGGCCTCTAGTAAAATATCTTCTTTTTTCTGGATTTAAATTAAAACTATTGCCATTTTGATCTTCAATATAAAACTTAGCTTGAACTGAATCATAATTAGATCCCTTATTGACTCCCAAATCTGTAAAGTAAATCTTTAAATCTTTGTATTGTTCAAATTCATTTATCTTAATATTTAATGCTCTTTCTGAGCTTAATAAACTATTTAAAGAAATTGATACTAAGAGCAACCCTAACGCAAAATGAGCAATTGCACTAAATGGGTTAAGGTATTTCTTATAGGCAAATGCATTCCAAATTTCTATTAGGTATCTAAAGATAATTAATAATCCTGCAAATATAGAACACAGAATAAAAATACTTACTTTTTCAATATTAATAAAAATTAGCAATGTAACAGCAAGTGAAAATAATATTGAAAGAGAAATTGGCTTACTAAAAAATTTTAAATTTATAACTCTTGACCATTTTGAATCAATTGAGAAAAATAAAAATATAGCAGCTAATATAACTATTGGGATAAAAATTGCATTATAAAAAGGAGCACCAACACTAATCTTCTGATCATATAGATATTCATAAATCAGCGGGTATATTACACCTAGCATTATTGAAAAAATTAACGTCCCAAAAAATATATTATTTATTGATATAAATGACTCTTTTGAAAGTGTCTTTATATTGTTAGGAGTTCCTATTAGGGAGAGTCTTGAAATAAATAAGCTTAATGAAATCAAAATAATAACAGATATAAAAGCTAATAAATATAAGCCTCGTTGAGGATCATTAGCAAAAGAATGGACACTGTCAATAATTCCAGACCTTACAATAAATGCTCCAAACAGACTCAAAGAAAAAACTGTTATGGATAAGAGTATTGTCCATGTTCTTAGATGTGAAGATTTTATTGAAACACTCAATGAATGAAGAAATGCTGTTGCTGCCAACCATGGCATTAAAGCAACATTTTCAACCGGGTCCCAGAACCAATACCCACCCCATCCTAATTCGTAATATGCCCACCAGCTTCCTAATGTGATTCCAACAGTCAGAAAAATCCATGCCGCTACAGACCATTTTTGAACTAATATTTCCCATTTTATGGCTGGATCATTATTTATTAGAAATGCTAACGAACATGCGAATGGAATAACAAAGCCAACGTAGCCTAAATATAGAGTTGGTGGATGAATGGCTAAAGCAGGATCCTGAAGAACTGGATTTATGTCTGCCCCATTGAGAGGTGCTATTGGCAAAATCGTAACAAAAGGATTTGAGGTGATCAATAAAAATAATAAAAAACCTACTAGCACCAAAGATATGATTCCGATTGTTTTTGGTTTAAGAGTTTCTTCGTTATAAATACTTATATTAAAAATAAAGCCCCATAGCGCTAAAAAGAATATCCATAAAAACATTGATCCTTCATGAGCGCTCCAAATAGATGAAATCTTGTAAAAAACTGGAAGTGCCGAATTTGAGTGATTAGCAATATATTGAACGCTAAAATTATCAGTTATAGCTAGAAAAATATAAATAAAGAAAGAAAGGGAAAGAAGTAAAAAAGCATGAGAATATGTTCTGCTTATAAGATTTGAAATATAGGTAGTATTTTTTAATGTTAATGCAAAAGATCCAGCCAAGAAAAATAATGCAGTCGAAAGTATTGATAAAAAATGTGATATTTCAACTATCATTGTTTTATATCTAAATTAGGCGGCATGTAATTTTCATCGTGTTTAGCTAAAACTTCTTTCGCATAAAAAATTTCATTATCTAAATACCCTAATGCCACAACACCACTTCCTTCTTTAAATAAATCTGGGACAATTCCTTCAAATACTACAATTACAGAATTTTCATAATCAGTTATAGTAAAAGAAATCTTAGAAGTATTTCTTTTAACTGAATCCTCAAGTACCATGCCACCAATTTTTATTCTTTTATTAGGGGGCATCTGAACTTTCTTAAGCTCAGTTGGCGTAAAAAAATAATCTAGATTTGAATTTAATGAATAAAGAATTAAAGAAACTCCAGATACAGAAAATAAAAAAACAAATAAAATACTTGAAAGTCTTTTTTTTCTAATTGGATTCATCTAATCTTTTTTTTAATTGTCTTAACCTTATTTTGTAATGTGTGAAAGCATAAAATAAACAAAAAATAACAATTATTAATACACTCCAAACATATATACCATGACCAGACATATATATGGCTTCTTGCAAAGATTTAAATGCTAAATTAAACATAATCTTTTAACCATGATTTGGTTGATTCTCTTTTTATGATTTGAACTTTAGAAGAGATTATCACTAAACAGATAATCAAACCAAAAAAACCTATTATTGAACCTATTAAAGGATAAAGCATCGATGGATCTATGCTTGGTCTATCAGTTAAAGTAATTGAAGCAGACTGATGAAGAGTGCTCCACCAATCTACCGATTTCTTAATAATAGGAATATTAACAAATCCAACTATAACCAACCAAGACAGGAGTTTGTCTGCTTTTTCATGATTGCTGAAAGAAGTATGGAGAGAAATTAGCCCTAAATACATTATAAATAATATAAGTGTGGAGGTTATCCTTGCATCCCATTGCCACCAAGTACCCCATGTGGGTATTCCCCATATTGATCCAGAAGAAAGCGCTATAAATGTTACCATCGCTCCAATCGGAGCTATTGCAATAATGAGATATGCAGCAAGCTTCACTCTCCATATTAGATAAGTAACGCTAGCTATAGCCATAGCAACATAAAGAGACTGTGATAAAAAAGATGCAGGCACATGAAGATATATGATTCTAAAAGAATTACCTTGAACAAAATCTTCTGGTGTAAATAATAAACCCCAAATTAAAGAAAAAGTGTAAATAAATAATGATGAGTAAAAGATGTATTTATATGCTCTATTTATCTGATATAAATAAGTTTTTGGTGAGGCGAATTGATGTATAAATTTTTTAATCACTTTTAAATGTGTGCAGATATAAAAAAATCACTCTAAGTGAGTTTTAATTACGTAAGATACTATAAAAGGTACTACAGTGATTATAATAGATAAGCAGCCTAATAATAAGAGCAAGAACTCAAGATAATTTATACCGAATTGAATAGCTATGATGCTTTTACCTAAAACTATTAAAACAGGAAGAGCTAGTGGCATTGTGATTAATGCTCCTAGTACAGAGCCTTTATTCAAACTAAGCGCTGTTCCAAAAACAAATAAATTGAGAAATATATATGAGGAGATTAAAGCCATAGGAAATAAAAATAGACTTATGCTTAAATTTTGAGTGATACCTAATGAAAAAAGAAAACTAAGAATAGAAATTGGTATCCCAATCATCAGCCAATATATTAAAATCTTTTTAGCAACCATAAAAGGGAATGAGGTTGAAGATATAATTATTTGCTCAAGAGAGCCATCATTGTAATCCTCTAGAAATATATCTTCAGTTGAGAACATCATGGACAAAAGAATTGAGATCCATAGCAAAGAATAAAAACCTTTTTCAAGATCTTGTTCTAAAAACTCGATAGTTAAAGGATATGAGACCATTATAAGTATGAATAAAAGAATTGGTCCAAGCCAGCTTCGCATCTTCTTCCTTAGTTTTAAATATTCTAAATAAAGTATTCTCATAATTATTTTAAATTAAGTATTTTAGAATCAATATTGGATTTTATATGAGAGGTATAAACCAAAGCCTTTCCTAAATTAATTTCATTAATTAGAAATTTTTCAACAATATCTTGAGCGTCTGAATCCAGACCAACAAAAGGCTCATCTAAAACTATTAAATTGGATTTGTTAAGAAAAATCCTTAATAAAGCTAGTTTTTTTTGTTGGCCATATGAAAGATTTGCAACAGTTACATCTAAAAATTTTTTCAGGCCAAGTAGTACAAGAAGGTTATTCAGTTCATTATCGTTGCTCAGTCCTTGCAACATCAAATTATCTGAAACAGAAAGATAGTTTTTTAAGGCATTTTTATGTCCCAAATAAGAAATATCGATACTTTTACTATGATATATAGATCCCTTTATTTGTTTGGTTATGCCTAAAATAATTCTAATCAAAGTAGATTTACCAGATCCATTAGGACCAGATATGTGCAATGCTTCGCCCTTTTTAACAGAGAAAGAAATATTATGGAAAAGTTTATTTCCATTAATTTTATAAGCTATGTTATCAGCTTCGACCAATGATTTAATATTCATTTTAGAAATAGGTTTAAATTTTTTGTTCTTATTATAAGAGCTGGAAGTGGATTTTGTGGATCAATTCTAGAATAAAATCTTTTTGATATTTCTTTAAATGGAGATACACCCCATTTTCCAATACCTCCAACTGAAAAATATAATCTTTTACTGAAGTATATACCTTGTTCTATGTTGGGGATACTCCTCATAAATGAAGATATTTTCTTTAAATTTTGAATAAAGTCATTTTTTCTTTCATCATATTGAAACCATCCCCATGAGGATTGATCAATCATAGAAATTTTTTTTAATATTTTTTTAGATTCTGAGTTTGGAAATGCTGATGGGGGAAGAAAAACAATAAGATTACCTTTTGAACTAAATACAAGATTATCTATAGTTTCTTCAAAAGATTTCTTTTTAGTGTAATGAGCTAATATATCTAAATTAGCTAATAAATACTCCTCATCATTAGATGATGGTGGTAGCTTGAGTCCTTTAAGTCTTTCAGGTGAACCAAGAACTATATAAGTTATTAATTCTTGGTTCAAAATATACTATATTTTCGATAGAGCTTGCTCAAAATCTGCAATGATATCATCAGGGTGTTCAAGTCCTATAGATAACCTTACAAAACCAGGAGTGATTCCAGCCGATAAAAGCTCCTCTTCTGAAAGCTGGCTATGTGTTGTACTTCCTGGATGAATAGCTAGACTTCTAGAATCTCCAATATTTGCAACATGGTATACCATTTCTAAAGCATTAATAAACTTTTCGCCAGACTCTCTTCCACCCTTAACCTCAAAGCCCATTAATCCGCCATTTCCTCTTGAGAGGTACTTTTCAGCTCTTTCTTTTGCATATCCCTCCATTACTGAAGGATATATAACTCTTTCAACTGAATTATGTTCAGATAAATATTTTGCAATTATTTCTGCATTTGCTGAGTGTTCTTTCATTCTTAAAGCTAATGTTTCAAGGCCTTGAATAAACATAAAAGCATTGAACGGGCTCATTGCAGCACCCATATCTCTTAAAATTGTTGTTCTTGCTTTAAGAATATAGGCAATTGGTCCTAAAGGTTTTACAGCTTCGGTCCAAATAGCTCCACCATATGAAGGATCAGGTGTATTTAATGCCGGTTGTCTATCAGGAAAGGCTTCCCAATCAAAATTTCCACTATCAACAATAATTCCACCTATAGAGGTTCCATGCCCACCAATAAATTTCGTTGTTGAATGAATTAATACAGCTGCTCCATGATCAAAAGGTTTGCATATCACTGGAGCTGCGGTGTTATCGACGATTAAAGGTATTCCAAGAGGCCTTCCAATTTCTGCAACTTCACTTATTGGAAAAACTTCAAAACTTGGATTTGGAAGAACTTCTCCATAATAAGCTCTTGTATTTTCATCTGTTGCCTCAAGAAAATTATTTGGGTCAGCTGGATCTACAAATCTTACTTCAATACCCATATCTGACATAGGGTTTTTAAATTGATTATAAGTACCGCCGTATAGATGAGATGAGGCAACTATATTATCGCCTTTTTTTGCAATATTTTGAATTGCGTAAGCTGAAGCAGCTTGACCAGATGCTACTGCAAGAGCACCAACACCCCCTTCTAATGCTGCAATTCTATCCTCAAGAACTGCACAGGTAGGATTCATTATCCTAGAATATATATTACCTAATTCTGATAAAGCAAATAAATTTGCTGCATGGTCACAATCATCAAATTGAAAACTTGATGTTTGATGAATTGGAACTGCTACCGAGTTCGTACTATCGTCTTTTCTCCATCCTGCATGAAGACCTATTGTTTCAGGGTTAGTATATGTTTTGCTCATTTATAATGCTCCTCTGTTTCTTAAATGATGTTTTTAAGTATAGTAAATTATAGTTAATAACAACACCCTTATTAAATATATACTAGTATATTCACAACAAATACTTATAATTAATGACCGAAGGATATTAAATATGGCTAAAAAATATACAAATTTTAGAATTGGGGGTTCGCCTCAAAAAGTAACAGATGATTATACTGTCTGGTCAAATGACTTGCTTCAAAGAATTATTGCAAGCAAAACTGTAATACAACCTGGTAAGTCAACACTAGGCCACAAACTAATTGACTCTGATGTTGTTTATATTATTACAAATGGGAGGGGGACTATGGAAATTGTTGAATATATGAATTCCGATGAAGGCCATGGCTCAAACCCTTCTTTTGGCATTGAGCATAAAGATTCTTATGAGCTCTCTACGGGAGATGTTGTATTAGTTGAATCTGGTGATTATTGTAAAGTTGTCAATGATTCTGATCACGATCAACTTACATATCTTAGGATATTTGATAGAGGTGGCTGGAGACAATAATTGTTTAAAACACAGTATGCATCAGATAGAGTTGCAATGGGTTTGTCTGTTGCATGTGTTGTACACTGTTTTTTTGCTCCCACCTTTATAATTTTTTCATTAGGAATTTCTTCATTTTCTATAGAAAGCGAACTAATACATTACATAATTATATTGCTAGCTGTTCCTATAAGTGGTCTCGCTTTAACAATTGGTTACAGACATCATCATAATCTTACTTTTTTAATCATTGGCGTTATTGGTTTATCAATTCTTGTTATAGCAGTTTTATTGGGCGAGAGTTTGCTGGGTGAGCTTGGAGAGCAATTATTAACACTAGCCGGATCGATGCTTGTGGCTTTCTCTCACTATAAAAATTATCGCACATGCAAAGCTCTTGAATGCTCTTGCCACGATAATCAAATTTATTAATTTAATATAAAATTTGCAACCATCGGCAAATGATCAGAAACTCCTGATTTGTTAATAGGACTAAACTTTATGGGTCTTCCTGTTTCACTGTATGAATTAGTTTTGGTAATATGAATATCAATACTATCTGGAATATATTTAATGTTTCTATCTTTTGATAAAAAAATTGAATCTAAGAAACTCCAATTTTTTTCATAGGCGTAATAGTAAGTTCCTTTACACTTATTACATCCATTTAGATGAGCAACACTCCAATAAGTTTCTTGTGATTTATAAATATCTAACTTCCTATCCTCTTTAATATTAATATTAAAGTCTCCCAAAGCTATCGATGGGTACTTGTGACTGTTTAATAAATCCTTTAAAAAATTTAACGAATCAATTCTCATTGAGACATCATGATATCCAGCAGGAAAGTGAACATTGTAAATCTTTAATTTTTTGTTATTTACATCAAGTGTTACTTCAAGAATTGGTCTCGTATCTTTATTTTC
>CABYNW010000009.1 GCA_902520495.1 uncultured SAR86 cluster bacterium | reverse complement strand
TCTTTTGGTTTGTTTGTAGCAAATCTCCATCTGGTTCCTGTTTCTTTTGACGTAAATACATACTTTATATCAAAATTTTTAAACAACAGGCCTTTTTCAATTTCTTCAATATCAATTTTTATATCTGCTTTTAATTTTGATCCAAAGATACGCTCAATATAATCTACGTATATTTCATTATTCATGTAGCCACAATCTATATAATCAGATATATCAGTAATATTAAAATCAATTGTTATTGATTTGTTCAAATCAATATTTTTCTTGCCCGTGAACTCTTGTAATTTTAATTTAATAATATTTGTCTCTTCGGTATTAAATATCTTGAGTTCAAATTTGTTATTAAAGTGTTCGGCGGTATTGGGTGGTGTATATATATTATTTGATTCTTGAACGTCGCAACCTAAAAATAAAAATAGAGGTATAGTAAAAATATAATTTCTTGGCATTAAGGCCTAGTCCTTTAGTAACAAAATCCAATCTTTTACCATCTCCACAGCTTCTTCATGAGTAAGAGCTCTTCCGGATTCAGGCATCATAACTCCAGGATCCATTGAAATCATTCTATGTAATAAAATTGATTCTTCTGGTTTACCAGGCACTATTGAGTATTTTAATCCTCCGCTTCCACGTCCTGTAGCAACAGGCTTTTTATATACTCCTAAATGAATGTTTCTAGTCTCATTTAAGTGAAGATATAGTCCAGTTGAATTAGCGTTCCCGGTTGGTGAATGACAATGACCACAATTAATATCTAAATAAGACCTTACTCTATCATTGATGTCTTGATTATAATCTGTCCAATCCACAGGAGAGTTTAGTTCGATTGGATAATGATCAATCATTTGTCTATTCATCCAGTAAACCAATTGATTGAATTGTCCATCTTTGAAAACTAGATCTTTATTAATGTTTCTTGCCTTTGGTCCTATTGGTGTAATTTTGTCATCAGCTGCATGACATTCCTTACACTGATTAACATTTGGAACCCTATATCTAACGTTTCTTTCTACGCCCATGAAATTTGTCCACTCTACATTTATAGTCTTGCCAGCAACCTTCTTAAAAGCTTCATTCTGCTCGTTGTTCCAAGCATATGATACTGCTTCCCATCCTTCTGCTTTCCTTAGTAAAAGCCTTGTTTCTAGAAGTTTTTTTCCTGCATTAGGATTCCTTTCATCAACTGGATAATAAAAAGTTTTGATTAAGGCAGATCCTTCTGGAAAATCAAAAACCCAATTTTCTTCATATTTTGCTTTTGTATCCTTAGGGACGTAAACCCATCTTTGCTTATAGGAATAATCTGAAAATAAGGTGGATATTAATTCATAAGGAACTACATCATCATGGGGGATTTGAGCCGATGAATCTTTGAAAAAACTAAAGTCAGATAATTTATCTGGGAAGGCTTCTGCTGTTATTAAACTATTATTGACTGCATATATGTTTGTGCACAGCAAAAACACTATTAAAAATTTTGATATTTTTTTCATAATCCCTAAATACCGTCTATGTTAATCGGTTCGAGCGGATTAATGACCCCTTTAAATTCTTCTTTATTTGTTCGTATTGGATTTGAGAAACCCATCATATACTTAACTGCGCTAATGGTAAGGAAGCTTACCTCGCTGTCCTCGTTTATTATTAACTTTTCATCATCTGGTTGTCCAAATATCATTTGTGATAATGGAGCAACACCATCCCAAAAAATATCAGGCATGTTTCCATTGCTTATCTCAAAAAGTGTTTTAGCTAAATCTCCAGTATTGATATCTGGGTCAAACCCTCCAGGACCATATGTATTGCTGTGAACCTGGATTCGTTTTGGATGTGGATAATAATTTGGGTCATCTGTTTCATCTGAGTATGAAACAATAGACAAATTGACTGTTCCGTTTCCGCTCATCAAATTATTAAAAACTTCAACATCTGAATTGGCCATTATAATTATTCCAGTTCCTCTTGGAACTTCACCAACTATATTACCTTCTGGTGCAAAATTATCTGTATCGTTATCTATGGATCTGTTTTCAAAGACTCTAATGTGATGTCCGCCTTGTTGCGGAAGATCTGGAAGATCAAATATAAGAATTCCTCCAGTATTATGAGATGCAAGATTATTATATACGTCTGCATAATAAGAGTTTTCAATCTCTATTCCTGCTACATTATATTGAGCAGTACTATTTCTAACAATTATATTTTTTGACTGTCCAACATATATACCAGCGTCTGATGCCCCAATTGCAACACACCCATCTATTAATACATCTTCGGATTCAACTGGATAAAAACCATATGCGCCATTAGTACTTTTTGGACCACCAGTCCATTCGGTTTTTAAATTAATCATATTGATACCTTTGGCACCAATAACTTTTAAGGCATCTCCTTTGGCATCTAAAATAGCAAAATCTTTAAGTGTTACTTCATCTGAGGTGACTAAAAGACCTTGGGCTCCAGACTGTTGGTTTTTAAAATCTAGTATAGTTTTATCCATACCTTCTCCGATTACCATTACTCCATTGACATCAAGAGAAAGTCCATCTTCAAAATTATAATATCCTGCCTTAATTAAAAGTGTGTCCCCTTCGCTCATAAGGATCATGGCTTCTTGTAATCTTTCTTGGGCATCTTCTCCAGGCTCAATTACTATCTCTTTTGCAAAAAGACTTATTGAATACACAAAAAATGTAAAGATCATCAATGATCTTAAATTTGTTAATCGCTGTGCAGTATTTAAAAAAATTTTGTACCCCTTCTAAAACTTACATTTATTGTAGTTGAAATAAGTTGTAAGAAAAAGAAAAGTATTTACTAGAGAAGAATTTCAATATTTATTACATCTGAAACAACTGGGCTATTGTCTTCTTGAGATTTAACTGGCTTGTGCTCATAATCCCCAAGAACAAGCTGAAGAGTATATTTGCCCGGCGGAAGAGTTAAGTCGGCTTGCGTTTGCCCCCCGCCAAAATGTAAGACATTTTGTGCGAAAGGGATTGGCATATCTATATTTTTTATTACATCATATGAGTTATTAATAATTAAATGATGATGGCCTGTTGCGGTACAGCCTTCCTCTTTATCAACCATTACACCTGCAGGACTTATTAAGACATTCTTAGACCCAAACTCAACTCTAAATTTAGAATTTTTTGATATAAATCCGTTGCTTGGTTTAATAAAAAATAAATCAACTTTCTCACATTTCAAATTAGAGGTTAGAACTTTGTCTTCTTTTGAGCATTCAACTTCACGTTCTTGCCACCTTGAATCTTGTGCATTATTAAGAAAGAAAAAGCATTTTTTTACATCGCTTTCAGTAAAATAAATATTTTTTTGGAATGCTTGTGGAACAGTTGCACCAGAATCTAGTAGGAGGCTTTGCTCATTGAATAAAATTATATTTTCTACAAATAAAGTTTCTTTTTCTGACCATTTTCTTACTGCTGCTTCAAGAAACCTCCACGCGCCTCTATTAAGTTCTTCATGTTGAAGAGTAGAATTTAAGTAACTAAAAGTATTCTTTAGATTTTCTTTTGAATCAGAAAAATGTGCCGCTGGTGCCATATGCCCCTTATCCCAAACATTCTTATAGTAGTCCTTATTATCTGAGGTATGTATGTTGCTATCTTTATAAAAATTCATGCCTCCCCTATCAACATTTTTTGGTCTATTTGTAACAAAATAAGAGACTTTTATTGGCTGCTCAAGTGCTGAGTCGTACCAAACCTTATATATGCCTTTGTCTACCATTAGGATATCAGCAGAAATTGAAATAGATAATAATAATGCTAGTAGAATCGATTTATTCATAATTAATTTTTTGTTTTAGGTGGACCAAAAAAGAAATAAAGCGCCTCATTAATATTCTGAGATTTCTTTATGCTTTTATAGATATCTTGCCAGCCCATAAAAGTAATTTTACTTGGGTTGAAGGTATCAACATTTTTTACTAAACCAAATTTTACTTTCTCCACCTCGGGTTCAAAAGTTCCAAATAGCCTATCCCAAATAATTAATAAGTTTCCATAATTCTTATCTATATATTGACTGTTTGATCCGTGATGAACTCTATGGTGCGAAGGGGTATTAAAGATCCATTCTAGAGGGCCTAACTTACCAACGGTTTGAGTGTGTCCAACAATACCCCACAAGGTACTAATTACTCCTGCGACAGCAATTATTGTAGGATCAAAACCAATTAAAGGCATAACCATAAAAAAAGGAATCTTCGAAATTGGACCAAACCAAGCCTGTCTAAAAGAAACAGCAAAATTCATTTCCTCGCTTGAATGATGGCTCATATGAATAGCCCACAAAAAATTTACTCTATGAGAAATTCTATGATAAATATAAAAAACAAGGTCGATCATCACAAATGTAAGCACCCATATCATCCAAATAGGTAAAAATTCCTGTAAATTAAATAATTTGAACTGATACAAATAAAAATGTAGAGCCAGAGTTATGCCCTTTAAGCCAAAAACCATTAGAATGTTTCCAGAAAGTAATCCAATTGTGCACAAAGTATCGTCTTTCTTGTAAAGTTTTTTATTGTTAGCGCTTGAAAACATAACTTCAAACAAGATCATAGCTAAAACAATTGGAGCTCCAATTGCGTATACTTCATTAATAGTCAGTTCTGTCATATAAAGTTAAATTTTTTCTGATTCTATCAAGATCTCTAAAGGAAGCTCAAATGCATTTCGCTCAAGATCCCATGTTTTACATATATCTTTTATAGACAACTTACCATAAAGATGAGGAAATTTTCCACCACGATCTTCAGAATCTGATTCTTCAAAGACTATTTTATCCTTAACCGACTCTAATCTTATTTGAGCTAAAACTAGTTTGTCATATTTCTTGAAATAAGAGTAAAGGGTTAAAGCTAATTGCCTAGATGAAGATAAGTGAATAAATCCATCTATTTCATCAAGACTCGAATATACATAGCCTCCTAAAGTAGCTTTCTCCCACTCTTCTGAAGTTAAAACCTTAAATATATATTTCATTATTCTGCTAAAACTTTTTTAATGCCTTCTATTGAAATTAACATGCCTTGATGGATAGCGTCTGCAAATATTTCAGGATCGATTTCTGTTGTCCATATTAAATTACAATTATCTTCATCGACTTTAAGGATATTCATGGTTGCAAGATGATGATTAAGAGGTGTCCTCGTTTCGATTGCAGAATATTTTAGAGTCATGGTTTGACTATCGTTCATAATTATTTTTTCTCTGACCTTGCCCATACCACTCATTTCAAAAACCCTACAATCGTCCTCAATAGCAATTTCATTTACAGAGGGCACCCAATCACATCTTGAGATATCTGTAATGATATTCCATAAAGTTTTTGCATCACAATTAAATAAGATTTCTTCTTTTAACACTTTCATTGGCATATTATGTCTATAATTCATATTACTAAGCAAACTAGGGGTAGATGTGTTAGATATATATCAATCTTCGTTGATAGGTTTATGGTTGATTCTATCAACTATTGTAATTCAAGCCATGGTGGCTGTAAGAGTTCACCGCAGACAAGAAGGAGGCTATATGCCTGGAATAATAAAATCTAATCTGGATCATTCATCAATAGTTTTTAGAACTCATAGAACTTTTCAAAATTCTATTGAAAATATTATCCCAATGTTGGGAATGGTATGTATTGCGATGTTTGCAGGTTATAGCGCTTTTAAACTTTCAATAATTATCTGGATATATGCCATTGCAAGAATTGCGCATATGATTTTGTTCTATAAGATTGCAACAAATAAAAACCCAAGTCCAAGAAGCATCTTCTGGGCAATTGGTTTTTTAGCAACTTTATATTTATTGATTGACCTTGGTGTCTTTTTAATTAAATAGTTAATCGTACGCACCTATTTCATAACCCCCGTTATCATCTAAATTTTTATTATATGCCTGTAAAGAATTCCATATTAACTTCGCAAGATCTCCATTCTCAAATTCAGTCTTCTTTGCATAGTATTGAAAAAAACCAATTGGAGGCTTGACTTCCCAGCCAAGGCTCTTTAAATATTTAATTGCTCTTTCTTCTAAACGTAAATTAACAAGATTACGTCCTCCTGTTAAATTAATGTTATAACCATATCTGTCGATCGTTGGCGTGCCTTGAATATGAATATTATGGATTTTGCAAAATCTCCACGAAAAAAATGGTAGCATATCTGATAAAGGCATAAGTTCTTTTTTGATCATCAAATACTCCAAATACTCATCGAGCATTTGCTGGATTGTTTGTTCTGAAACCTCCATATTATCTAAAAAGATTTAATTAATGTTTTTAAATTGTACATAATTCCTGGGTTGCCTTCAAAACACTTTATTGACTCATCTGGCTTATTCCAGTCATTAGCTGATTTTGTAAAAAAATTAGAATCTATTTTTACCCAGCTTGAATCATCTAATGTTCCAGCCTTTATAAATAGTATGTGAGGCAATTCCTTTGTATAGCTCAAAATACCAGATCCACAGTTAGGGCAAAAGCCTCTTCTTACATGTGATCCAGAAGAGCCCTTGGTTTCAAAGTACTTTATCTCTCCGTTTAGCTCTACATATTTCTTTGATATGAATAAAATTGTTGCTTTGCCAGATCCTGTAGCTCTTTGGCAGTCTTTACAGTGACAATGATGGGATGAAATTAATTTTTCTTTATTAAAAGAATAAGAAACTGAGCCGCACTGGCATTTACCACTTTGATTATTGTTCATACTTTTATTCTACAGTAAACTTTGAAGGCTAATGAATAAATCAATATTGATAATGTTTTTATCTTTTTTATTTACAAATAATCTCAACGCCGAGCTATCAACTGGAAGGCTCGATGAGTTATTAATTAAAAAAGATAAATACGATCGAAAGGTCAGAATATACTATCCTTCGAATAATGAAATAGATGAAAAAACGACTTTTATCATAATGAATGATGGGGAAGAGCTTTTCTTAGAAGGAGATTCGTGGAGAGGAAGAACCTGGAGAATTGATAAAAGCTTTGATGAGCTTAATAAAGCTGGTATTAATCTCAATGTTGTAATAGTTGCTATACACAGTGCAAAAAGATACAAAGGCAAGTTTTTTGATGATACAAGAAGATATATTGAATTGTTTCCTAAAGAGGTTATACCTTATTTTAAAGAAAGTAGAAAAAAGAAAATATATTCATCTTTATCTAAGAATAATTACCCAAAATTTCTAGTAGAGGTTGTTGTTCCATTTCTTGAAAAAAAGTTTCAAGTTAGCTTAAACAAAAATAACTTAGGGGTTATTGGTTCAAGCATGGGCGGCCTATCAGCACTTAATACAGTTATTGAGTATCCAGAAATTTTTGGTTTTGCTGGTTGCTTATCCACACATTGGGTAGGCATTAAACCGAGTGAGTATTTATTGCTGCCCTTTAGAAAAAAAATTGATGGAGACAAAGACACTACTCAAGCAATTAAAAAATATGTATCTGCCAATATTTCAAAAATAAAAAATCATAAGATTTATTTTGATCACGGAACTATTGGTTTGGATTACTTATATAGAGAACCTCAAAATGATATTAATCAAATTTTCTTAGAAAATGGTATGACATTTGAAAGCAAGGTCTTGAAAGGGCATGACCATGATCCTGTTGATTTTGGCAAACGTTTTTCGCCTTCTCTTTCCTATCTGCTTAATTAATATAGCTCTAAGTTATTAATCCCAATCGCAAGTATACTTAATATCATTTGGATTAAATCTTTCGTTGTTCCATGAATCTCCGATTGATAAGTATCCTATTATTCCAGAGTCAGCAATTATCATTGGGGGGTTAGAAGCCCTTTCATTAAAAACAGATAAATCTGAGTATGAATTACCATAATTTGAATTTGTATTAAAAATACTATTTTGTGACCAGGTGCTAGCATAAGACGAAGAATCATTAAAAATTGAATCTGTCCTCCATCTTGGGCCAAGTTCCCCTAAAAATTCCCCATCACCACTTATTATCTTCGCACCATCAAATTTATTACAGTCCCATCGGTTAACCTCACTGGAGTTAAGGCATGATGATGTTAGCGTAATAAAAACTAAAAAAATTATTTTCATAAAATTATCTTATCAAAAGTCCTGCACATAGTTTATGGCCAGTCGGATCTCTTAAGTAGGCCAAATACATACTAAACTTACCATATTCACGAATGCCTGGAGCTTCTTCAATAGAAGTTCCTCCATTTTCAATTCCAGCTTTATGCCATGCATCTCCCTGCTCAACACTCTCTATATTAAATCCAATTGTAGCCCCATTTGCTACTGTTGCAGAATTGCCATCTATTGGTTCTGTTATTGCAAAACTAGTATCTTTAAAATTATAAAAATATCTTTTTTCTCCGGTTCGACTTGGATACATTCGTCCTGGATTGCCACCAAGTGCTTGGAATAATTTATCATAAAATTTTCTAGATTCTTCTATGTCATTTGTTCCTACCATTACATGACTAAACATTTTTCCTCCTTTAAAGCACCTTAACTAAATAGTATGAGGCCGCTATAGCAAATAACCAAAGCAATAAGGCAAAAAATATAGTTTTGAGTTCAATATTTTTAATTGATTTTGAATTAATCTGTGTTCCAATACAAAAAAGAGCTCCAATAAGAAGTGCACTGCTTGCATCTTTTAAAAATGACGAAGTCATATCCGAAAGATTTAGTTGATTGCCAACAAATATCGCTAAAATAAATGTAAATATAAATAAAGGAAATGTGTTTCTAGTATTTTTTTTATCTTTATAAAAGACTCCTAAAACTATTATTAAGGGTATTAACCAAAGTGTTCTTGCTAGTTTAAGAGGCGCCGCAATTTCTACAGCCCCGCCCCCAAAAGAGACTGCAGCACCTATTACAGAGCTTGTATCATGAACTGCCATTGCCATCCAAGATCCAAATTGCTCATCAGACATCCCAATATTATTTCCAATAATAGGAAATATAGCGATTGCGATTGCATTAAGTAGAAAAATAACTGCTAAGGACGTTAGTAGTTGGTTTGGTTTTGCTTTAATTAACGGTGAAATTGCTGCTATTGCAGTCGCTCCGCATATTGCTGTGCCTGATACAATAAGTATTGATAATTTTGAATCTACTCTTGAGATCTTTGAAATTAAAATGCCTAAGCTAAAAACAATAACAACAAAAATAGATATGTATGGAAAGTATGCCGTTGTTATACTTAGAGTGTTTGATGCAGAAATTGTTAGTCCTAGAATAACTATCCCAGCTTGAAGCAGTCTTGTTCCAATTGATTTCTCAATAAATTCATTTGGTGACTCTAGAAACAGGGCAAAAGTAATGCCTAATAATAATGCCCCCAAGGGAGATCCTGAAAAAATTGCTGTGAAAGCCAAAATAATTCCTATTAAAAGCTTCATTTATTTAAATGTTCTATGAGCAGTGTGGGCACATTATTTGTATGTGATTTAATGGTTGCAACCAAGGTCTTTTCCTTTATTCCTTGTTTAATATCGGTTATTTCTACGCCTTCATTTGTTAATCTTTCATGAGCACTCTTAATAGAGTCCACGCACCAAGCAAGCCCCCAGAGCTTGTCTGGATCTTCATCATTATGTTCCTTCTCTACTACTTCTATAGTTGTTTTATTTAATCTAAAAAATAGCATTCTAGTTTTCCAATGCTCAATGACTCTGTCTAGAGCAAGCCTAATGTTAAAAACTTTTTCATAAATATTTATAAAGCCATCGGGATCGTTTGTATTTATTACAACATGATCTAACTTATTTATTGATGACTCCTCATAGTTATTTATTTTGGGTAGACTTCCATGCGTATGTTGAATAATAAAAGAAAAAATCCCTCTACTAAGTTCTAAAGGTAAAAAAATGTTTTTCCATTTTCTTATTTCGTTGTTCTGAGAATTTTTTCCTACGCCTTCAGATGATTCTGTAACTGCATAACCTTTGTTCTTTAAAATACTTTCTACAGAAGTTATATCTTCAGCACCAAAAACTAATCCGATAAGGCAATCTCCGTTCTTTTTAATATTACTGTCCACTAATTCTGCTCCCAGTCCCTCCCCTTTAGCTGATAAAAGTTCAAAGTATGTATTTTTAAAATTAAAGATTACGTTAGCAGTTCCAAGCTCTTTGTGCTCACCTTTCCATACAGGCTCGATACCAAATATTTTTTTATAATTTTTTTCTGCTGCATCTAGGTCTTTTACAGCAACAATTAAATGATCTATTGAATTAATCACTAAAGCTTATTTAGTTATAGATGGTTTGTATTTTCTTGAGGCAAGCCTTTTCTTGATGAAAAGACCCAATCCGATAATTGAGGCGGGCAATAAAAAGCGCAATGGATTTATAACTGCACTATAGTAGTCAGGGTAAAACTCTACAAATACAATCGATATCAATGAAATGCCTGCCATTATATAGAAAAAAGCAAATACAACATCTATTGTAGTCATTTTTAAGGGTTGAGGTCTTTCGGTTGAAAAATACAAGGCAATGCTAGACAAGAATGCAAGATTAATATTATTAAAAGCAGTCTCGATATTCTCTAATGGTACAAAAAGAGTGTAATAAAGAAGTATATATAAGAAAAATAATGGGATGCCTATTTTTAATAAAGTCATCGAATTTTTTCTCTTAAGCTCCCATCCAAGTCTAATTTCTTCTCCAATTTTTGGAATTTTTTCTAAATTGTTATTAAGCGCTACCCAATTCTTTTTTCTATTTATTCCACATTTTGCATACACCATAGACCATCCATCTATCTTAAATTCATCATCAATGTATTCTTCTGGAACTGGCTGAATTTGAGAATCTTTTTCTGTACCCGAAATCCCAATATAAATAAATTGTTCATCAAACGGATAATTATCAGCAATCGGATTAAAATCAAAATTAGAAGTTACTACATACCTAGATGAATATAAATTATCAATCTGTATGTGGTCCAATCTTCGAACCTCATGTTTAGGATTTAAAGAACTAAGATTATTAAATTTAATTGAATTTATGGGATTTTCGTTTTCTGATGTAATGTCTAAATAAAATTCTGCTCCAAAAATTCCTTCCTCAATCGAAACATTGGTAATTCTTTCAACATCAATATTAAATGCTATAACTGAGTTAATCTTTTCTTGCTCATCAATTATACAAAGCTGATTTTTATATAAAGTTTTAACCACATCTGATTTATCTCTTGAAGGAAGCGCTAGCTCTACTAATGCTGCGGTCTTTTTATTATTTCTATTGTCTTTAAATGATAGGTCTTTTGAAACTCCCATATAGATATCTTTACTTCCATCAGTCTCATTGATAGACATTAAGACTTTTTTAACTAGTTCTTCTTGGGAGGAAAATGTAATTTTATCTCTATCACATATTTTCTTAATTAATAATGGAATTTCAAATTGTGTAAAGCGCTGGTTGCATATTTGTTTTTCTTTTAAGGACAGATCTTCTCCAATTTTTTCAATGAAATCCTCCATTGAAAGATATACATCAAAATTTGCATCTTCTCTAAATAAAATTGGGTAATTAATTTCCTGATAGTCTAAGTATGCTGAGCCTGCTGATCCAGTCATTATTGTTATATCTTTATTAAAATTTTGAATACAATTAATAATACTTTGCTTGATAGTGTTGGGGACGAGACCCATGTTTATTAAATCGTTTTTATCAGCATTATGAGATTCAAAAAATTTATTTAAATCTTTTTGAAGTTTTTGACTGTCTTCATGAATTTTTGGGGATATATCAAATATAAATATTTCATCTTTTTCTAAATCTTCTTTTTGTGCCAGAACAGAACTTGATGCACCAAAGTTAGCTATATAAAAAGTTCTATTTTTTTTTAATAATTCAAGATTGATCTTTGATCTTTCTGCTAGTGATTTTTCTGCATCTGTAAATGCATTAGATCGCATATCAATAATATTTGATTTTAATACATCTATGCTTTTAGGAATTGTAAGATCACTAAATATAATTGTCTTGTCAGATGCTATAGACTCTAGATAACCGAGTTTATATTTACTTAGTCCGGCAAAGGCTCCTGGGCTTCTTGCAAAAGTATAGTTACTCGAATCAAATATATTTTTATAATAAAGCCATGCATCCTTGTCATGTCCTGCCCTATTATGCGGTATATCATAAAAGTCTATCTCTACTGGGATTCCACCAATACCCCCATTAAGATTAATTTGTTTTTGTATACATGAAACCGCTTTCTTTTCAAAATTAATAATTGTTGAAGCAGCTTCTCCGAGCTTATTTGACGAATACCATAATAAAATCTTAATTTTGTTCAAAACGTATATATAAATCTTCTAGGCAATTACCTTATAAAACTTTGTAGGAATTAACAAGCATGCTTTTAAAATCTATTTTGATCTAAAGAGACTCCTGAGAAATGGAAGAATCCATATTATCTTCACAAAGCTTTTGGGGAAAAGTCTGCTCATTAAATCGTAAAAGTGAGCATCGAAACCAATTAATATTCTTTTATTTTTCTTTTTAATGTTTTTTAAGATGGTTTTTGCTGCGTATTGAGGGCTCGATGGTGCATTTTGCTTAAATTGAACGCCGGCCTCTTCAACGGTTGAAGCGTTTGCACCAAACATTGCAGCGCCCGCCTCATCTTGCTGAAAACTTTTAAATCTTGATGAGCTGTAAATGTTTGTTCCTACATGCCCTGGAAAAACACAATATGCTTCAACAGATGACCCTGATGCTTCTAACTCTAATGACAAGGATTCTGTAAATGCCTTCACTCCGAATTTACCAACGTTGTAAATAGACTGTTTAGGTACGCTAAATAATCCAAAAATTGATGATGTGTTAACAATTGCAGCCTCAGAACGCTTCTCTAGATGAGGAAGAAAAACTGTTGTCATTTGAATGACAGATTTTAATAAAATATCCAACCCCCAGTCCCAATCATTTTGGCTTACCTCATCAACAGACCCTATAACCGAAACCCCAGCATTATTTATTACAAGATCTATTTGATTATGAAAATTTAAAACTTTTTCTGGAAGCTCATTTATTTTTTCTCTATCACTAATGTCAAAATGATAGGTCGAAACAGAAATATTCTTTTTTCTAACTATTTCTTTAGTTTCTTCAAGCGATTCATTGTTCCAATCTACTAAGGCCAGACTGCAGCCTTGATCAGCCAGCTCTTCTGCAAGTGCTCTGCCTATTCCTGAGCCAGCTCCAGTAATTAAAGCAACTTTGTTAGCAAAGCTTTTCACTTACTTAGGTGATGGCTCATGTTTACGTCTCTCTACTTCCTCATTTACCATCTTTGCACAATCACTAGCAGCCGTTTCAAAAAGAAAAGGAAAAATTGAATGGACAATTGCAGCTAAGCCTGACACAACCATTCTCAAACCATAATAAGAGGCGCAACGCATATGTTCAAAGTAAGTCTCGCCATTTGACTTTGGATGATGGTTAAATAATTTAGATATCTTCAACAAAATTAGATCCAAGGTTCTTTTTAACAAATTCAGTATATTCTTTATATGAAAGATCTTCTCCGCCGTGTTCCTTAAAATATCCTACTTCATATTTCCACTCCAATAAGGAGTCATAATCTTCGATGGATATAACATCTTTTCCATTGAAATCATTGATTTTAAAGCGTGCCTGGAATGAAACATCTTCATCTTCAAACATTAAATCTGTGAGCTGTGTATCTTCTAACAGTTTCTTGTTTATATCTACTAAAAAAAGATTTCTTGTAAGAAAACCTAAAAATACATCTCTAAGAATAGGGTTTATTCTCCAGTCGAAGTGTTCTTGTTGTTGTTTTGGAAGATACTCGTCTATGTAAGAGAAAAGAAAAGGATCAGGCCCAACGGCTAAAAAATAATTTTCCATTTGTAAAAGCAGGCATTTCTTTGCTTCTTTCCAACTTTCAATATCAGCCCACTCAATATTCAAATAATCGCCTTTCGAATTAATAAAATCAATAATCCTGTCATAATAAACTTGTTCTGATTCCTTTTGGGCTTTTGATACCTTTCTTGCTAAATCAACAATATCATCTTCAAGCGAAACCATATCGGAATTTGCTTGTTCGTAATATTCATCCCATGGAAGCTCTTCATCAATGTCATCGTTATCTTCATCATATTCAGGAGGTCCGTGCCAAAAATCATTATTAAATCCAATAGTAAAAGTGTGAATTGAGTCTAATAAGTCACAAGTTCTTTCCCAAAAAATTGCTTGCAATGACTTCCTATCGTTTAGTTCTAGGTTTTCATATATATAACCAGATATTCCTCTTCTATAATTTCCGCCTCCAATAGTCATAGAGGATGTTATTACATTTTCTGGGGACTCTTCTGTTTCATCAATTGTATCTTCTTCTGGATATGCGGGGTTAGGAGCGTGCTCATTCCAAATGGTTCTCATAAAATCTGCACGTAGTGTTTCAAATGAACAACTATTTATATATTTCCATTTTATTTGATTCATTTTTCTTCTCTTTCTTTTAATAGACCGTCTATATATTCTATACCTAGTTCTAGCTTGTTAATAATTGAATTCGTTTTATCTTTATTTTTTACTAGTTTATAAAGTGGTTTCAGGTCTATTTTATTGAATATCTTATTTTTATCTTTCTCATAAAAGCCATACCACGCATAATCTTTGTAAGACTTAAATTTATCCTGAAGTAACATTCTTGCCCCAATTACGCTTGATATGGAGAGATCAAATTTATAAGTTTTAGATTTATATGCTTTTATATCTAAACCGCTTTCAATAAAATAGATTAAATTGTCTATATCCTCTTGGGTTTCAAGATGACATATAAGCTGTATCCATAAAGGCACTCTTTCTTCGTCTCTTTTCCATGCTGAATAAGGTATTTTTGCGCCCTTTTCTATTAACACTCTTGCTGATTCATAATTATTATAGTTAAAAGCTAGGTGAGTTGGTGAGTGCCCATCTTCATTTGCAAGATCAAGACCCCTATTAGCTTCTTGCTTATCTTTATTATGTGAAAAAAGATCATAATTTTTAGGCCCAAGTAAGATTAACATTATTGAATATGACAAATCGCAGTCTCTTAAAGCAGCAGCATTATGAAATGCATTATAGCCCTGATCATCTTGTACGTATGGAGACAGTCCTTTGCCGATAAAGTATTCTACAAGTTTCTTCGAGCCCATCCGGGCAGATAATTTTAGTAAATTATTTTTATGAATATCTATAAAATCAAATTTAACAAGATTGTTTTCTAAAACTTCTAATATAAGCTTTTCTCTTTTAATTTTCTCATTTGACTCCATTTTCTGTGTGAACAGTAAACTCATTGCATTTTTATCAATAACTTCATTTTGCATCTTGTTTTCAAAAGGAACTTTCTTTTCAAATAGTGCTTTAAGTGCTTTGTTTTTAAATCTATCGGTTTCTCTTTTCTCTTTTGAAGATAAAAGCGACCAATATATTGAGATTCCTTTCTTTGTATAAAAATCTTTCGACTTATCTAAAAGAGTATCAAACAAATCAAAATTGCATGTTTGAGCTGCGATATGCGAAAGCGGGAATTCGTCAGCAATGCCCGCATCTTCAACCGGACAAAAAATATCTGTATTTGCTCCTAGGTCTATTAATCTTTTTGCAAAAGAAACTTTTCCATGGTTTATCGCAAGTGCCAACGGGTAGGTTTCAACCTGTATTTGGAGAGGCTTATTAACATCAGCTCCACACTTAACCGCTATATCAAGCTGTCTTAAATCAGAATCCAAAAGCGCTGAGCATATTGCAGAAGCGGAGCCTTTAATTGCCTCTATGGGAAAAGATTCTTTTGACAATAATTCACAAATATCTAGATTGTAATTCTTCATTGCAATCATAAAGGGTGTTTGGTTATCTTTATTTAAGATCTTTTTATTCTTAATCTTCGGAGCTAGTTCTCTTAAGGTATTTAAATCATTTTCTAATATGCTTTTAAATAACTTTTTTTCATCACTTTTAGAGCCAAACATTATTTAAGTATATTTCTCATGTTTTCAAATATTTGTTCCATCTCGTCGCTATCTATCATCCAAAAATTATCGCCGCTTCCCATCGTTAATCCAAAAATGTCTTGAAGAAAGCTTTCTTCACCAATTTCATTTAACAGCTTTTCATTAAACTCTTTTATTTCATTTTTGTTCATAGTCTTTTCCTAGTAAATTTATTCACCATCAAAATCTCCGATATCAGCGATACTCTCAGCTGTAGCAGTAGAGACATCACCACTAAGACCTAAAACCCTATCCAACTTAACTGTAGAGACATCACCACTAAGACCTAAAGCCCTATCCAACTTAACCTTCATTTCATCATAAGACATGAATTGATCAGGTGCGATCAACTCTGCTAAAGAGTGCTGTTTATTGTAGAGCGTTTCTAGTACAGAATCATCTTCTGAAATAGGAGCTACTGATGCGAACTCTGATTTATCATAGTTCCAATAACCGTCTACTTTTCTAACTTTAAGTTTAAAGTCAGCACCTTCCCACATATCAAAAGGATTGATTGGATTCTCATCTTCGAACTGAGGTTGCATAACACGTTTGACTTTCTCAAAGATTTTTTTACCGAAACGATAAAGCATTACTTTACCTTCGTTCTCAGGATGAGTCGGATCTGAGACAACAAGAACATTCGCTACATAGTGTACTCTTCGTTTTTGTTTTCTGGCTTGATCCTTTTGAGCTTCGTCACCACTAATCCAAAGACTATTGTTGTACTCACTAACTGGACATTTGTTGCCCAAAGTTGTTAAAGATTTCTCCATGAACCAACCACCAGGTCCTTGAAAACCATGATCCCAATATTGGATCCACGGTAATTCTTCACCATTGGCTGCTGGTAGAAAACGAAGTACTGCATAACCATTGCCAGACTTGTCTAGTTCAAGTTGCCAGAATCTTTCATCGCCATAGATACTCCTGTAATAGTCGTTGTACTCTTTTAATTCATTTTTGTTCATAGTCTTTTCCTAGTAAATTTATTCACCATCAAAATCTCCGATATCACCGATATCTCCACCATCAATACCATCCCCTTCATCAACTCGATTTTCATTTTCCCTTCCATCATCAAACATATTAGTAGCTATGATTGTTGTGATTGCTAACATCGGCATTGTAAAAACCATTGCTTTAGTAATAATTGCCATGGCATAAGTGGGAATGCCAATAATTAATATTTTAAAAATAAGATTTTTTTTCATCGCTCGCTCTCCTATGGTTATTTAAATAACTTAATAATCATAAAATATAAATAAAAATTTATTTATTTTCTACTTTATTTATTAAAACATAATAAAGCGGCAATAATAAGATGGTGAATCCTATCACCTTGGGGCCCAGCAACTCAAATAAGGCAAACGTTGTTGCTCCAGCAATAAATATTAAAAATAGTTCGAGGTAACTTTTTATAAATCCTTCATTAAACGCTGCTTTAAAAATTAAGTAGTTTATTGGAAGATACAAAATTATTCCGGTTATAGCTCCTGGGCTGAAATCAGCAAAATAAAAACTAAAAAATATATGAAAAAAAGCATTAACAACCTGTGTTGTCATTAAAAAAAATAAGACCACATGGGCGCTGCCTCTATTTTTTTTAATTAAATGAATAAAAATAACTATTAATAACAATGATATGAGTCTTATTAATACCTCTTCTGTTGCAATGGCATTATTGTCCAAGAAATAATTGAGGCGCCATTCTCTAAAGTTAAATATCACGTGCTCTTCATAGTGATGAATTGCATATATTAATGGGCCTAAAACAATTAAATTTTTAAATTTTTTCATCAGCTCTGTGTTTTGTATATGTTCACAATAGTTACGCCAACCACAATAAAAAATAATCCTAAAACTGTTTGCCAATTAAGTGGCTGCTTATAAAAAACATAGCTCAAAATTGCTATAGAAAAAATACCTATGCCTGACCAGGAGGCATATACGACTGACAAAGGAAGCTTTTGAGAAACAATTGCCAGCATATAAAAAGATATTCCGTATGAAGCTATCAAGATCAATGTTGGCACTATTCTTGAAAAATTTTGAGAAACTGGGAGCAACATTGTTCCTAGTACTTCAAAAGTAATTGCAGCAAATAATATTAAGTAAACATTCATCTTCTATAAGCTATAGAAGGTAGCTTGTTGCTACATACATCCAAAAAGCCATCATGGCTATCGTTAAAAAAGTAAAAATTTGAGCCTCTCTTCGCTTGTTCATGTTGTAAAGAGAAATGCAAATCAAAGCTCCAAGAAAGCCAATAGTTAAAGCAATAAATAAATGAGCTTGATAAGTCATATAATCAACAAGATAATAAAATTCTTTATGGGTTTATCTTAAAGAATTACTTAATTTTTTACTTTGAGCAGCAAGCGCACTCGCAGCAATCACAACAATCACACATATGCTAAGTATATACCAAAGCTATTTTATTATGCACTAGTCTCTTGAGTCCTTCATATTAGATGCAGCCAATAGCAAAAAAGCTATGATTAAACCTAGGTTTTTAATAAAATTCTGAGTTTCATGCTTTACATCAACGCCTTCATATATATTCCAAAAGTCGTGTAAGTTGAGGTTTATTATTAAGACCATGATTGCCAATCCTAGCGCACACACAACAACATATTTATTGAATATAAGGCACATACCTGCGAGAACCTGAGCCCCACCGGCAATACCTAATAAAACTGTGGACATTTCTATATTATGAACCTCCATAAGTGATATATGCATGTCCCAAGATAAAAACTTCGCAACACCAGCCAATAAGAAATACAGGCCCAAAAAAATACGGCTGATAGTTATTAATAAATTTTTCATAGCTACAATTTAAAAAGTAAAAGAATACATACAAGCGAAAAAAGCATAAGAACCCAGTTATTTTTAAAAATTGGCTTATTAAAAAAATAATAGTAAGAAGCGATACACAACAAATATAAAATAAAAAACCACCTTACGTCTATTGAGAAAAGTAATGGAAGTAAAAATATTAAAGAGGTAAAAAATATATTTATTACATTAACAACGAGTGGTTCATTTTTGAGAAAAGTTTGAATTTTCTCTTTCATAGATTATTCTTTATATACATGGAAAACATTATCCCAAGGAAAATTTAAATAACAACCCTGCCAACCTGCTCTTCTTGCTTTGCTGGAGAGTGGAGTTAACCCGACCCTTAATCCTCGTTTTTTAATAGTCTTTGTCTGGTGAGTTGCTATAATAAAATTTTATAGGGAGATAGATATGAAACCAGAGAACTTTCAAGCCAATAGAGATTATATAAAAGAATTGCTACTTGAGGTAGAGGCCAAATATAAAGAACATGAAGATTATGAAGAAAGTTTAGAATGGGATATTAATCCTGCAAAAGAAGATGTTTCTAATACATATCATTTAAGAAGAATTGGGTATCACCTTTGTACAAAATTTAATGATAATGACCTAGCTTATGGAATGTTTGATGCAGCTGCAATTGAAGCTGCGTATGATGAAAATGGTGATGTAAAAGATGATAAAGATGATCTTATAGATGTTCTTAATGATATGACATTCCTAGATGAAGATATGGCAAAATCTACGGCCGATAAATATGATGTAGAGATTTAAACAGTGGTTACTATATTAGGTTATTAACTTCGGTATTATTTCTAGTTGAGCAAGAATACCAAAGATAATTAACAGTATAATGCTAGAGAGTATTTTAAGATTCTTCTTTAGAATCCATTCAAATGAGTTTTCTATAAATATTCTTATCAAATCATCAGCTTTACCCATCCATTTAACAGCTTTTCTAGTCCATTTGTCAGTTACATCAATTAATAACAGAGAAAATGCTGCGATGATAAGCCACACAAAGCCATTAAGAATCATGTCGATTAGCCAACCTAAAGTCACCCAATTTATTTCCATTACCAAATCTACTCCACAGCAACCAAGTGTTACGACTCTTTATTTGGGTTCCATATTACCAAGTTTTTAGTTTTCAGCCTGTTTACTACTAGCTTGTATCTTGATTGTTCTTCTTTCCATTCCTTTAACCAATTCGCGCCATCCCTCTCTGCATCAACAAATATCGCGTTTGTGAATGCAAGCGGTAAGAATACTCCAACATGTATAATGATGCTCGCAATAGTATTATATCCAAACCATCCAAGATAGTTTGCTGCCAAGAATCCGAAGAATGCACTCCAAATAGTGAACAAAACTAGCATAAAGTAAGTTTGCAAACTTGGATCAGGTATATACTTTAATGGATTATATCTAACGTCCATTACTCTTCTCCAGCCACTTACAACCTTCATTACGATTCTTCTAAATAGACTGGGTTTTTTTATATTTGGTTCAATCATCTGTTCTCCTATTAAATCTTATGAACTCTTTAATTACATGCATGCCAACAGCAATCCATGTAACTATTACCAAACTCCAAAATAATATCTCAATCATATAAATTTACAATCTTGATCTATGAAAAATATGCATAAAATTATCTGTTTCATCGCCTTAATAGTATAACCATCCAACGACCAAGGTTTAAAATATCAGCTAATGCAGCCGACACATAAGTAAGAGCCGCTGCCCTCAGAATACGACTAACAGCTTTTTCGTTAGACTGCGATACATAATTCCCTTCCCTTAACAAAGGAAGTGCTTTAGAAAAACTTGCATCAAATTCAATTGGCAAAGTCACCGCATGAACCATCATGCGAGCGATAAAACCCGATAGTCCAAGGAAAAGCAATAAAGAAAATGGCAGTGGATGTCTGGTAATAATGCCTATCACAGGTGATAAATAGATAATGGCAACACTCCAACGAGCCACCTTGTCAACAACGGGGACCATCTTTGTTCTAGCAGTCAAACGTTTATCACCTTGCTGATCTTGAATCGCATGTCCAACCTCATGAGCCGCAATAGCGATTGCAGTTAACGATTTAGATTCATAATGCTCTCGCAGAAGCCTAACTTTTTTTTCAATCGGATCATAATGATCTCCTAGCTCAGTTACTTCTACCTTCACATTTTTTAGAGAAAATCGGTCAATCAAATGCTTGGCAAGCTCTCCTCCAGTACCAGGCATTTCAGGCTTTTCCGATGAATACCTCTTCATAACCAACTTCACCCACAAAGATGGTCCAAATATCAATACTAGAACTATGAGCGTACCCGCCGCTAAAACCATATTTTATTATCCTAAAAATTATTCAGGTTTTGAATACCAGATCATTGCCGATTGAAAAAAGTTAGGCTTCTGCTCCACCGTGACGGAGTATTTTGGAACAGAGAATAAGTACTTATGTATGAATATTGAAATGCCTATTCCTGCTCGGTCCCATCAGAACCTGCAATTGAATATATTCCATAACCAATGCCCATTGCTATCCAATGTGTAAATGGATAAATTGCATTAGATAATTCAATGCCAATTTCATAATATAAGTCTGTTCCTGCCCAACTAAGACCAAGATCAGCAAAACCCCAAATGATTAATAATATTCCTACAATTTTCATATTAATTCTCCTAATTGATATTATCGAAAGAGATAGCTGTAACCAGATCTATCTCTCTTAAAATCTACCTTTAGCATACCTGTCTTTTGTAACTTGATATACCTTAAGATCAGCATTTCTTTCCTTATCAACCCAGAAGATAGTTTTATCTGCCTTTCTTTCTTTATCAACATAAAACCACTTAGCATCATCTTTGGCATTTCTTTCTTTATCTGCTACCCAAAATGACATATCAGCATCTCTTTCTTTTTTAACGGCACAAACCTTTATATCTGCATTTCTTTCTCTGCTTGTTATATATATATTCGCCATATTATTCTCCAAAAATTATATTCAAGTTTTAATATAGCAAATTTATACACATATTTAAAAATTAGTATGAATATTAATTTCATTCTTCTATCAATCACAGCATCCAGATTCAATGGCGCTTTTTATTCTGTTTATTATTTTCTGAGTATTATAATTTAGGGAAAAATGCTCAACAGGAATCAGATTGAAGGTTTCACTGGAACTTTTTTTAAATAGAACTTTTTTGCATTCCATGTCTTTTAGTTTTTTTTTTCATCATAATATTTTTATGTGTAAATCACTGTTTCCTTCTACTCCACCGTAACGGAGTAGCCATAACCAGATTCTCTTTTTTCAATATGTTCATCAATTGTGGTTTCTATCTTATCAATTGCATCTAAATTGCCGTTCTTATAATCATCTGCTAATCCAAACAATCGTGCGAATAAAATATTACCGTCGACATCTGAATTAACTTTAATTTTTTTTGATTTTTCTGTCTTTTCTCCCCAAACTTCTCTTACTTTTTTCCAAAAGTCTGAAGTTTCATCCCAATAGGTATATCCTGCCGACCAATCGAAGTTTTCTATTCTTTGATATCTTGCTAAACCAATTTCTTTTGCAATAACTTTATTGTCTAGTGTTGCTTTATTGTTGTTTTGCTCATGAACCCATCCATTCGGGGTAATTGTGTGTATATTTGTTCCAATAACAATATCGTAATCATCTCTTATGGTCGCCTCCCTTCTTGGAAGAGGTCTTTTTGTTTCATTGCTTGTCCATGATGATGAGTTTGAAAAATGTTTCCATTCCCCAAAACCCTCGTATCTTGGTGAGTCATCAACTTGATAAACCGTTTGTGACCAAGTTCCCTTTCTATCACTGTAGGATAGATTTTTTCTTTCCCATGTATTTTCTCCAACAAACTCATTAATTGAATTATCTTGGTATTTCCAATCTTGTCTCCAGTGTTTAACAACAATAGGATCTGAAATCGTCCCATCATCTTGTTCAAAGAACATGACCATTATGTGTTGCAGACTTATGAAATCCTTTTCATCTTCGACTGCGATTACAAATTCTGTTCCCCATGACTGATAAGGTTTTGGCGGTATGTAGTCCTCAGTGAAACCCATTGTCTCCATAAAATCAAAATTAATTTTATGTTCGCCTTGCATTGCAAGAATTGCTAACCTGTCTTTTTCAAATTTGGTCAATTCATCATTTTGTATTTCCTTCCATAAAGGATTGGGAGTTTTATCTAAGTCAACATCTGGACCTGAGGAAGTTCCTCCTCTTGGTGTCATCAAATCTGGATTATCTAATTGAGTCCATCCAAATACATAATTGCTGTCAGAACTAAAACTTAGTTGACTAAAGAAAATTGATATAAGGAAAAATATTCTCATTGGAAACTATTCCACAGTAACAGAGTTGTCGTAGCAAGGTTTCTCATTGTTCATTGTTTTATTCAACGGTTTCTACTATATCAACTATCCAGATAGTTCTATCCACACCGTCATTATACTTACGCATTTTTCTTACCTCTACTTGTTCTTCGTGTTTAGTGCAGAACTTAGTAATTCTTTCGCTATTTTTTAAGTTAAAAATATCTAGATAATCGTCATCACTAAAATGATATATCTTGAAATCGTGACTTATAATTTTTCCTCCAGTTATTCCTAATGCAGTGCTAGCACATCCTGTAGTTAAGAAAACAATTAAAGATAAAAAGATTGTTTTTTTAAAGAATTTCATCTTAACAAATCACTGTTTAAACTTATTCCACCGTAACGGACTAAGTTTGAACCGATTGTTATTCTCCACTATTTCTGCGGTGTTTGAAAGAGTTGGGGTTTGGTTGCATGAATTACTCATTATTTAACTAAAGTTGTGATGAGGGAAAGGTGTACCATTGTATAAACTTTTCATAGTCCCTATCGAAACCTTCTACAACCTTGCAATATCCTTTGCTTGTGGTTGTTCTTCCTTGCCTGCAAACAGGATTATTGGAATCTGTTCTATCCAAAAACACATTAGTTTGTTGTTGTTGGAATGTTAAGAATTTTTTATTAATCAATATTGTCCTGTCGTACATTATCGTCGCTAATATGCTGCTGCCTGGAACTAGTCTATATGGGCAACTCATACTAGGTCTTTCATTCTCTCTCATACTTACGAATAAATCTGAGGCAAGGGTTACAAACTGATCCACTGGATAAAAGCGTCTTTGATTACTTAAAACATCCTCATTTGTGAGGTCGACAATTCTTACAATCTTTTCTTCTTCTTCGTAAATACCAAAATAATAACTACTTCCGCCTCCAGAATCGTAATAACAATTCAGAACGGTTCCTGGTTCCACACCTGACTTGAACGTATTGGGTATATCCCTCTCATATATGGGATATTGGGAATAGTCAGGTGCATCAGAAGTTGTTGAGCAAGATATCATCAAAAATAAAGAACACAAATATATTAAATTTTTCATTAAGAAATATTTTGCCATAACTCCTTATAAATTTCCTAATAATACACACAGGAGACCGCAACAAGTCATATCAACACCTTATGACTTCCGCTAACACGAAAAAAAATGTGAAATTTTTAAGATTGTTTTTACCGGGGTTAAGTTTTAGTGATTTTTAAAACCCCCGCAGAATGCGAGGTTTTAACGAAAGTTGGGTTGAACTTACTCCACTGTAAAGAAGTTAAATTGGTTGTACCTGTTTTCCTTGTCACTTATATCTAGACCTATCTTTACACATTATTGGTTGATGTTTTCCTATCAAATAAGATTCTTCAGATAGATAGATATTGATCTCACCAACAGGGGTATTAATAGATGTACCCCTTCGTCCATAAAGGGTACCGATTCTGTTGTTTAAAAGATTAGTCCACTCATCACCTTCGTTTACTGAGGTATCGTGTTTTTTATTATTTAAAACTCTTGTAATATCTTTCTCCCAACGTTCCATTCTGTATTTAAATTTATTTTTACTAGATCCAACTCTTACTATTTCATTATCTATCACATGTATGTAAATCATTTTTTCTGAAGTTGAGTACTTTTGGTCATATTCAACAATGAATTTTTTATTTCTTATATAAAACTTACCAATTTTTTTAAAATTCATTTGATCCATGTACTGATCTAAAGTTTTAAGATTTTCATCTCTTAGGTATTGATCTTTGGTTTTAACCTTTTTAATCCATTTGTGTTTTAAATCCCATTTTACGTCTTGATCAATCATGGTCTCATTACCAGAGTAACTTTCTCTCTTTATATTTTTCCTGTAAGTAGAGTTGTGTTTATATATGTCAAAGAATGTTTTTCCTTCACCTATCCACTCTGTTCTTTTCCTATTATGAGGTTTGACTCTTGAATCAAATTCAACATTAGTTCTAACAAATTTGTCAGTGAGTAAAAAAGAATTAGATATTTTGTTCATCTACTAACTACCTACCAAATATATAAACTAGTACAACCAAATCTACTCCACCGTAACGGACTTGGCTAAGTTTCTAGGTTGGTCAATGTCTGTCTCTCTAAGAAGAGCAACTTCGTACGCAAGAATTTGAAGTGGAATAGTATAAATAATAGGTGTCAGTAGGAAATCGCATTTTGGCATTCTTATTAACTTACCTGAGTTTAATTCCATAGAAATAGATGGATCAGAAAAAACATAAATAGTTCCTCCTCTTGCCTTAACTTCTTCAAGATTTGAAACAAGTTTTTCTGCTATGTCGCTTTCCGGAGCAAGCGCTATTACTGGCATATCTTCATCAATTAGCGCTAGAGGCCCGTGTTTTAGCTCGCCTGCTGGATATGCCTCGGCATGAATATATGATATTTCTTTTAGTTTAAGCGCACCCTCTTTAGCAATTGGGTAAAAAATACCTCTTCCTAAAAATAATGCATTGTCTTTGTTTGCTATTTCAGGAGCAATTTCTAAAATTTCATCTTTGAGTTTTAATGTTTCATTGATGGTATCAGGAAGAGACCTCATTCCAGTAATAACTCGAGTTCTTAGTTTTGGATTTCTGTTTCTGCTTTTAGCAAGAGAAAGCGCAAGTAACATTAGTGCTGCTAACTGAGTTGTGAATGCTTTCGTTGAGGCAACCCCAATTTCTGGACCAGCATTTGTAAAGATAGAATAGTCTGATTCTCTAGCTAATGAGCTTGTTGGAACATTACAAACGGTTAGTGTAGACAAATATTGCTTTCCTTTTGCATACCTTAGAGCCGCCAGAGTATCTGCTGTTTCACCAGACTGGGAAATGGTTACCAAAAGAGAGTCTTCATCTACATGAGGATTTCTATACCTATATTCTGATGCGTAATCGATTTGAGCTGGAAGTTCAGAAATTGCAGAGAACCAGTTTGCAGCAACCCTTCCTGCATGAAGACTTGTGCCACACGCTACTATTTGAACTCTTTTTACTTTCTCAAATAATTCAGATGATCCTAGACCAAAGATATTATCTAAGACATCATCTCCACCAACCCTGCCATCAATTGTATTTAATATTGCCTCGGGTTGTTCATATATCTCTTTTTCCATAAAGTGCTTATAGTCACCTTTTGAGGTGGCTTCATTTGATATATCTATTTTAGAAATCTCTCTCTTTGCTTTGTTTTTAGATGCATCATAAATTTTATAATCTTGAGACGAGATCTCTGCAACATCACCATCTTCTAAAAAAATAAATTCATTTGTAAGCCCAGATATAGCTAATGGATCTGAGGCTGCCAAAAATTCATCTGTGCCTATCCCTATTAAAAGAGGCGACTTGCTTCTGGCAATTATTATATTGGAGCCGTCTTCTTTATCTATTGCGGCTATAGCATAAGCACCTTCAAGCTTTTCCTTTGTTAAATACATTGAATCTAACATGGTATTTCCCTGGCCCAAGAAAAATTCAAGCATATGGGCAATGAGCTCAGAATCTGTTTGTGAGGTAAAAGCATATCCTTCTTTCTTTAAAAACGCTTTAAGATCAATATAATTTTCAATAATCCCGTTATGGACTATATAAACTCTCTCATTTGATTTATGAGGATGAGCATTCTCTTCTGATGGCTCTCCATGAGTTGCCCAACGCGTGTGGGCAATGCCAAGCTTGCTTTTGGGTTTTTCAGAAATCATCTTCTCTTCAAGAAGTTTTACTTTTCCAAGGGTTCTTAAATGGACAATCTTGTTGTTTTGATGAAGTGCGATTCCAGCAGAATCATAACCCCTATATTCCATTTTATGTAAGCCTTTTACTAGCAATTTTCCAACGTTGCGTTCAGAAGCAGCGGCTATAATTCCACACATATTAGTTCTTCTTTTTAGACCAGTTTTCTTTGTTGTCTTGTTTTGCTCTTCCAACACCAAGAGCATTATCTGGAACATCTTTGGTGATTACAGACCCTGCAGCAACATATGAATTAGATCCAATGGTAACTGGGGCAACTAGTGAAGAATTAGTTCCAACAAAACTATTATCTCCAACTTTGGTTTTATGTTTATTTTTACCGTCATAGTTGCAGGTTATTGTTCCCGCACCAATATTAGAGTCTTCTCCGATTTCAGCGTCTCCAAGATATGCAAAATGGTTTGCTTTTGTTCCTTTGCCAAGTGTTGTTTTTTTTGTTTCAACAAAATTACCTATTTTTGCGCCATCATCTATGTGGCTTCCTTCTCTTAATCTTGCATAAGGCCCAATAGAGCAATTTTTACCAACTTTTGCCGAAACAAGATGAGAAAAGGCCTCTATGATTGAATTATCACCTACTTCAACATCCTTAAGTATTGTATTAGGTCCAATAGAAACATTATTGCCAAGAACTATATCTCCATCGAGAATTACATTAACATCTATATGACAATCTTTACCAGCAGAAATGCTCCCTCTGACATCAAGCCTAGACTTATCTGATAACGATATGCCCATATTTAATAATTCTTCAGACTTCATTGATCTGTATATTTCCTCTAATTCTGACAACTCTGTTATTGTATTTGCTCCCTTTACTTCTTCATTGGGAACAATACATGTTTTAATTTTATACCCTTTTGATGCAATTATAGAAACTATATCTGTTAAATAATATTCACCAGCTGCGTTATTATTATCTACCTCACTAATCGCTGCTTCAAGCAATTCCTTCTTACAGCAAAGTATGCCTGTAAAAACCTCTTGAATTTCTTTTTCATTATTTGAAGCATCTTTTTCTTCAACTATGGCAACCGCATGGCCCGAGCTATCTTTCTTAACTCTGCCATAGCCAAATGGACTCTCCATAATTGTGCTTAAGATTGTTAAGCAGTCATCAGATAGAGATATTATTTCTTTCAATGTTTCTTGTGTTATTAAAGGTACATCTCCGTAGAGAACAAGCACCATGTGATTGTTAGATATTTTTGGTAGCGCGCATTTAACAGCATCAGCGGTTCCAATGGCTTTTTTTTGTTCAGCAATATGTAAGGTGCCCTCAAATTTTTTAATTTCTTCAATGACTGAATCTTTTTCATAGCCAACTACGAATGAAGTCTCGTTAGTGATGCTATAAACTGTGGAATAGATTCTTTCAAGCATGGAATGTCCGCCAAGAGGTTGAAGAGATTTTGCTTTGTTTGAAAGCATTCTTGAGCCTTCGCCCGCAGCTAGTATGACAGTATGAATATTCACAATATAAGGCTAAATAGATACCTTACTGTTTTTTGCGAAGTTTTTGAATAGTTTTTAGTCTGGCAACCGCTTCAGCAAGTTGTGCAGATGCTTTTGCGTAATCAAGGGTAGCGTCTTTGTTGGCTAATTCTTGCTCTGCTATTTCTTTAGCTTTTATTGCTTCAGATTCATCTAGGCTGTCTGCTCTCTCCGCCGTATCAGATAAGACGGTTACTAAGTCAGGCTGTACCTCTAGAAATCCGCCTGAACAAAAAAAAGCTTCCTCGTCAGATCCGTTTTGGACTCTGACAGGCCCAGGAGCAAGTCCGGTCAAAAGCGGTGTGTGTCCTGGTGCTATGCCAAGCTCACCGAGTGTTCCGGTTGCAAAAATCATAGTCGCTTCTCCAGAATAGATTTCTTCACTTGAGGAAACTATATTGATTTTAATTGTGCTCATTATTATAAATCTTTAGCCTTTTCTACTGCTTCTTCAATTGTTCCAACCATATAAAATGCTTGTTCTGGAAGATGATCATAATCGCCGTCCAAGATGCCTTTAAAGGCCTTAATAGTATCTTCTAGTGGAACATATTTTCCTGGTGTTCCTGTAAAAATTTCAGCAACGAAAAATGGTTGTGATAAAAATCTTTGGGCCTTTCTTGCTCGCGCAACAAGTCCTTTGTCCTCTTCAGAAAGCTCATCCATACCAAGAATGGCGATAATATCTTTTAATTCATTATATCTTTGAAGAATTTTTTGAACTCCTTGTGCAACTTCATAATGTTCATCGCCAACTACAAAAGGGTCGAGCTGTCTGCTAGTTGAATCTAATGGATCAACAGCAGGATAGATGCCTAATTCAGATATTTGTCTTGAAAGAACTACGGTTGCATCTAGGTGAGCAAATGTAGTTGCTGGAGACGGATCAGTTAAATCATCGGCTGGAACGTAAACCGCCTGAATAGATGTTATAGATCCTGTCTTTGTGGAGGTGATTCTTTCTTGAAGAGCTCCCATTTCTTCAGCAAGAGTTGGCTGATATCCAACAGCCGATGGCATTCTTCCCAGTAAAGCTGACACCTCAACACCAGCCAAGGTATAACGATAAATGTTATCAATAAATAAAAGAACGTCCTTACCTTCATCTCTAAAACTTTCTGCCATAGTTAATCCGGTAAGTGCAACTCTAAGTCTATTTCCAGGTGGCTCATTCATTTGTCCATACACCATAGCAACCTTCGATTCACTAAGCTTATCTATATTGACAACTCCTGATTCTTGCATTTCATAATAAAAATCATTACCTTCTCTTGTTCTCTCGCCAACTCCAGCAAATACCGAAAGACCTGAATGTTGAAGTGCGATATTATTAATAAGCTCCATCATGTTAACGGTCTTACCAACACCAGCACCGCCAAAGAGCCCGATTTTTCCTCCTTTTGCAAATGGACACATTAAATCAATAACCTTAATTCCAGTTTCAAGAACTTCATCTGATACTGATTGATCTGTATAAGTTGGAGGTTTTCTATGAATTGGCATCTTCTCTTTTGCGCCTATTGGGCCTTTTTCATCTATAGGATTCCCGAGAACATCAACAATTCTTCCAAGAGTCTCTGGGCCAACAGGAACGGAGATGGGTGCATTGGTTCTTGAAGCTGTTAAGCCTCTTTTTAAACCTTCTGTCGCCCCCATAGCAATGGTTCTAACCACCCCATCGCCTAATTGCTGTTGAACTTCAAGCGTTGTCCCACCCTCATCAACCATTAGTGCCTCATATACTTTTGGAATGTTATCTTTTTCGAACTCGACATCGATAACCGCCCCAATAATCTGTGTAACTATTCCATTGCTCATATTTATTCTCCTTAAACAGCGGCAGCGCCGCCAACTATCTCTGAGAGCTCTTGAGTGATAGCTGCTTGTCTTACGTTGTTATATAAAAGTTCTAATTCTTTAATTAAGTCTCCAGCATTGTCTGTAGCATTCTTCATAGCGATCATTTTTGCTGCTTGTTCGCAGGCATTATTTTCAACAACAGCTTGATAAACTAATGATTCTATATATCTTGTTAAAAGCCCGTCTAATAACTCTTTTGCTTCAGGCTCATATATATAGTCCCATTGCAAAGAGCTTGATTCGTCTTGCTCTTCTGGTTTTAATGGAATTAGCTGCTCTACATTTGGTTGTTGTGTCATGGTATTAACAAATGTGTTCGAACATAGGTATGCTTGATCGATTTCTGAGATTTTATGCATATCTAAAACCACTTTCGTTAATCCAATTAAGTCATCTGGGTTTGGTTTGTCGCCAAGTTTTTCTGCAACAGCCACAACCTCTCCTCCAACACTCTTAAAGAAACCGGATGCCTTTGTTCCTATCAGAGCAAAACATGAGCTTATGTTCTGTTCATTGAGCTCCGCTGATTTTGCTATAACATGTTTAAAAAGATTTATGTTTAGCCCGCCACACAAACCCTTGTCTGAAGATACAACTATAAAGCATGCTTTTTTTGGAGTTCTTTCTTCATAGAAAGGGTGACGGTACTCAGAGTTTGCTAGAGCTATATGTGAAATAACATCCTTAATTTTTAAAGAGTATGGTCTGCCTTCAAGCATTGAGTCTTGAGTTTTTTTCATTTTACTAGCAGCAACCATCTCCATAGCCGAAGTGATTTTTTGCGTGCTTTTTATGCTCGCAATCTGTTTTCTTACTTCTTTTGTATTAGCCATTATTTAATTAGAAGGTTTGAGTCTTTTTAAAATCTTCAACAAGGTCTTTGAATTGACTCTCAATATCATCACTCCAGTCACCAGTTGAATTTATCTGTTCTTCTAGATCGCCTTTTTCAGAAGACAAATATCCATGAAGGGCTTCTTCAAAGTCTAGTATTTTTTCAACCTCAATGTCAGCCATATAACCTCTGTCAGCAGCAAATAAACTTAAGGCCTGCTGAGCAACGCTCATTGGAGCATATTGTTTTTGCTTAAGCAGCTCTGTAAAAGCCTTGCCGTTTGCAAGTTGTTGTTTTGTTGCGTCGTCTAAGTCTGATGCAAATTGAGAAAAGGCTGCCAACTCTCGATATTGAGCTAGTGCTGTCCTAACGCCTCCGGCTAATTTTTTCATAATCTTTGTTTGCGCGGATCCCCCAACTCTAGAAACAGAAAGCCCTGGATTAATAGCTGGTCTAATACCTGAATTAAATAGCTCAGTTTCTAGATATATTTGTCCGTCTGTGATTGAAATAACATTGGTTGGAACAAAAGCGGAAACGTCTCCAGCAAGAGTTTCAATAATTGGAAGAGCTGTTAATGAGCCTGTTTTTCCTTTAACTTTTCCGTTCGTAACTTGTTCAACGTAATCCGCATTAACTCTTGCCGCTCTTTCTAATAGTCTTGAATGAAGATAAAAAACATCTCCCGGGTAAGCCTCCCTTCCTGGAGGTCTTTTTAATAGCAATGAAACTTGTCTATATGCAACCGCTTGTTTGGAAAGATCGTCATAAACAATTAGAGCATCTTCCCCTTTGTCTCTGAAATATTCTCCCATTGTGCAGCCTGAATATGCTGAAAGATATTGCATTGGTGCTGGGTCAGCAGCTGTAGCCGAAACAACAATTGTGTGCTCCATTGCACCATACTCTTCTAGCTTTCTTACAACGTTTGCTACGGTTGACTGCTTCTGGCCAATTGCAACGTATATACATTTAATTCCTGTACCTTTTTGATTAATAATTGCATCTATAGCAACTGCTGTTTTTCCTGTCTGCCTGTCTCCAATTATCAGCTCTCTTTGACCCCTTCCTATCGGAACCATTGCATCAACTGCTTTCAAGCCGATTTGAACCGGCTGATCCACGCTCTGTCGAGCAATAACTCCAGGCGCAACCACTTCTACTGGGAGATTCTTTTCAGCCTTTATTTCACCCTTTCCATCAATCGGAGTTCCAAGAGTGTTAACCACCCTACCCAACAAAGCCTCACCAACTGGAACTTCTAGCACTTTGCCTGTGCAAACTGCTTTTTGACCCTCAATAATATCCAGATAATCTCCAAGAACAACAGCTCCAACCGAGTCTTGCTCTAAGTTAAGGGCCATGCCTTTTGTGCCGTTTTCAAACTCGATTACCTCACCATACATAACATCTCCCATACCATGTATTCTTACAATTCCGTCTGATACGCTTACAACAATGCCTTCATTTTTTCTTTCAGCAGAGAGATCAAGGCCAGCAATTTTTTCTTTTAAAACGCTGGATATTTCTGATGGATTTAATTGACTCATTTTTTCACCCTAAAAATTTAATTGGTTTACTAGTTTGTTAACCTTTCCTCTTATAGAAAGGTCAAGTGTTTCATCACCTATCTTTATAGATAAGCCGCCCATCATTTTTGGGTCTTTAGAAAAATATATATTGGCATCTTCGCCATAAGTTGATTTTAGTTTTTTTTCAATACTTTCTTTAGCTTCAGCGCCCGGCTCAACCGCAACAAAAACCTTTATAGAGTTTTGTTCTTTATGCTTCTCTAATAAATCTTTGTATATGGAAAATATTGGCTCTATCAGATTTAGGCGCTTGTTTTCAGCGAGTATTTCAAGAAGCCTTTTAGATGAATCTGAAATATTATCTTCAAATAATTTAACAAGTATGTCTACAACCTCATGTCTTGAAAAAACAGGATTTTCAATAGTATTAATAACTCCTTCTGTTTTTGAGGCGGCAGCCATTATTTTTAACTCTTCAGCCATACCATCTAGGTTTTTAGAATCATTTGCTGATGCAAATATAGCTTTTGCATAAGGTCGGGCTAAAGGGGTTAATTCAATCATAAGTTATAGTTCCTTTGCAGCCTTTTTCAAGATCTCCTCATGCTTTTCTTTAGAAATTTCATCATCAAGAATTTTTTGAGTTGTATCTATAATAATATCTGACATCTGCTGCCTTAGCTCTTCTTTGGCTTTATTGGTTTCATTTTCAATGTTTGTTGATGCAGCAGCCATGATCTTATCTGCCTCAGCCTCTGCTTTAGATGACGCATCACTAACAATCTGTGAGGCTCTTGTATTGGCCTTATCAAGTATTTCTGCTGCCTCTGCTTTTGCTTGGCTTAATTCTTTATCATAAGCAAGCTTTGCCTCTTCCAGTGAATCGTCTGCTTTTTTTGCAGCCTCTAGTCCATCAGATATTTTCTTTTCTCTTTCTTGCATCACTGCAAGTATTGGGGGATAGATATATCTCCAACATATAGCAACAAAGACAATCATTACGACAGCTTGGGCAAGAAGAGTTGCGTTTATATTCATATCTTATTATCTAACTTTATGCAGCAAATAACATATACATTCCAAGGCCAACCCCAATCATAGGAACCGCATCAGTTAAACCCATCATTAAAAAGAATCTTCCTTGGAGAAATGGAGCCAGCTCAGGCTGTCTTGCTATTCCTTCTATAAACTTGCTACCCAAAACACCAACACCAATCCCAGCCCCTATAGCTGATAAGCCCATGGTGATCCCGGCTGCTAAAATATTTAATTCCATTTTTTTCTCCTATAAGTTGAGGATTAATGTTCCTCTGTTTCATGCGCCATTGCTAAATACGCAATTGTTAACGCCATAAAAATAAATGCTTGCAATGCCACAATCAATATGTGAAAGAGCGCCCAAACCAAGTGTAAGCCAAAACCCATTATTCCAACTGGTATGCTACTAAAAAATAACATTAATGCAATTAGGATAAATATCATTTCACCCGCATATAGGTTTCCAAAAAGCCTTAATCCGAGAGAAATTGGTTTTGCTATAAAGTTAACCATTTCAAGTACAAAATTTACTGGTATTAACCACTTCCCAAAAGGATGGAGTGTTAGTTCTGCCAAAAATGCCTTTGCTCCTTTAACGGTTATGCTGTAATAAATTGTTAAAATAAATACTGCGAACGCCATGCCAAGGGTTATATTTGGATCTGTTGTTGGCACAACTTTAAAATATAAAGATTCTGGGCCCTTTATCCATTCTACCCCACCACCTGTTACCTCGTTATAACCAAATAAGGCGTAGGCAATATGTCCCGCCAGCACTGGTAAGAAATCAACAGGAACTAAGTCCATTAGGTTCATTAAAAGTATCCATGCAAAAACAGTAAGTGCTAAAGGTGCTATTAGTGGATTTTTTGCCGATCCAAACAAGGATTGAACATTGTCTTCAACAAACTCAATACACATTTCAACAAAATTTTGGGTTCCTTTTGGGGTTGAGTTGGAATCAAGATTTTTTGGCATGGCCATTTTAAAAACCAAGATAAAAATACTGCCTAAAAGAACCGACCAAAGCAGTGAGTCTACATGAAAGGCCCAAAAACCCATTTGGTCTACTTTATAAGGATTGCAGGTCCAACCCTCTAGTGTTTTGCCGCACGTCAAGTTGGTAAGGTGGTGGCTAATATATCCTTCGGTGGTTAATTCAGAAGCCATTTTTAAAGTGTCTCTTTTTGTGGGTCATTAAAATATGACGGTGGTGGAGTATCTCTAAATTCCATATTAGCAGTTCTATAATTTCGAATTGATGTTCTTTTAGTCATTAGGGTTGTTGGATTAATAGTAATATTAAAAACAACAAACAATAGCATTGCATATAAAAAAACATCAGGCGCGTAAATACCAGTGATGGATAGCGCAACAATAAATAGAGCCCATTTTGAAAGCCATACGTACCCAATATTGATTACGATATCTTTAATTTTTGATCCAAAATAATAAAGAAAACTTATTAATGCTGTGTAGCATAGGGTAATGGGTATTAATAGTGGGTTTTTGATAGATCCAGCTGCAAGTATTGATAAATAAATAAGTAATACTATAAGTTTTAATTGTGGGTTAATTTTTTTCAATCTGGGGTTTTTAGGATTAATTTAATTGCTTTAATGGTGAGAATTATAAAAATATATGCATCTATAAACAAGGTGTTTATTATTTATTTTTTATCTTCAAGATAATATTATCTAGCTCGTCGAGAGTGTTGTAACTTATTGACACCTTTCCTGATTTTTTGTTCTTGGTTTCTATTTCAATTTTATGACCAAAACTTTCTGACATTTCTTTTTCTATATTAAGAAGGTCTGTGTTTTTTGTTTTAATTTTGGTTGTTTTGTTTTTTGTGTTGTTTGAAATTAAATAACTTAGTTCTTTAATTGATAATGAGTCTTTTGTTATTTTTTTGGCTATTTTTTCAGCCTCTTGGTGGCTCATTGAGGCCAAAAGTTTTGCATGCCCTTTCTCAATTAAGCCTTTTGCAAGCATTTCTAGCACTAAGTTTGGCAAAGACAATATTCTTAAAGAGTTTGCAATTGTGCTCCTTGCTTTTCCTGTTGATGTTGCCACTTCATCCTGTGTTAAACCAAACTCTCTTTTTAATCTATCGAGTCCCTTTGCTTCCTCCAAAGGGTTTAGGTCTTCTCTTTGGAGGTTTTCTATTAAAGCTGAAACAAGCGCATCTTGGTCTTGTTTTTGATCAACCAAGCATGGGATGGTTTTTAGGTCAGCCATTTTTGAAGCCCTTAATCTCCTTTCTCCAGCAATTACCTCAAACTCATTTAGCCCTAGTTCCCTAACAAGAATTGGTGAAAGAACGCCTTGGTTTTTAATTGAGTTAGTAAGTTCTTGAAGTTTTTCACTGTCAAAATTTGATCTGGGTTGAAACCTTCCAGCTTTTATTTTATCAATATTTATTTCTTTTACAGTTCTTTGGTTTTGGTTTTGTTGGCCCAATAAAGCATCAAGGCCTTTGTTGAGTGTTTTTTTGTTTTCAGTCATATTCAACCCTCCTTATAAGTTCGCCTGCAAGCGCTAAATAAGCCTTTGCTCCATAAGAGTTAGGCATATATTTTATACCAGAAACACCATGACTTGGGGCCTCTGCAAGTTTTACATTTCTAGGTATAAGCGTATTAAATATTAGGTTTGTGAAGTGTTTTTCCAGCTCATCAGACACCTCTTTTGCTAGGTTGTTTCGCATATCTACCATCGTTCTAACAATTCCAATTACCCGGTTTGATGACATGCTTTTTTCAGAAAGTGTTTGAATTGTTTTCATTAGTCCTATTACACCCTCTAAAGAATAATATTCACACTGGAGCGGAATTAGTGTTCCTGATGAACAAGAAAGACCCTCAAGTGTTAGTTGGTTTAGGGTTGGGGGTGTATCTATCAAAGTATAGTCAAACAAACCCTCTATCTCCTTAAGGCTGTTTGAAAAAAACCCCTGGTTGTTATCATTTCTTATTGCAACATCTAGGGCTATTAACTCCTCCCCGCCTGGAATGACACTGTAACCGTCACTGGTTTGATATATGCACTCATTTAGAGTTTTGTTTTCAAAATAATGATGATAAAGACTAAGTGGTTCTTTGTTAGATATTCCTGTTGCTGAGGTTGCGTTGCCTTGGGGGTCTAGGTCAACTAGTAAGACCCTTCTTTTTGTTGCTGCCAGGCCCGCGGCGAGATTTACTGCTGTTGTGGTTTTACCCACTCCACCTTTTTGGTTTGCTATTACAATTACCTTATTCATTCTCTTTTATAACAACAACGCTCCTTTCGTGGTTTTTGTTATTAAGTTTGATTATTTCATATTGATGCTTTTTTGTGTCTAAAAACTTTAACTCTTCCAGTGTTTTGGACTCTCTCCCTTTTAATAATATGTATCTACTTTTTTTATGTGTGTTGCTTTTTGTAAGTTCTACTATTTTTTTTATTGGGGCAAATGCTCTTGCTGTTATAACGTCATACTCGCCAAGGTTGTTGTTTTGGGTAATGGTTTTGTTTATAACTGTTGTGTTTTTAAGTTCAAGCTTGTGGATAGCTGTTCTTAAAAAGTAACACTTTTTTTGATTGCTCTCTATAAGGGTTATTTTATTTTCTGGTTTTGTTATTGAAAGGAGTATTCCTGGGAAGCCGCCGCCAGAACCTAAATCTAAGATGGTTTTATTTGGCTTAATAATTGTTATAAGGGGTGAGCAATCTATAATGTCTTTATCTACTATTTCTTTTTTATTTTTTCTTACAAAAATATTATGGGTTTTATTAAATTCTTGCGCTAAGGTTATGTATTCTTCAATTTTTTCTTGTTCTTTTTTTTTAAAGCTGGTTTGATATTCAACCCTATGCATTTTGTTTTAATAATTCTTTTTTCTTAATTTGAATTAAAATGAGGTTGATTGCAGCTGGTGTAACACCCTCTATTCTTGAGGCTGATCCTATTGTTGTTGGTTGTGTTGTGTTAAGTTTTTCTATGGCCTCGTTTGACAATCCGGCAATTTTTGAATAATTAATGTTATTAGGTATTTTTTTATTGTTTTGTTTTTGTGTTTTTTTAACTTCTCTTAGTTGTTTTTTTATATAGCCTTTGTATTTGTGTTCTGTTATTGCTCTTTGGTAAAGGCTTTTGTTTTGTTTGTTTGTTTTAAATAGTTTTTCTTTGTCTGCGTCTGTTCTTGATAAGAGATTGATAATGCTCTTTTTTTCATTCAGTTTTATTTTTTTGTTTTTGTTGTTTGTAAAGGATTTGGTTTTTTTGTTTTTTAATTTATTAAGAAATGTTTTATATTCTTCCTCGTTTTTTTGGTATTTTTTGTACCTTTTCTCGCTTACAAGTTTGTGATTAAAAGCTTTTTTTAAAAGCCTTTGCTCTGCGTTGTTTTGAGATAAAAGAAGTCTGTGTTCTGCTCTACTGGTAAACATTCTGTATGGCTCTGTTATGCCATGTGTTGTTAAGTCGTCTATAAGAACACCTATATATGCTTCGCTTCTCTTTAGTATTAGTTCCTTTGTTTTTAATATTTTAGCTGCTGCGTTTGCTCCAGCCACTAGCCCTTGTGCGGCAGCCTCTTCGTAGCCCGTTGTTCCATTTATTTGCCCAGCTAAATAAAAGTTTTTTAGTATTTTTGTTTCTAGGGTTGGTTTCAGGCTTCTTGGGTCTATAAAATCGTATTCTACTGCATACCCATATTCCTCAATAACACAATTTTCCAGCCCTTTGATAGAACCAATAAATTCTTTTTGTACTTTTTTTGGAAGGCTTGTTGATATTCCGTTGGGATAAATAAGATCTTTATTAACTCCCTCTGGTTCAATAAATATCTGGTGGCTTTCTTTGTCCTTAAACCTGTTCACTTTATCTTCTATTGAAGGGCAATATCTGGGGCCTATCCCTTTTATATTGCCTGAGTACATAGCTGAGAGATGGGTGTTGTCTTTAATAATTTTATGGGTTTCGGTGTTTGTTCTTGCGATGTAGCAAGGTAGTTGTTTTTGGTGTTTTTTTGGGGTTTTGTGTAAAGACATCCAGGGTGTTGGTTTTTCTCCTGGTTGTACCTCCATTTTTGTTATGTCAATTGTTGAGAGCTTTATTCTTGCAGGGGTTCCTGTTTTAAGTCTGCCCATTGGGAGTTTTAAGTCATACAGTCTTTTCGACAAAGGAATTGAAGAGGAGTCGCCAAGCCTTCCGCCTTCTGTAACAACCCCTCCAGAATACATTTTTCCATTTAGAAATGTTCCTGTGGTTAAGATTGTTTTGGTGGCTTTAATTTTATAATTTTTTGTTAAAACTCCTTTTACTGAATTTTTTTCAACCAATATATCGATAACCTCTTCATCAAATAAATGTATTGTTGTTTTATTAATTATCTTTTGAACGCTTTTTTTGTAAAGATCTCTGTCGCATTGAACTCTTAATGCTTGAACAGCGTCGCCTTTTCTTGTGTTAAGGGTTCTGTATTGAATACCAGACATATCTGTTGCAATTGGCATCAACCCTCCCATTGCACCAATCTCTCTAACTATATGTGATTTGCCCAACCCACCGATAGCAGGGTTACATGACATTTGACCAATGTTTTTAATATTAAAAGTTACTATCGCACAACTCAATCCCATTCTGTTAACAGCATAAGCTGCCTCAACACCAGCATGCCCCCCACCAACTACAACTACATCAAATTTATACATAATTAATTAAAGAAATAATATCTATATTATATACTTATTGTTATTTCTATTAAGCCAGTCCTTTTTTGTTAATAACCCTTAAAATATCAATGCCTGCAATCAAAACACCACTGTATAACCTTAGCTTAACCCTGTTAAAAAACAGGACAAAGACAACCCCTATAACTGTTAATAAAAAAAGACTTTAAATAATAAATACAACTTAATAACAACTTATTTACCAATACAAAAAGAATTAAATACCTCACCAAGCAAAGAGTCAGAGTATTTAATCCCAACAACCTCATCAAGACAAGATCTTGCATCCTTCAAATCCTCAGCAACCAGCTCCAAAAAAACATCAGTAGAACCAGACAAACCCTCAATAGCACTTTTAAGGCTCGACAAAACTGAATAAAAAAGTTTTTCCTGCCTCTCTTTTATTAAAAACCTATAATCACTCTCTTTAACACCTTCATTAAAACAACCTTCTATTAAAGACTTCAATCGACCAAAACCCTCCCCTGTTTTTGCTGACACACAACAATCAAAAACAATATCATCACAATCATCTAAATCAATTTTATTTTGAACACATATATAGTTTTTTCCACTACACAAATCTTTAAAAAAGTTAAAACTTTCCATGTTATTTTTTTCAAAAACACCAAGAATTAAATCAGAATTATTTATTTCAGACATAGAGATATCAATCCCTTTTTTCTCAAGAACACCAGGTGTTTCACGAAAACCAGCGGTATCAAAAATCTTAAAAGAGTTTATCTCATAAAAGATCTCTGAACCAATCATATCTCTCGTTGTACCCGGCACATCAGAAACAATAGCTCTTTCATACCCAAGCAACCTATTAAAAACTGAAGACTTACCAGAGTTCACAGGACCAACTAAAACAATATTGTTTTTTTCATCATTATTTTTTTTACTAACACAAGCGCCAACAAACAAATCAAACCTCTCATATAGCCCCTTAAGCTCAGCAACCAAAGACTCATCATAATAATCATTACCCTCATCAGAAAAATCAATTTCAGCCTCAACCCTAACCCTTACAGAGTCTATCTCACCAGCAAAAGAAACAACGCTTGAAGAAAGAGCGCCAAACAGATTGTTATTAGACAGAACAACACCCCGGCTATCAGTACTATCTATAAGATCGGAAACAGCCTCGGCCTCATTAAGCGTTATTTTGTTGTTTAAAAAAGCTCTTTTTGTAAACTCTCCACCAACCGCCTCATCAAAACCAACACCCTTAAAAGCACTAACAATACCAGACATTACCCCAAGACCACCATGAGCATAAACCTCAAAAGAATCCTCTCCTGTATAACTTTTTGGACCCTTAAAAACAACAAGCCCAACCCGATCAACCAACCGGCCCTCAAAACTAAAAGGCTCAACATAAAACCTATTAAAAGAAAAAGATTTTTTGTTAAAAAGTTTTTTTAAAGACTGGTGGCATCCGTCTCCAGAAACCCTAAAAACACAAATCGCAGACTTAGCCGGAGGCGTAGCTAAAGCAAACACAACAGACATTCCTAATCAGAACCCAGGGCACCTTGTTGTTTGTATAAATAACTTTGTTGAGCAAGCTGAACCCCCGTGTTTACAACGGTATACAAACAAAGCGCCGCAGGAAAAAATATGAACAAAACAGAAAACATAACAGGCATATATTTCATTACCTGTGCTTGTGTAGGATCCATACCAGCGGGCTGTGGGTTTAGTCTTTGGGTTAACAACATTAGCAAACCAAAAAGAGCAGGCATAATAAAATAAGGGTCTGGCGCAGAGAGGTCCACCCACAAACCAAGCTCACTATGCCTCAGCTCAACCATCTCTCTAAGAGCAAAAAAGAAACCAATAAAAAAGGGCATCTGAATTAACATAGGCAAACAACCCCCAAGCGGGTTTGCTCCATGCTTTTTCATAAGCTTCATGGTTTCTGTGCCCTGTTTTTGTCTGTCGTCTTTATACCTTTCTTTTACCTCGTTTAGCTCAGGGGTTATTTTTCTAAGAGCAGCCATAGACCTAAAACTTTTAGCAGTAACCGGCCAAAACACAAGTTTTATTAAAAGAGTAAAAACAATTATTGTTAAGCCCCAATTATTTATATAACCATTTAGAATATCCATAAACCAAACCATCGGCTGAGATAAAAACCAAAACCAACCCATATCAATCGCTAGCTCAAGATTATCAGATCTTTGCATTAAGTCTTTTCTTATTTTTGGGCCAACAAAAAGCCTGTGCTCGTGCTCGTATACAACACCACCCGCAGAAGAACCCTCTACCGTATACCCCATTCTAAACAACCCAGACTCTTTTGGTAAAACATAGTAATTATAAATATACTCATCAGAGCCCAAAATTGCTGCAAAGAAATATTTTTGGATGAAAGCCACCCACCCAGACCTTGATAATGACTCTATCGGCTCATCAATCCCACCAAGCCGAGACGTTGAGTAAGGGTCGTTTTCAGTGCTTACAGCAACCCCTTCATAGGAGCTGTTGTTCATCATGCCACCGCTCAAGGCATCCCGTTTTAAATCAAGAGCCCTGCCTTCGGTTCTATAAAGCCCGGCAAAAGATTTTCCCCGAACACCATTCGTCGAGGAGTCAACTATAGATATTTCATAAGAAGCAGGCAAAAAAGAAATTCTTTTAGTAATGCCCAACACATCATCCACAAGAACAACATAATCTTGACCAGAGTCCTGAAGTTTATAACTTGGGGTTATGCTCGTAAAACCGCTTTTAAAATAATAAGCAAAAGAGGTGCCGCTTGATTCACCAAACACCCGAAAACCAAGAGCCCCCTCAACATCCTCAACCGGATATTTTTTTAGCCTTGTTTCTACAATAGCCCCGGTTTCAACAGCAACCACAACCTGCAATTCTTCGTTTTCAACCAAAACAAACTCACCACTTACAAAATCAAAACTCGATTCAAGGGCATTATTTAAATGATATTGAGCAGCTTGCTCTTTTTTTTCAGACGTCCACTCAAACAACAAACCCAAAGAAAGAACAACAATCAAAACAAGGTAAACACTTCTAATATTCATTATTTATTTCCATAAAACACAACAAAACGATCAACAGCCAAACCTATCTCTTTTAGGGCCTCAGAATATAATAACTCCCCAAAAGGTCTAAATACAGAAAAAACAACCACCCCGTTAAAATTTTTTAAGAATAAATTTGTTCTGAATATCTCTTTAATTTTTCGTTTAATTTTATTTCTTTGAACAGCGCTCTTAAAATTCTTTTTTGATATTGAGATTTCTAAACCTTTTTTATCGGAGGGTTTGTAAAACAATCGAAAGTTTTTGCTTGAATAAACAAGATCGAGGGAGCTGTATTTTTGATTAGCTTGAGACAAACTAGGCGCTAAGAACTTTTCTACCTTTTTTTCTTCTATTAGATAAAATGGCTCGACCAGCTTTTGTAGACATTCTAGCCCTAAAGCCGTGTGTTCTCTTGCGCTTCAATACGCTTGGTTGAAATGTTCTTTTCATAATATTTGTAGGTCAAAAAAGTTTGAGAATTATAGCTCAATATTTTTTTAAAAACAGAAAAAAAACAAATTAATTACAATTTCTTTTATAAACAAGTTATCCACAACAAATTCTTAACCTTATCCTGTAGATATCTTGTGGATTTTTTAATAGACTATCAGAACTAATAGGAGGATATAGTTGGATCTTTGGATAAAATGCTCAGAAAAGCTTGAAAATAAGCTGTCTCAGGAAGATTTTAACACCTGGATAAGGCCTTTAAGAGCAAAAATTAGCAAAGACAATTTAGAGCTAGTTGCCCCAAATGATTTTATTTTAAATTATATCGAAAAGAATTTTGCAGAAGATATAAAAACACTTGTAAGGTCACAAGCAAAAAACGAAATTAATTTGGTTTTTAAGACTCATACTAAAGAAACATTTGTCGAAAAATACCAAAAATCTCAATCTTCTGGCGCAAAACTCGTAGAAAATTATACTTTTAATAGTTTTGTTGAAGGAAAATCAAACCACCTTGCCCTTGCTGCCTCTAAACAGGTTGCTGCAAACCCAAAAGGCGACTACAACCCTTTGTTTATCTATGGTGGGGTTGGGCTGGGAAAAACACACCTTATGCATGCGGTTGGGAATGAGATTTTAAAAAATGAACCAAAAAAAAGAATAGTTTATGTTCACTCAGAGAAGTTTGTTTCCGACATGGTAAAAGCCCTACAACTTGGTGCCATGAATGAATTTAAGTCATTTTACAGAAATGCAGACGCTCTTTTGATAGACGATATTCAGTTTTTTGCCGGCAAAGAACAATCCCAAGAAGAGTTTTTTCATACATTTAATGCGCTGCTTGATAGAAACAATCAAATGGTCCTTACTTGTGATAAATACCCAAAAGAAATCGATGGATTAGAGGAAAGATTAAAATCTAGGCTGGGTTGGGGTTTGCCGGTAGTTATAGATCCGCCAGAGCTAGAAACAAGAGCCGCGGTATTATTAAACAAAGCTTCTTCAATGGGAATAAGCATGCCAAACGATTGTGCTATTTATATTGCTCAAAGGATTAGATCTAACATTAGAGAGCTTGAGGGCGCGCTAAAAAGAGTCGTGGCAAATGCAAGATTTACAAATCAAGATATAGATTTAAATCTTGTAAAAGAGGCCTTAAAAGACTTATTTGTGATTTCTGCAAAAATGGTAAGCATTGAGAATATACAAAAAACAACAGCAGAATACTATAATATCAAACTTTCCGACTTACTATCAAAGAGAAGAAGCAGATCTATTACCAGACCAAGACAAATGGCTATGGCGCTTACCAAAGAGCTCACCAATCACAGCCTTCCAGAAATTGGAGAAGCTTTTAATGGCAGAGACCACACCACAGTTTTACATGCTTGCAAAAAAATAAACGAGCTCAGAAAAGAGAGCCCCTCTCACGAAGAGGATTACAGAAACCTAAATAGAGCGCTTACAAATTAATGGATTTTTATATAACGAAAGAAGAAATTGTTCAGACCTTAAATCACACACTAGGAGTTGTTGAAAAAAGACAAACCCTCCCGATTTTGTCAAACGTGCTGCTTGAGGTTGATGAGTCATCCTTAAAACTAACTGCAACAGATCTTGAAAGTGAAATCTCAACAACCTCTACTATTTCTAATTTTAAGAGCGGAGGCAAAACAACTGCGCCTGCTAGACAACTAGGTGATTTATGCAGACTTTTGCCCGATTTAGCGGAAATCCATATATATCTTGATGGAGACAATTTAAAAATTGAGTCAGGGCCTGGAAAATATAGTATTTCAACCCTTCCGTGTGATGATTTTCCTGTATTTGAGCAAGAAGAGAACCGGTTACAGACTAATATTTCATCTCAAAACCTGAAAAGGTTGATAAGAAAAACAACTTTTGCAATGGGAAACCAAGATTGGAGGCATTTTTTAAACGGCCTATATTTAATAATAGATGATAAATCCATTACAAGCGTTGCAACAGACGCACATAGACTTGCCTTTGCCACCTCTTCATTAAATGAAGCGGCGCCAGACAGTGTTAGTGGAATTGTTCCAAGAAAATCAATTAATGAAATTGGAAGGCTGGTTGGAGATGAATCTGAAAACGCTTTAATTGGATTGGGTGATACATCGATTACTGTAAACGTTTCTGGTACAACATTTATAAGCAAACTAATTGCAGGAAGGTTTCCTGATTATGAGCAAGTTATCCCATCAGGCGACAGCTCCAAATTAACTATAAATAGAAAAACTTTTTCAGAATGCTTGAGCAGAGTTAGCGTCATGTCTGTTGATGATAAAGATAAAGGGGTTAGATTTTTGACCAGCGAAAATTCAATAAATATTTCTACACACAAACCAAAAAAAGAAAAGGCAGAGGAAAATATTATATGCAATTATAGTGGCGAAGAAATAGATATAGCGTTTAATGTTAATTACATACAAGAGGTATTATCAACACTAGATTCTGAAAACATAGATATTAATTTTTTT
>CABYNW010000008.1 GCA_902520495.1 uncultured SAR86 cluster bacterium | reverse complement strand
ACCATTGATATGATCTGACAACAAGTTGATTTATAAAATAATAAAAAGTTAATAGTGGCATGATCCAAAAAATAAATAAGAGAATATCAATTCTGTCTTGCAGGATATTTAAAAACTTTATAAAAAATAGTACTAAAAAGAATACATGAGTGAACATCATGTATTTTTTAATGTCTTGGTTAAACATTAATTTTATTGATTAATTTTGCTATACGCACACCAGATTTTTTTGCAATTTTATATTCATCTCTTGAAAGCTCAGTCGATGAGTTAAAGTTTTCAACATGTGATGCTCCATATGGAGTGCCTCCAGACTTTGTTTTGTTTAATTCTTTAAAAGAATATGGCGTTCCACAGATAATCATCCCATGATGAAGCATAAAGGTATGAATATTAAATAAAGTTATTTCTTGACCACCATGCATTGACCCAGTCGATGTAAAGGCAATTCCTGGTTTATCTTCAAGAGCATTCGTTGACCAAAGATCCCCAGTTGAATCTAAAAAATGTTTTAGAGGCCCAGCCATAGAACCAAATCGCGTGGGTGATCCTATTGCAATACCACTGCAATTAATTAAGTCCTCCTTAGAACAATATACTTCACCTGTATCAGGAATATTGGGATTAATTATTTCACTTTTTGAAGATATTTTTGGAACAGTTCTAAGTTTAACTTTTATATCCTGCTCTTCAGCTCCATCAGCTATTGCATGAGCAAGATTCTTTACTGATCCTGATGCAGAATAAAATAATATTAATAAAAAACTCTTTTCCATGTTTACTTTTAAAGTATTAATTATATTATGTACGCGATGAAGTTAAAGATTATACAACTTTTCTGCTTATTCTTAATTTTCGGATGTCAAAAAAATGATATCGAAGTATTCAATGGGTCTGATACAAATCTAGGCAAACTAAATGGGAGCTGGATAGTAATTAACTATTGGGCTGATTGGTGTGCGCCATGTATAAAAGAGATACCTGAACTAAACGAATTTGCTTCAGAAAATAAAGATATAAAAGTTTACACGTTTAATTTTGATCAGCTTGAAATTGATGATTTGAAACCAGTTGCAAATAAATTTAATATAACAGTCCCATCTTTAATAACCCATCCGAGAGACATTTGGGGCATTCGGACACCGCCAGCAGTTCCTGCGACATTCTTTATCAATCCTGATGGTGAATTAAGTCTTTCATTATTTAGACCTCAAACTAAAGATGATCTCAATAAAATAATCAGTGAATTAAAGAATACTTTCTAAAAAGTTATCTTTAATAATAGATTCAGGATTAATTCTAGTGTTATCAAGATAAACAGACCAATGAAGATGTGGTCCTGTAACTCTTCCAGTAGAACCTACTTCACCAATTTTTTCACCTTTTTCTATAAGTTGATTCATTGAAACATTAATTTTAGATAGATGGCTGTATGAGGACAGCAAGCCATAGCCATGATCAAGAATTAAATAATTTCCTGAATAAAAGAAATCTCCAACCAATATTACTTTTCCTTCCTCTGGAGCAATAACTTTTGTTCCTTCGGGCGCTGCTATATCTAAGGCTAGATGCGGAGATCTTGGAGATTCATTTATGAAACGTTTTTTACCATACCTGCTGGAAATTATACCTTCAACAGGATTAGAGAAATTTAAATTAGATTTATATTGCGTTGAAAAAGTCTGAAGAGCATCTCTTATTATCTTTGATTCTTTTGAGGCTCTAATAGAGTCCTCTGGACTAAGATTAACCATAGATGTATTTTTAATTGTGATCCTTGATTCACCAAAGTCTTTATTATTAATAAAAATATTTTTGTCATAAAATTTAATAAATCCACCTTGTTTGTTATAGGGAAGAGCAACAATTGCGAAGCGGATACCATCTTTTTCAATAATTAGATGCGAACTAACATCTTCATCTTGATTCAATTTGATTGCATAAACTTCACCAGGATCTCCTGAGTACCCACCTGTAATATTGAGTGAAACTAATGACGAAATTAAAATAACGATTAGATATTTAATCATTTATGTTTTTAACTTCTATATCAATCAAACCGTTACTTAATCTTGCTGTAAGTTTTTCCCCTTTGCTTACTTCCTTTGATGATTTAACCGCAACACCTTCTTCGTTTGTAACTATGGCATACCCTCTATCTAATATTGAAAGCGGATTTAGTATTTCAATATTTTTACAAAGCTTTTCTAAATTGTTTTGATTTGTTTTTAATTTTTCTTCAATATTTCTATTTAAATTATTCAACAAAGTATTAATTTTGTCTTTTTTTAAATGTAATTTTGATAAAGGATTCCTATTTGTTAATGATGAGATCATCATATTCATTTTATTAGATTTAACTAACAATATTGATTTATGGTTTTGTTGAAGCTTTGCATCCATATTATCAAGACGTTGAGATTTTTCTCTTAACAAGGTAATGGGATTTTTAAGTTTTGATTTATTTAGATCTATGGATTGTTTCATATCTTCAAAAACATTCTTAATGTTTTTGTTTAGTTTAATTTTATTATTTTTTAATTTATCACTAAGTTGATAAATAAATTCTGTTACTAATTCTGCTGCAGCTGTAGGAGTAGGGACTCTTTTATCTGAAACAAAATCACATATTGTGAAATCAATTTCATGACCTACACCTGATATTGTGGGTATGGGGAAAGAGAAGATTTCTCTAGCTAATTCTTCATTATTAAAGCACCATAAATCCTCAATTGATCCGCCGCCTCTAGATAGAATTACAACATCAATTTTATTGTCACCATTTATGTCATTAAAGTTAATGATTCTATTTAAAGCTTTGATAATTGAAACATGAGCATTATCACCTTGAACAGTAGCTTCACTAAGTGAAATTTGGGCACTAGGAGCTCTTCTTTTGATAGTCGAAATTACATCTTGAAATGCAGCAGTCGAAGAGGATGTAATAATTCCAATGTGCTTTGGAGAAGATGGTATATCTATTTTTTTACTTTTATCAAATAAACCTTCTTCATCAAGCTTTTTTTTCAAAGCTTCAAATTTTTGCATTAAATTTCCTGATCCAGCCGGTTCAATACTTTTAACAATTAATTGATAGTCGCCTCTTGGTGCATAAATACTCACATGTCCCTTTAGCACACATTGGTCTCCATTTTCTGGCGAAAAATTTAATTTGATATTTTGATTTCTAAACATTGCACACCTTATTGCTCCATCCTCATCCTTTAGAGTGAAATATATGTGTCCTGAACTTGGCCTCGAAAGATTTGAAATTTCTCCTATCACAGATACATTGTTGAAAGTATTTTCCAATAAGTATTTAGCCGATTTGTTTAATTCTCCTACAGAGATAATTTCTTCATTCTGAATTACAATGTTATCAGTCATGATTTAAGTATAGCTTTATGGAAAGTAATTTTCAGCGAACAAATTATTTTATCCTTCTTGCATTTGGTGCAATGCTAATTGGTTTTGCTCCAATATTTGTTAAATGGAGCATGCTTTCTTCATCTGCTATCGCCTTTTATAGAATGTTTCTAGCGATTCCCTTTTTATTTATGCTTAATTATGCAATCAATAAAAGATTAAGCTTTAAGGTAAATAATAAAAGTACCATCTTGTATACAGCATTAGCATCAATTGCATTCACAACAGATCTAACTTTATGGCATTTTAGTATGACAATAACATCTGTATCTAATGCCACCATAATTGTTAATTCAGCTCCAATTTTTGTTGCGATTCTCTCCTTTATTATATTTAAAGAAAAATTATCAAAAGGTTTCTTTTTTTCTTTTGTAATAACTTATAGCGGCATCATCGGATTGATCTATTTTTCAAATAATTACATAAATGGAAAGCTTCTTGGTGATTTATTATGTCTCGTAGCAGCATTTTTTTATGGCATCTATCTTTTAATCATTGCTAAGCTTGGAAGGGAAAATTCTCTAAATATTATTTTTTATACAACTTTTTTTTGTTGTATTTTTTCAATAATTCCAATGGCTGTTGAAGGTGGTGATATATTTCCAACGTCAAATTTTGAATGGCTTAATCTATTGTTGTTAGCTTTTCTTTGCCAATTTGGAGGACAATTTTTTATTACTCATGCCATAGGTAAAATATCAGCGTCAAGTGGATCAATTGGTCTCTTGATGCAGCCCATAACAGCAACTTTACTTGCAGCTATTATCTTTACAGAAGATGAAAAACTTAACAGTATTCAAGTGATATTTGTTTTTGTGGCCATGATTGGTATTTATCTAGCTAGAATAAATCTTTCAAGTAAACAGCGAAAACAATCATAATATTAAGTATGTTATTTTTTTCTAATAATAGTATTATTAGCAACCTTTTATTTTTAGAATAACATTTATAGTTTATCTTCTGCTCTTTAGTGCAATTTCTTTAAAAGATAGATTTGTATATGTAAAAACTTGCTCGTTGAGTAAATAGCCATATTTCTCCTTCCAATCATAATGAATTCCTAGCTCACTCTCTAATGGAGGTTTAATAATAATTGTAACTTTATAGAATTCATCAATCTTACCCGGAAGTTTTATATTTTGAGCATAATGAAAATTGTCAATAATATTTATATGAGGAGTAAGTTTTACAATTTCAGAATTACCGTTCTGAGCTTCTATTATTGCAGTAACATCTAAATATGGAATAAAGCCACCAATTGGAGACCCAGTTGGACTTTTTTCTGACCAATTTATAAGCATCTCAATATGTAAGTCAGTACTTGATTCATCAAGAAAGTATTTTTCTGGAAAAATAGTATCCTTTGGTGCAGCTTCAAAAACTATTTTCATTCCTGGTGAAATAGTCTCCTCTCCAAAAATCATTTCTTCAGCGAAAGAAATATGAAAATAAGTTATCAAAACAAAAAATATAAAATAATTTAAATTAGCTTTCATGGATTCTATAACTCATATGAGCGATATTCTGCTGCTTGCTTAACTAAGACTTTTCTATAATCAATTGGTTTGAATACTGGAGCATCAAAATTGATAAAGTATATATTCTCTTTCGAGTTAATATAATATCCGTCTATTGTGAGCGCTATCATTTTTGCATTTTTATCCTTAATTCCATGGCATGCATGGAGTGCTGATTGAATTACATTTGCGTGATCATCATTCATATGTTCAATCATCATTTGCTCATTTTTAGACCATTTAGGTGAATCATCTTTCCAATTTTTTGGATCTAGCCAAGCTATATCACCAAAACCTCCAATCCATCTAACCCTTGAAATTTCAAGTTTATAAAACTTAAAGTCATGCATGGAAGAATATTTTTTGCTTTCTGGTAAAAATTTTAAAAACCTTTCCTGACAGCTTTCTAAGTCATCATTAGGAACAGCTTTTAAATCTCCCATTAAGGTCAACCTGGAACTATTTTGTTTATCATAATCAGTATCAAGTTTAAAAAGTGTGACGCAGGCTTTAGAATTTTTTTTAAGATTTATAGTGTGTTGGGCTATATCAGATGTATACATGAACATCGTTCTATTTTTATCTGATATATACGTTATAAAACTACCAAAAGGATATCCTTCATATTTTTTTGACATTGTAGATAGAATGGCAGAATTAGCAGACCTATAAAGGCTTACCGCATCTAATTCGTATTTCTTTCTTTTAATGAACATAGGCTAATAATAAGTTATAAATAGAGGGTCTTTTTGAACTTTTATTTCAATATCATAAACCTCAGATAAAATTTTTGAATTCAATACCTCTAGTGGGGTACCTATTTCCACAATACAACCTTTATCTAGCAATGCAATTTTGTCTGAAAACTTTGCAGCTAAATTAAGATCATGAAGAACTAACATTACTCCTGTGCCATCATTTGCTGATTCTTTAACTATATTAAGAAGTTTCACTTCATATGTAAGATCCAAATTTGCTGTTGGCTCATCTAACAATAAATATTTCGGGTCTTTTGAATCTGACGGTCTCCATAATTGTAAAAGTGTTCTAGCAAAATGAATCCTCCTTTGTTCACCACCCGATAAAGTATTAAAGTTCCTATTAATTAAATCTTTAACGCCACACCTCGTCACCACATTTATAACTGCGTCTTCAAATTCACTAGCATAAACACTCTCACCTCTAACAACCCAACCCATTTCAATTATTTCTTTAACTGAAAAGTCAAAAGCAATAGGTTGAAGTTGAGACATCACACTTCTTGTAAAAGCTCTTTCTTGAATACTTACTTCGCTAATATTTATTTTATCGTAATATATTTCTCCATTTGTAGGTCCTATATCACCCGCTAATGATTTCAGCAAGGTAGTCTTGCCAGCACCGTTGGGACCTATTACAGACAGTACTTCACCCTGGTTAATTTTTATTGAAACATCTTTAAGAATTGGCCTTTCATTAAGGTTGATATTTATAGAGTCAGCTCGAATACTCATGATCTTTTAATTCTAAAAATTAACCATAAAAAGAACGGAGAACCGATAGCGCTTGTAATTAAGCCTACAGGAAGTTCTGCTGGTTGAATCATTGTTCTTGATACCATGTCTGCTGTAATCATTAATGCAGCCCCAATAAAAGCAGACCCAGGTAAAAGATAGTTATGATTTACGCCACCAAATAGCCTCACCAAATGAGGAACAACCAATCCAACAAATCCAATCATTCCAGATAAAGATACACTTGCTCCAACTGCTGCGGCGCAAGAAATAATAACTTTATATTTTAATTTTTTTACATCTACCCCAAGCCTATAAGCTTCAGGCTCACCGAGTTGAATTAGGTCAAGATTTCTTGAAACAGTCATCATAGAGGTAACAGATAATAAGATAATAATTATTGCTGGTATTAAAAGTGGCCAGGTAACTCCTCCAAAACTCCCCATTGTCCAGAATGTTAAACCTCTCAATTCTGAATCTGTACTTATAAATGTAAGTATTCCAATACCAACTCCTGCAATTGCATTCACTGCAATCCCAACAAGAAGCATATATGTAACTCCTTGATATCCAAACCCCTTAGTTAACATGTACAACATCATTATTACTAACATTGCTCCTAAAATTGCCCCAAAAGGTAATAAAAAGGAGCCGAGCATAAAACCACTTAAAAAATTTGAACCTAAAACAATAACTAAAGTTGCACCCAATGCAGCTCCAGCTGAAACTCCTATTAAACCAGGGTCAGCCAAGGGATTGCGAAAAAGACCTTGAAGTGCAGCACCTGAAATACCAAGACTTGCACCAACTAATGCTGCCAATATAACTCTAGGTAATCTAATTTCAATTAATACGATTTTTGTTAAATCAGAAATCTCACCTGAAAAAACATCTGCCAAATCTATAGAAATACTTCCATTTATACAGGCTACTAAAAAACTTAATGTGCATAAGACAATAAAAACATTTAACTTAAATAATTGTATTGGCGAGATATGAAGTTTACTTAAACCAATCAAATTAAGAGTTTTATTCATTTTTAGAAATATACCTGAGAGCTACTTCCTTTGCAGATGATATTGTTCTAGGGCCAAAACCAAGCATCGCCATTCCATCAAGTGCGATAATATTATTTTTTTTCGATGCAGGGGTAAAAACTAAAGTAGGATGTTGACCTAGCTTCTCTACCGTTTTAAATGAAGATAATCCTCTATTAGATATAATTATAAAATCTGGACTCGCTTCTATTATTGATTCAGTAGACACTGGCTTCCAACCCTCAAAAGAGCTCATGACGTTAATCCCACCTGTCATTTTAATAAAACCATCAGCTGAGGTTCCCTTGCCACCAACTGTAGGCGAGCCACTCTCCATACCCAATATAAACATTACTTTTTTTGGATTTTCATCATTTTTAACAATATTGTTTAAATTATTAACTTCATTACGCAAATTATTTAATACAAGGTCTTTGTGATAATCTGACATATCCAATATATTTGCGATACATGACACTTTATCAATAATACCTGCAGCAGTATTTTCTTCAGGGATTATTTTTATATCTATTCCTACCCTGGAAAGTTGTTCCATCACTGCAGCAGGCCCCATATCATTTTCACCTAAAATCAAAGATGGCAATAAAGATAAAACACCCTCAGCAGATAAAGCCCTCACATAACCAATGGAGGGTAGTTCAGTTGCTTGTTTTGGAAAGTTTGAAGTTATATCGACAGCAATTAATTTAGTTTGTTGCCCTAAAGCAAATATTATTTCTGTAATTGAGCCTCCTGCAACAGTAATTCTTGAGGTATCTTCCGCCTTGTTACAAGAGCTGGCTATTGCAGAAGAAAAAAGAATCAAAAAAGGCAGTAGCTTATGTGATTTAAACCTTTTCATATTGATTTTTTTATAAAAGTAAATGATAATCATTCTCATTCTCATTCAATGTAATTTAAAATACAAGGATAAATTATGAAATATATAAAAACAATAATGATTTTAGGAGTATTCTTTGCATTTCCTAATATAAATTCTCAGGATAATTCTAATGAAATTGAAGAAGTTGTAACTGTTAGTTCAAAACAACCAGTACCTATTGATGAAGTAGTAGGCTCTGTTGCAGTTATATCTCAAGATGAAATAGAATCTAGACTTGTTTCTGACGTATCACAACTTTTAGAAAATACAATTGGTATAACTGTTCCAAAAGATATTTCATCTGGCAGATCGAGAAATTCTGATGTTGTTGTTCGAGGTGTTGGTAATAACAGAGTGAATATATTCATCGATGGTTTTAGAACTGGTGATGCATATCAAAGTGGTGGTTATGGTAAAGACTTGGTTGATACTGAGCTTTTAAAAAGAGTTGAGATTCTTAAAGGTCCAAGTTCATCTTTGTATGGGTCAGATGGTTTAGCTGGCACAATTGCATACACAACTAAAGATGCTTCAGATGTAGCCGATGAATCTAATCCATATCTTTCAGCTACGTTGAGTTCTCAGGATGTGAACAGCCAAGAAAAAGTAACAGTTCTTGGTGCAATGGTCAGAAATAACATTGAAGCACTTGTTCAATTAAGCTCTAGAGAGATGAATGAAATGGAAGTGCATGATGATGCTTCTGAAACATTAAATCCAATGGAGGGAGACCAGGACAGTATTTTAGCCAAGCTTAAGTTGTCACTTAACAATGATTCTTCTATAAATATTACATTTGATAATCAAGAGCTTGATTCAGAATACAACCTTCTTACTGATTTAGGTAGTGGATTTAGCGCATCTAACATGCAAGTAGAAAACGTTTCCTCATCATTAGGTTTAGATAATTTAAAAAGGGAAAGATTTTCAATTACATATGAATTTTCTGGAAAAAATAGCTTATTTGATAGTGGCGTCATCAGATCTTTCTCTCAAAAAACTGATCAGAGAACTACAACTTCAAAAAATAAAGCGATAATGGTTATGCCGGCCTTTGGACCACCAATACCATCTTTTGTTCCAACTTCTGAAGTAAGTGATTATGACTTCAATCAAGAGGTGTCAGGTTTCTCAGTCGAAATGATTAAGGTTATTGGAAATCATAATATTGTTTATGGTATTGAGAGTGAAACGGCAGAGTATTCTAGAAATAATGACAAAACTGAAGTTAATCTTATCACTGGTGATGTGAATAAAACTCTTGCAAATACTTTATATCCTCATAAGCGTTTTCCAGATAGCGAGGTTACTCGAGAAGCGGTTTTTATAAATGATAGGATTTACTTAAATGATGTAACTACAGCTGTTCTTGGCGCTCGTTATGACTCTTATGATCAAAAAGCAAAAACAGATGCTCTTCATGCAAGAAATAATATTTTTGGACACGAAGTCAACCCAAGAAGCGATAGCCAAGTGTCTATGAAGGTTGGCCTAATAAGAGATATTTCAGGTGATATGTCTTTATTTTTACAATATGCAGAAGGTTATAGAAATCCTAACTTTGATGAAGCATACAACACGTATACGAACTTAGCACAGATGTATACGATAATTCCTAATCCAGATATTACTGCAGAAACAAGTGAGGGTTTTGAGATTGGTTTGAGAGGTTCTTTAAGCAATACTTCATGGTCATTAGCTTATTATAAAAATGACTATAAAGACTTTATTGCATATGAATATCTTTTCCCACCAATCCAAGGAGTTCTTCAAGTTCAATATCAAAACTTAGGATCTGTTGAGACTAATGGAGTTGAATTTGAGTCAAAAACAGTATTCAATGACAATTTTTCAGCTTCATTTGGTTTAAGCTTAAATGAGGGTAAAGAGGATGATGGTTATTTAGATTCCTTATCACCTGACCATGCAAAAATTTCACTATCCTGGATATCAGATAGTGGAAGATTAAGGTGGAATACTAACTCAACATTAATGAAATCAAGTCGCTCTACTTTAAGTCCAGTTTGCGGCAGAAGTGGTATATGTTCTCCAGCACAAGAAACAGCTGGTAGAGTTACGCTTGATACATATTTAAATTTTGATATAACTAAGAAAGTAAATATTAAGTTTGGTGTAAGAAATCTAACAGACGTTAAATATTGGGATTATCCAACTGTGGCTGGACAAGCTGAAGGAACTGCTGATGAGTATCTTATGCCAGGGAGAAATATGAGTTTTTCTATTAAATATACTTTATAAAAATTTTTAAAAAAAAGGTTGATTTTAAAGCTTTAAATTCGGCCTTTTTTTAAAAAATAAATTACTTGGCATTAATCAAAATTTTTCCCAGATTTGTCCCACTCAATTTAAACTAGACATACAGGACAAAGACTTTAAAATACTCAATAGCTGAAATGTTGATGTTTACAGGCTTTTCAGATATGAGGGGTGATTAGCTCAGTTTGGTAGAGCATCTCGTTTACACCGAGAGGGTCGGCAGTTCGAACCTGTCATCACCCACCATTTAGGTTGAAGTTTTATATAGAATATATATGATGCACCTAAAAATGTGGTCCGGTAGTTAAACGGTTATAATTCCGCCCTGTCACGGCGGCGTTCGGGGTTCGATTCCCCGTCGGACCGCCATTTATAGATATGAATACGTTAATTATTAGTTTATTAATACTATGTTATGCACTAGCATTAGGAATTATATTTGCCCAAGTTCTATTAACAGCACCTGTTGTTTTTAAAGTTCTTGATGAACAAAATGCTTCTAAATTTTTAAGAAAAATCTTCCCTCGATATTATCTTTTGCTGCTTCTAATCACTCTATTAGCACTCCTGATTTCATATTTATTTTTCCAGAAGTTTGATATTTATGTTGCTTTAATTGCGGTATCATTCTCTTTGTTAGGGTATCTTATAATTCCTTTTACAAATATTGCTAGGGATAGGGGATGGCAAAATCTTTTTAAGTGGTTTCATAACTTAAGTGTCTTTAATACTATAGTTATCATGGTCATTGCTATTATTCAAATCTTCAGAGTCACAACACTATAACCTTTAAATAACTTGAAATATTCTTTTTTATAACCACTAAATTATTATGAGCAAATCAAAAACAAGAATTTTTCAGACTGAAACAAAGCAACTTTTAAAGTTAATGATTCACTCTTTATATTCTAATAAAGAAATTTTTATTAGAGAGATAGTGTCAAATGCATCTGATGCGATCGATAAACTACGTTTTAAATCTGTTGAAAATAAGACATTAGCAAAATTAACTAAAGATCTTCAAATAAATGTCAAAGTGTTGAAAGACCAAAATAAAATTTCTATATCAGACAATGGCATAGGAATGTCAGAAGATGAGATTGTAGAGAATATTGGAACCATTGCAAGATCGGGAACAGCGTCATTTTTGGAGAATATTACTGGGGATAGGAAGAAAGATTCAAACCTTATTGGTCAATTTGGTGTGGGATTTTACTCTGTTTTTATGGTTGCAGAAAAAGTTCAAGTTATTACAAAATCAGCACTAGAACTTGATAAAGATGGGACTATATGGGAAAGCAATGGTGAAGAAAAGTATAAAATTAAATCTATACCAAAAGATACCAACGGAACTGAAATAATTATTTATCTAAATGATGATAATAAAGAGTTTTGTGAGCCTGGAAGAATAAGGTTTCTTTTAGAAAAATATTCTCAATATATTAATTTCCCTTTAAATATTATCGATGGAGAGAATGAGCCATCTAGAATTAATGAAGCTGAAGCTTTATGGCTAAAGTCTAAGAAAAATATTAAAGATCAAGATTACGTAGACTTTTATAAATTTATAAGTTTTGATCAAAATGAGCCACTTGAGTGGATACATAACAAAGTTGAAGGTAAAAATGAATATACAAATCTTTTATATATACCTTCAAAACCACCTTTTGATCTTTGGAATAGAGAATCACCTAGAGGACTAAAGTTATATGTACAAAGAGTCTTCATTATGGATGATGCATCTAACTTCCTACCTATTTATTTAAGATTTTTAAGAGGTATTCTTGATACCAATGATCTTCCTTTAAATGTATCAAGAGAAATTCTTCAGAATAATCCCATGGTGGATACTGTTAAAAAGTCTTTAACAAAAAGAACTTTAGATACATTAAAAAAACTTAAAGAAAATTCAATAGATAAATATAAAGAATTTTGGGATGAATACGGGTTAGTTTTAAAAGAAGGTCCTGCAGAAGATTTTGAGAACAGGGAGCTTATAGCAAGCCTAATGCTATTTAATTCTTCAAATCTGCCAGATTTAAACAACTTAACTTCCTTTGATGAATACATAGAAAAAATGCAATCAGATCAGGAGCATATATATTTTTGTGTTGCTGACACTTATGAGGCAGCAGTAAATTCACCTCATATTGAGAAGTTAAAAGCCAAGGGAATCGAAGTAATTCTATTAACTGATCGTATTGATGAATGGTTAATGACAAGTATCCATGAATACAATGGAAAACAACTAGTAAATGTAGCTAAAGAAGAGGTCTCTAAAGAGACTCAAGAGGCAAAAATTAGCGACAATGAAAAAGATATAATCAAAAAAATTAAATCCCATCTCAAAGATAGGGTTTCTGACGTTCTAATCAGTAAAAGATTAATTGATTCAGCATCATGTTTAATTCTTCCTCAAAGCGAACCAGGAGCCCAACTAAGAAAGATTTTAGAAGCATCAGGCCAAAATTTTGGAGAGTCCAAGCCAATATTTGAAGTAAACATTAAACATAAGCTGCTTAAAAAGTTAAGAGATATGAAAGGCAGACAATTTAATTCATTTGTAGATTTCTTATATGATTATGCATTGATAGCAGAAGGAGGATCACCAAAAGACCCTTCAAAATATTTAAGACAGCTTGATAAGTATCTCAGTTAAGTATGCATAAATTAAAAAAAGTTGTTGTACTTGGAGGTGGAAGTTTTGGCACTGTTCTGGCAAATCTAGCAGCTTCAAATGGATACAAAGTTGCTTTGTGGGTTAGAGATTCGGAACAAGCATTAAGAATAAACTCTGAAGGAGCTAATACTAATTACCATCCAGAATTAAAGCTATCTGAAAATATTCAAGCTTCAGACTCTCTAGAAAACGTAATGAAAGAAGCATCTATTGTATTTATTGCTACACCAAGTATTGTTTTTAAGAAAATAATTGAACGTATTAGTAATTTATTAATGGAAGATGCTTATGTTATCTCTTGTACAAAAGGGATACTAGGAGATCCTTTTAGATCACTTTCAGAAATGATTTCATCAAACTTTAGTAACCCCATTGGAGTTTTAAGTGGACCAAATTTAGCAAAAGAGATTGCTGATAAAAAAATTGCTGGTACAGTTATTGCAAGCATTGATGAAGATCTTATTGAGTCTGTAAAAGCAGTACTTTCATCACAGACATTTAAAATTTATTCAAGTAATGATATGGAAGGTGTTGAGCTTGCTGGAGCCTTAAAAAATATATATGCAATTATATGTGGCTTAGCTGAGTCGATAGAAGTCGGAGAGAATGCCATAGGATTAATCTTAACAAGAAGCATGGCAGAAATGAGTAGATTTGCTGTTGCAAAAGGTGCAAATCCAATTACTTTTTTAGGTCTTGCTGGTATGGGTGATCTTGTAGCAACATGCACGTCCAAACTCTCAAGAAATTATCAGCTAGGTTTCAACCTAGGCAAAGGAATGAAGATTGAAGAAGCCAAAAATGAAATTGGACAAGTTGCAGAAGGAATTAGGACATTAGATGTTATAAGAAATGAATCAATACAATTAGATATTAAGATGCCATTAGTAGAATCTTTATATAATATAATTTATAAAAAATCCTCTCCTAATAAATTAATTAATGATTTAGTTAATAATCCTAATGAAGTTGATGTAGAATTTACTTATTAAGATATGAAAAATATGAATGTAGAAGAAATTTTAAAATCTAGCAATTGGGCAAGATTCTTTTTTATGGTTCTTTATGCCTTTGCAATTAATTTTGCATTACCTATTTGTATTGGATTGTCTTTTATTCAATTTCTATTTGTTCTTTTTACCTCAAAAGTAAATTCATCTTTAGAAAATTTTAATTCATATATAATCGAATTTTTTAATGATTCATTGGCATTTTTATTATTTCAAACAGAAGAAAAGCCATTTCCATTTAAGGATAGTAATTCTGAAGAAGAGGTAATAAAGGGTGAGGTTGAAGATGATGAAGAGCTTAAAACTAAAATTAAAGATATAAAATCTCAAATCATGGAACGTGAGACAGTTATTAATAAACTTGAAATAGATATTGCTTCTTATGATGAAAATCAAGCTTCAGATCACAGTAAAGCCAATGAATTAAGTAAGTTTAAAAAAGAAGTCTTTGATTTAAAGGTTGAGCTTGATGCAATTGAAAGCTCTTTAAACAATAAAGATAAATATTAATCTACAATTCCTTTTTCTGCAGACTGAACAGTGTGCAATATCAATGTATTAATTGTCATAGGTCCGACTCCTCCAGGTACAGGCGTATATGCTGAAGCAATCCTATCTATATTATCTAAATCAATATCACCACATTTTTCAGGATGGTAACCAGCATCTATGACAATAGCATTTTTCTTAATCCAGTATGTTTTTATAAATTTTGGAATACCCACCGCGCCAACTATTAGATCAGCATTTTTAATGATGTTATCTAATTCTAGTGTTCTTGAGTGACAAATGGTTACTGTTGCATTTAAATTTAATAACATCATGGCCATTGGTTTTCCCAATATAGGACTCCTTCCAACAACAACAGCGTTTAAGCCTTGAACCTCAATATTATGGTGCTTTATAAGTCTTATAATTCCAGCAGGTGTGCATGATCCATAGGCATTAATACCCATAGACATGTTACCAAACCCTAAACAGGTTACTCCATCGACATCTTTGTTAATACTAATGGCGTCAAAACAAAGCCTTTCGTCTATCTGAGAAGGAACTGGATGCTGTAACAATATTCCATGAACACTATCATCTTCATTTAGTTTTTTAATAGTTTCAAGTAACTCATCTGTTGTTGTGGTTTCTGGTAATTCAATAGCAATAGATTCCATACCAACTCTTGCACAAGTATTGCGCTTCATCTTTACATAGGTTTCTGAGGCAGGATCATTTCCAACAAGAATAGTTGCTAAAGTAGGTTTAATACCTTTTTCAGACAAATCCACAACCCTTTGTTTTATCGATTCTTCTGAAATTTTAGAGAGTTCTTTTCCATCAAGTATTATTGCTGTCATGATGGTATTATCTCATTAAAGAATATTTATGCCTACGATGATTGCTTATTTTTTGTATTAACTTTAATATTTGCATCCTCGGGGTATAGCGCAGTCTGGTAGCGCACTCGCTTTGGGAGCGAGTGGTCGTAAGTTCGAATCTTACTACCCCGACCAAGCGCCTGTAGCTCAGCTGGATAGAGCAACTGCCTTCTAAGCAGTGGGTCAGGAGTTCGAATCTCTTCAGGCGCGCCAATTTTTTTATTATGTATAAAGTTGCTGCCTTATATAAATTTTCTAAAATCCTGGATCCAGTTAAGATCCAAAATGAAATTCGTTTAAAATTTGAGCATCTTTCTATATATGGAACACTATTAGTTGGTGAGGAAGGTCTAAATGGAACAATATCTGCTTCTACTGAAGAAAAACTTTCTTCAGCACTAAGTTTTATAAGAAGTAAAAAAGGTTTTGATGATTTAGATATTAAGTATTCTTTTTCAGAAAAAAAACCTTTTATAAGATTAAAAGTAAAATTAAAAAAAGAAATAGTTACTATTGGAGATGAATCAATAGATCCTACCAATATTGTCGGTAAGTACATTGAACCAAAAGACTGGAATAAGCTTATTGAAAAAGAAGATACTATTATTATTGATACTAGAAATAACTATGAATATTCCATTGGCACATTCAAAGATTCTTTAAACCCCAAGACAACAAAATTTAGTGAATTTCCAAAATGGATAAAGAAACAAAGATTCACATCTAAAGAAAAAAAGTTTAAAAATATTGCGATGTTTTGTACAGGAGGAATTAGATGCGAAAAAGCCTCCTCTTTGATGAAAAAAGAAGGATTTGAAAATGTGTATCACCTTAAAGGTGGCATTTTAAAATATTTAGAATCAATACCAGAAACTGAAAGTAAATGGGAAGGCGAATGCTTTGTTTTCGATGATAGAGTTTCTGTCAAACATGACCTGTCTGAAGGCACATATGATATGTGTCATGGATGCCGAATGCCCATAACCGATAAAGACAAAGAATCTGAAAAATATATTAGAGGAGTTGCATGTCCAAACTGCTTTCATAAAACTACAGAAGAACAGAAATCAAGGTATATGAGCAGACAAAAGCAAGTCGATTTAGCTAAGAAGCGTAATCAAAAACATATTGGGCCAAAAGACGAGGTATTTAATTAGAATGAAATATCCAATTTTATACTCATTCAAAAGATGTCCATATGCAATGCGCGCAAGAATGGCTTTAAAACTTGCAGATATTACATGTGAAATTAGAGAGGTAAGCTTGAGCAATAAACCTAATCAAATGCTTAAAATTTCACCAAAAGGAACAGTACCAGTTTTAGTATTGAAAGATAAAATTATTGATGAAAGTATAGACATCATTAATTGGGTTATAAGTAAGACTGATATTTTTAAAGAAAATCTAGATCAAAACAAGCTTGAATTATCTGACGAGATGATATGTATTTTTGATGATAAATTCAAATACCATTTAGATAGATATAAATACTCCAATAGGTACAAAGATGCGGATTTAGAATTTCATAGAAGTGAATGCAAAAAGCTTCTTGTTAGTTTAGAGCACTTAATATCGAATAACGTATGGTTTTTTGGAGATAAATTAAATAAATTAGATATTTCAATTCTTCCATTTATTAGACAATTTAAGATAGCAGATATAGATTGGTTTGATTCTCAAAAAGATATTCCCAAGATTAAAGGGGTTTTAGATAATTTTTTAGAATCAAAATTGTTTATTGAAATAATGCATAATTATAAGGTTTGGGAAGAGGGATCTGATTTAGTTTATTTTCCAGCAAAAAATCTATAAACCAATAAAATCATACGAAAGGGCTATTTTATCAATAGCAACTTTGAATGCTGCAGTTCTAAAGTCGGTAATTTTTTCTATCTCTAAAAACTCTTTTTTAACACTCTGAAATCCATCAATCATCATATCATCAAGCCCAGATCTAATTAGATCTATTTCTTCAATACCATTCATAAAATTAGCCTTATATTTATTAGGCATGGATTTACCAGTCATAGCTTCAATCGCCTCAATCAAATTATTAATTTGCAATTGATTCTTTCTTTTCTCTAACCGCCCAAATCTAATATGCCTTAAGTTTTTTACCCATTCAAAATAACTAACAGCAACACCGCCAGCATTGGCAAGAATATCTGGAATTACAAATATTTTTTTTCTGTTAAGAATTTGATTGCCCTTGTAACTAATAGGACCATTTGCAGCTTCCACAATTAATTTAGCAGATATATCTTCAGCGTTTTTTTCTGTTATTACATTTTCACGTGCTGCAGGTATCAAAATATCACATTCTCTTTTTAACAATAATGATGAATCTTTTATAAATGTTGCTTTGGAGTAATTTTCAAAAGAATTATGTTTAGAAAAATATTTTTTTGCATGCTCAACATTAATGCCGTCTTCATTGAATATTCCGCCATTAAACTCTGATATACCTATTAACTTAACTTTGTCATCTTCAGTTAAAAACTTAGACAAATGATAGCCAACATTACCAAGTCCTTGAAGGATAAATGTTTTCGTTGATAAGTCATTATCTAATTTTACTAATCTTAGAAGCTCAGGATTTCTAAAGAACTCTCTTACAATATACTGAACACCTCGTCCTGTAGCTTCTTCTCTCCCAATAAGACCATTTTTACTTGGAGGTTTTCCAGTTACACATGCAGCACCATTGATATCGGCGGGATGCATTTTTCTATATTCATCGGCAATCCATGCCATCTCCCTTGAAGAGGTTCCTATATCTGGTGCGGGCACATTCATAGAAGGGCTTATAAGATCTCTTTTGATTAGCTCCTGAGCAAACCTTCTTGTAATTTTTTCTAATTCACGTTTTTCCCACTGAGATGGGTCAATCTTAAGTCCTCCTTTGGAACCACCATATGGAACATTAATAATCGCACATTTGTAAGACATTAAAGCAGCCAAAGCTTCAACTTCTTCAGCATGAGTATCTAAATCGAATCTTATTCCGCCTTTCGCTGGTTCCATATGTTCAGAGTGCACTGATCGCCAGCCTTCAAATGTAAATATTTCACCTCTTAGTCTTACACCAAATCTAACAGTATAAGTAGAATTACAGGTGATTATTTTATTAGATAAGCCATCTGATAAATCTGTATACTTAAGTGCTTTATTAACGTATTTTGTAGTATCTGAGAGAAAACTATTCATTATTTATTCACCCCTAGAGATAATAATACAACAGCACTAACAAAAAAATAGATAATAATTTTTTTTAAACTATAATACCGAATCTTATGGCGGGCGTAGCTCAGTTGGTTAGAGCGCTGGATTGTGGCTCCGGAGGCCGTGGGTTCGAACCCCATCGCTCGCCCCATTAAGGAAAAAAAATGAAAGTAAAAATAAAAAAGTTAAAAGATTTAGAAAGAAAAATAACAATATCAGTAGATGTGAGTGAATACGATGTTAAATTTGATTCTAAGATCAAAAATATAAAAACAAAAGCAAAGATTGATGGATTTAGAAAAGGAAATGTTCCTAATGATGTTTTAGAGCAAAGGTACGGTCAATCCATTCATGCAGAGATTGTGAACGAGCTTATCCAAGAATCTTACCCGAAAGCGATCTCTGAAAATAAAATAAGACCAGCATCATCACCAAAAGTAACCATAGATTCAGAAGATCCAAAGCAGCCTTTAACTTATTCTGCAACAATAGAGGTATTTCCAGAAATAAAGCCTAAATTCTCAAGATGGACAAGCTATGAAGAATTTAATATTGAAATCGAAGATAATGATATTGATTTAGCTATTGCAGATATCTTGAAAAGATATGGAGAATGGAAAGATGTTGCTAGAGAAGCACAATTAGATGATCAAGTTATTATTGATTTTCTAGGAAAAATTGATGGTGAAGAGTTCGAAGGAAATGCTGCTAAAGATTTTAAGCTTATTTTAGGAAGTAAATCTATGATCCCAGGTTTTGAAGATTCATTAATAGGTAAGAAACCATCAAAATTTAAGATAGATTGTAAATTTCCAGATGATTACTTTAAAAAAGATTTAGCTGGGGTTGATGCTGAATTTGAAATTGATCTAAAAACTGTTCAAGAAATAACTGAAGCTAAAGTTGACAAGGATTTATTTGAAAAACTTCAAATGGATGCAAAAGACCAATCAGAATTTACCGAAGAGATAACCAAACGAATGAAAAACGAGGTAAGTGTTCAAGAAAAAGACCTTACGAAAGAATCTATTTACGAAACTTTGCTAAAGACAAATTCTTTTAAAGCTCCTTCATCTACAATTAATGAACAGGCTGATTTAATGAGAAAAGATGCTTTGATGAGAATGGGCCATACAGAAGAAAATGCTGGAGATGACCTATTCCCAATAGATACATTTATGGAAAAAGCTGAAAAAAGAGTTAAATTAGATTTATTATTTGCAGAAATGATTAAGTATTTTGAAATAACAATAAAAAAAGAGCAAATTGATAACTTTATAGAGGATGAATCTAAAAGATATAAAGATCCAGAACAATATAAAAAATGGATTGTTGGTCAGCAACAACAACTTGAGCAGTTCAGAATGGTTATTTTAGAAGAACAATTGGTTGAAAAATTAGAAAATGTTCTTAAATCTAAGAAGAAGATGATAAAATTTTCTGAACTAGCAAACAGACAGGTATAAATTATGACAGATATTCATTCAGCATTAATACCAATGGTAATTGAGCAAACTCCAAGAGGTGAAAGGTCATTTGATATTTATTCAAGATTATTAAAAGAAAGAGTCATATTTTTATCAGGGCCTATCGATGACTATATTTCTAATCTTGTAGTTGCACAGCTTCTATTTCTTGAATCAGAAAACCCTGAAAAAGATATATCAATTTATATTAATTCTCCTGGAGGAAGTATTTCGGCAGGATTAGCAATATATGACACTATGCAATTTGTAAAACCATCTATCTCTACTTTGTGTATTGGACAAGCAGCTAGTATGGGCGCATTATTGCTCGCTGGAGGTGATAAGAAAAAAAGATTTGCATTACCTAATTCAAGAATAATGATTCATCAGCCTTTAGGAGGCTTTCAAGGACAAGCGTCTGACTTTGAAATTCATGCAAAAGAGATTCTTCACATGAAGAAAATTGTTAATGAAATTCTTTCTAAGCATACAAATCAAACTCTAAAGAAAATTGAGAAAGACACAGACAGAGATAACTTTTTAGACGCTAAGTCTGCAATGGCTTATGGAATTGTTGATAGTATATTGGAAGAGAGAGGCTAAAAAAATGGAAAATGAAAATAAACCTGATAAATTACATTGTTCATTTTGTGGCAAAGCTCAGGATGAAGTAAAAAAATTAATAGCTGGACCAAGTGTATACATTTGTAATGAGTGCGTAGATTTATGTAATGATATTATTGAAGAAGAAATAAAAAGCGATGAAGATGTGCCATATGATCGCTTGTTATCTCCCCTAGAAATATTCACTCAGCTTGATGAGTATGTAATAGGCCAAGAAAAAGCCAAGAAAGTATTATCTGTAGCAGTTTATAATCACTATAAAAGACTAAAGAAGGCTAAAACAAATGAAGATGTTGAATTACAAAAGAGTAATGTTTTACTTCTTGGGCCCACTGGAAGCGGAAAAACGCTATTGGCTCAAACTCTTGCAAAGATATTAAATGTTCCTTTTACAATAGCAGACGCTACCACTCTTACTGAAGCTGGATATGTTGGTGAGGATGTTGAAAATATTATTCAAAAACTTCTTCAAAAATCAGATTATGATCCTGAGAAAGCTGAACTTGGAATTGTTTATATCGATGAAATTGATAAAATTGCAAGAAAATCTGATAACCCATCTATTACAAGAGACGTATCCGGAGAGGGAGTCCAACAAGCACTATTAAAATTAATAGAAGGTACAGTTGCATCTATTCCACCACAGGGGGGCAGAAAACATCCGCAAGGAGAATTTGTCCAAATTGATACTTCAAATATTTTATTTATATGTGGCGGTGCTTTTTCTGGTCTTGACAAAGTTATAGAACAAAGAACTAGCAAAGTCGGAATAGGTTTTGGGGCTGATGTCGAAACAAAAAACAAATCCAAGAAGTTAAATAAAAATATTGATATTCTCGAACCAGAGGATTTAGTCAAATATGGATTAATACCCGAATTTGTTGGCAGGCTTCCTGTTATCTCAAATCTACATGAGCTCGATGAAGATGCTTTAGTTAGAATCTTAAAAGAACCCAAAAATGCTTTAGTTAATCAATACAAACACCTATTTGAGATTGATAATGTTGAGCTTTCTTTCAGAGACGGGGCGCTAAAGGAGATAGCAAAACAAGCTATAAAACGTAAAACAGGAGCCAGAGGCTTGAGATCTATTATGGAAGAACTTTTAATGGAAACCATGTTTGGACTTCCAAATAATGAGCTAGAGAAAGTTATCATTGATGAAAAAACAGTAGCATCGAAAACCGAACCAATAAAACTATTAAAAACAAAAACTAAAAAAACTTCCACCGGTAATTGATATTTATTTTGTTGTCCTTATATTAGTTTAATGACTAATATTAAATCTGATCTTCCTCTCATCCCCTTAAGGGACGTGGTTGTTTTTCCTGGAATAGTTACAACGCTTTTTGTAGGACGCCCCAAATCTGTAGAAGCATTAAATATTGCAATGTCTTCAAACAAAAAACTTGTTTTAGTTAGTCAAAAAGAGGCCTCATTGGAAGATCCTAATATAGATGATTTATACAAATTTGCTTCGATAAGCAACTTACTCCAGTTAATTAAATTACCAGACGGAACTATGAAAGTTTTAGTTGAAGGTGAAAAAAGATGCTCTATAACAAAGATAATTGAAAAAGATTCATATGATGTAGCTAGAGTAATAGAGGAAATTGATATACCAATAAAAAACAATGAATCAAAAAATCTCATAAGACTAATTAAAACTAAATTTGAAGACTATATTGGGATAACAAAACGAATTCCTCCTGAAATAGTATCAACTGTAGATTCTCTTGATGATCTATCAAGACTAATTGATACGATCACAGGCCACCTTCCAATTGAAACTTCTAAAAAACAGGAAATTTTAGAAATAGTTGATTTAAAAAGCAGAGCTGAGAAAGTTTTAACTTTTATAGAATCTCAACTTGATGTTGTAGATGTTGAAAAAAAAGTAAGAGACAGAGTTAAGAAACAAATGGAGAAATCACAGAGAGAATACTACTTAAATGAACAAATTAAAGCTGCCCAAAAAGAACTTGGTGAAATTGGTGAAGAGGGAGATGAATTAGATAATCTTGAGAAGAAGATACATGATGTAGGAATGACTAAAGAGGCTCTAAAAAAAGCTAAAAGTGAATTAGCTAAATTTAAACATATGGCTCCTTCATCTGCAGAAGCATCAGTTGTAAGAACTTATTTAGATTGTTTGGTAGAGGTTCCATGGAAAAAGAAATCAAAAATTAAATCAGATATAAAATCATCAATTGCAATATTAGAGGAAGATCATTATGGTCTTGATGAGGTAAAAGAAAGGATTGTTGAATATTTAGCAGTTCAAAAAAGAGTAAAAACAATGAAGGCACCTGTTCTTTGTTTGGTAGGTCCACCTGGTGTTGGTAAAACCTCATTAGGAGAATCAATTGCAAGGGCTACTAATAGAAAGTTTGCGAGAATGTCTTTGGGTGGAGTAAGAGATGAATCAGAAATTAGAGGCCACAGAAGAACATATATAGGATCAATGCCAGGTAAAATTATTCAAAAACTTTCAAAGGTAGGCGTTAAAAACCCTTTATTTTTACTTGATGAAATTGATAAAATTGGAATGGATCATAGAGGTGATCCAGCTTCTGCGTTACTAGAGGTTTTAGATCCAGAGCAAAATAATACATTTAGTGATCACTATTTAGAAGTTGACTATGATTTATCTGAGGTTATGTTTGTATGTACTGCAAACAGCTTAAATATTCCAACCCCTCTTTTAGATCGAATGGAGATTATTAGAATTCCTGGGTACATAGAAGATGAAAAAATAAATATAGCTGATAAATATTTACTACCTAAGCAAATGAAAAGAAATGGAATCAAAGATAAAGAAATAAAGTTTAATAAAAATGTCATTCTTTCTTTAATAAGGTATTACACAAGAGAAGCTGGTGTTAGAGGTCTTGAAAGACAAATCGCAAAAATTTTAAGAAAAGTAGTCAAGGAAAGATTAATTAACAACAAATCAGATTCATCAGTTACAACAATAAACACCAAAAATCTTGAGAAATATTCTGGCGTTAAGAAATTTAAATATGGTGTAGCTGAAAAAGATAATGCAGTAGGTCAGGTGACTGGACTTGCTTGGACAGAGGTGGGTGGCGAGCTATTAACTATTGAAGCCTCTCATATAAATGGAAAGGGAAGGGTTATAAAAACAGGTTCTTTAGGAGATGTAATGCAGGAGTCAATTCAAGCTGCACTTACTGTTGTAAGATCTCGTGCTGAAACTCTAGGGATCAAACCAAATTTTTACGAAAAATATGATATTCATATTCATGTGCCCGAAGGTGCAACTCCAAAAGATGGGCCAAGTGCAGGTGGAGCAATGGCTGTTTCTCTAATTTCTATTTTTACAGGAATACCTGTAAGAGCCGACACAGCTATGACAGGAGAAATAACTTTAAGGGGCCAAATTCTAAAAATAGGAGGGCTTAAAGAAAAACTTCTTGCTGCCAAGAGAGGTGGTATTAAGAATGTAATTATCCCTAAAGATAATAAACCAGACCTTCAAGAAATTCCTGAACAAATCACAAAATCGCTTAATATCATTCCAGTAGAATGGATTGATGAGGTAATTTCATCTGCTCTTGTGGAGGAACCAACACCTGTTTCTAAAAAAATTAAATCATCAAAAAATAAAAATTCATCAAAATCAGAAAATAAGCAACCTCACTAAAACCCCTTATTTACTTGACTTTTAACGCCAAAAAGCTTTTCATAGAGGGGTATTTAATAATTAAATTATCACAGAGGAGTATTTAAATATGAATAAATCAGATTTAGTTGATGCAGTTGCAGGAAGTGCTGACATGTCAAAAGCAGAAGCAGGTCGTGCTGTTGATGCTGTACTAGATGGAATTACAGGCGCTTTAGGTCAAGGTGAGCCGGTAGCTTTAGTTGGTTTTGGAACATTTTCAGTAAGACATAGAGCTGCTAGAGAAGGAAGAAACCCTCAAACCGGTGCCGCTATGCATATTCCAGCTTCAAAAGTTCCAGGTTTTAAAGCTGGTAAAGGTCTTAAAGATACTGTTAAAAACAGTTAAGTTTTTATAACTTTTAAAAGGGTGCTTACGCACCCTTTTTTTTATTCTATAATATCGCCACTATGATGGAATCACTTAGAAATTTTCTTACCGGCCCAAGGCTCATAATTATTGTATTAGTATGCGCACTTCCTTTTGTATTTTTAGGCACAGGATCACTTGCCTCAGGATTTGGAGGATCTTTTGGTAGTATTAATGGAGAAGAGGTTACTGAGACTGATTTACAGCTAGCATCAAATACTGCTGTTCAAAGATTTAAAAACGCCTATGGAGAAGAATTTGACTTTGATATGCTTAATGAAGAACTTAAATCTGAATCTATAAAACAAGAGCTTATAGTTCAAAAAGTTCTTCAATCAGGTGCAAGATCATTAGGGCTCTTTAATGAAAATACAATTACAGAAGCAAAAAAAGGAATTGTTCAAAGTCCTCAATTTCAGGTTGAAGGCATGTTCAATGAAAATGTATATGAAGCTCAAGTAAATTCTAGTGGCTACACAAAAGAAAGTTATATTGATCTAATGACTGGCATATTAGCTTCTGAGCTTTATAGAAGTTCATTAAGCGGGATAAATTTCGCTACTCAAAACGAAGTATATGAGCTCGCCTCTCTTTTGGAGATGACCTCCGATATCAATTTTATAAAGATAGATTACGATGGATTAAAAAATGAACTTGTTAATACTACTGAGGAGCTTGTTGAATTTTATGAAAATAATCAAATTTTATTTTTTTCAGAAGAGCAAAGGCGATTTAGATATTTGGTATTAGATCAGGCCGAATATGAAAACAATGTTGAAATACCTGATGGTTACTTAGAAAATTATTATGCAGAATATCTATCGAATTTTGATACTAGTGCTCAAACTAGAATTTCCCATATCATGATTGATAAGAATAATTATGAATCTAATAATCAAGCCTATGAAGCAATTAAAATGGTTGAAGATCTCCTTATCAATGGAAGTAGTTTTATAGATCTAGCTAGTGAATATAGTGAAGACATTGTTACAAAAGATAATGGCGGTGATTTAGACTATTTTGAAAGAGATATTTTCCCAGAAGAATTTGAAAAAGGAATCGAGGCTCTTGCCTTAAATGATTATAGTAAGATTATTGAATTAGAGGATACATTTCATATTCTAAAAGTTACCGAAATAAACAAACAACAACCTTTGTCAGAAGATCAGATAAAAGATGAAGTAATAAACGAATTAATAGAAACTGAATCTTTAGCATTAATGAATGATGACTTTAGTCTTTTAGAGGATTTGATTTTTGACAATAGTTCGATTGAAGAAATTGCATTTAATATCTCTAAAGAAGTTTCAGAATCGGATTTTTTTACAAAATCTAATTATGATTTTTATATAGTTAATAATGAGATTAAGAATTATATATTTTCCACTGACTCACAGATTAATCAACCATATGCAATTGAGCTTGATGATAAGGTTATAGTAGTCTCTGTTAGTTCGGTCGCTGATCCAAAGCTACAATCCTTTGAAGAGGTTGCTGAAGATGTGGCTGATTTATTGTCAGAATCTAAGGCTATTGAAAAATTAGCTTTAATGAATAATGAATTGCAATCTATTAAAAACGATGAAGATAAAAAATTGTTTATCGATACGTATAATTATGTTACACAGGATACATTTGTTAATGTTAAAAGATATTCCTCTCTTTTACCTCAAGAAGTTCTAAGTGAAATTTTTAATAATGTTCCTGATACAACAATCAGTACTAATGCCAATAATAAAGATAGCTTTATTATCACAATCAATAATTTCAATCGACTAAATGAAGATGAAATTAATTCTGTAATCGATGAATATAATGCATTTAGTGAAGAGAGATTATCATCAAAGATGTCTGAAATAATTAATGAAGATGTTTTTCAGTCAGCAAGAGTGAATTTAAATAATCTCATATTCTAGGATCTATAATTATGTTAAAAAAATTATTTATATTATTTTTAATTATCTCAATACCATTTATTTATATAAAAAGCTGTTCTGGTGGAGGTGGCTCTTATCAATCACCGGTTGACTCTGGATTAGAAAATGGAATATTTCATTTTGGGAATGGCTCGGAACCTCAAGGCATCGATCCTCATGTTGTTACTGGAGTTCCAGAACATCATATTTTAATTTCTTTATGTGAGGGTTTAACTATAGCTAATCCAAATGGTGGAGGAAATCTACCTGGCGTTGCTGAGTCTTGGACAATAAGTGATGATGGAAAAGAGTACATTTTTAATTTAAATAAAAATGCAAGATGGTCAAATGGTGAGACAATGACTGCTGATGATTTTGTCTGGTCTTGGATGAGAATACTTACTGCAAGTCTGGGTTCACAATATCCAGATATGCTTTATTACTTAGTAGGCGCAGAGGAATACCATACTGGTAAAACTGATAATTTTGATGATGTTGGTATTAAAGCTATTGATGAACATACCTTAAAAGTAACCCTAAAAAGTCCTACTCCATTTTTCTTAGGTCTTTTAAGTCATTACAGTACTTGGCCTGTTCATAAGGAGACCGTATTAAAGCACGGAACAATTGATGATAGAAATGGACAGTGGACTAGACCGGGTAATTTTGTGTGCAATGGACCGTTTCAATTAAAGAAATGGGAATTAAATAATAAAATCGTTGTTGAAAAAAATCCTCACTATTGGGATGCTTCTAGAGTTCAGTTAAATGAAATTCATTTTTATCCTGTTTCAAATGTTATGACAGAGGATAGAATGTTCAGAGCTGGCCAGCTTCATTTAACTTCAACATTACCATCTCAGAAATGCCCTATTTATATTGAAGAAAATAATCCTGACCTTAGAATTGATTCATATATGGGACAGTATTTTTATAGACTAAATACAAATAATCCATATTTAAATGATGTGAAAGTAAGAAAAGCTTTAGCTTATACAATTGATAGAAAGGCCATAGTAGAAAAAGTAACAAAGTGTGGCCAAATACCTGCATACTCATTTACTCCTCCTGGATCTAATGGATATTATCCTGATACAGAAATACCTTTTGACCCTGAGCTTGCAAAACAACTCATGGCTGAAGCCGGCTATTCTGAATCAAATCCTTTCCCGAAACTTGAGATCTTATTCAACACTAATGAAGATCATCGTAAAATAGCATTAGCAATTCAACAAATGTGGCAACAAAACCTTGGAATTGAGGTAGAGCTTGTTAATCAGGATTGGAAAGTTTATTTAAGTCGTGAGATGGTTGGTGATTTTCAAGTTTCAAGAGCTGGTTGGATAGGTGATTATGAGGATCCAAATACCTTTCTTGATTTAATGCGTCCCAACAGAGGAAACAACAAAACTGGATGGGAAGACCCCGAGTTTGATGCTATAGTCCAAAAAGCTAATTCTACAAACAATCAAGAAGAAAGATATATATTATTAATGGAGGCTGAAAGAATTTTAATCGATAATATGCCTATAATCCCTCTATATACATACGTAAGAGCATATCAATTATCTGCTGATGTAAAAGGATATAATCCGCATATACTTGATCACCATCATCCTAAATTTATATATCTAGAAAGAGATTAATCTTTAATGCTTTCAATCTTTTTTAAAAGAATTTTTTTAGCAATACCAGTTTTATTTGCTGTGGCAAGTATTACTTTTTTTTTAATTAAGTTAGCACCAGGAGGACCTTTTGATGCAGATAGGGCAGTGTCTCCTCAAGTTCTGAAAAATTTAAATGAAGCATACAATTTAGATGCTTCAAATTGGGAGCAGTATGTTGATTATATGTCTGGATTACTTCGAGGAGATTTAGGACCATCTTTTAGGTTCCCTGGAAGATCAGTATCTGAGATGATATCAACAGGATTGCCTATTACTTTTGAGTTAGCTTTTTATGCAATACTTATAGCACTTTTTATGGGGGTTTTTTCTGGTGTTCTTGCTGCTTTAAAAAGAAATACTTTTTTAGATTTTATACCTATGGCAATAGCTATGATTGGAATATGCGTCCCAACATTCTTAATGGGACCATTATTAGTATTAATTTTTGGCATTAATCTAGAGATTCTCCCTGTTTCAGGCTGGGGGCAATTGCCCGGCGATAAGATTCTACCTTCATTAACTTTAGGATTTGCCTATGCTGCCTACATTGCAAGATTAAGCAGGGGTGGAATGTTAGAAGTACTTAATCAAGATTTTATTAGAACAGCAAGAGCAAAGGGACTTACTGAGAGAATGGTGGTAATAAAACATGCTATGCAAGGAGGATTAATTCCTGTTGTTTCTTTTTTAGGCCCCGCAATTGCAGGTCTGCTTGCTGGATCTTTTGTAGTTGAGACAATTTTTCAAATACCAGGACTTGGTAGGTTTTACGTTGAAGCAGCATTTAATAGAGATTACACAATGATTTTAGGAACAACCATATTCTTTTCAGCAATGATAGTTTTCTTTAATTTATTGTCTGACCTTGCTGCTCTTTGGTTGAATCCAAGATCGAGAGATGCATCATGAAAAATAATTCTCTTTGGTCTGATGCTTTATATAGGTTAACTAGAAACAAAGCTGCAATGTTAGGTGGATTAATTCTTGTTCTATTAATTATTGCTGCTGTTTTTGCTCCTTGGCTTGCACCATATTCATACTCTTATCAGGATTTAAATCTTGGAGCTAGCCCACCATCATCAGAGCATCTTTTAGGAACAGATATTTTGGGAAGAGATCTCTTAAGTAGAATTTTATATGGAGCAAGAATTTCTTTATTAGTTGGTTTTGTTGCAACAGGGGTTGCATTAGTAATTGGTGTATCTTGGGGAATTATCGCAGGTTATGCAGGAGGAAGAATTGATTCAATTATGATGAGAATAGTAGATATTCTTTATGGATTACCTTTTATAATTTTTATCATTCTTCTTATGGTTATCTTTGGAAGAAATTTATGGCTTTTATTTGGTGCAATAGGTGCAGTTGAATGGTTAACAATGGCAAGAATTGTTAGGGGACAGGTAATTGGATTAAAGAATCAAGAATTTGTGTTAGCTGCAAAAGCTATGGGAGTTTCTAATATTTCAATGTTTAGAAGACACTTGTTACCAAATATTTTGGGGCCAATTGCAGTATATGCAACACTAACCATTCCTCAGGTCATGTTACTAGAAGGTTTTTTAAGTTTTCTTGGTCTTGGAATTCAACCACCAATGAGTAGCTGGGGAACTTTAATTAAAGATGGGGTTGAGTCAATGGAAGAGTATGGTTGGTTGCTTATTTACCCAGGCATTACTTTTACAATCACTTTATTTGCTTTAAATTTCTTTGGAGACGGGCTTAGGGATGCGCTAGATCCAAAAACCTCTGATAATTAAAACGCTCTAATAGCTATTTTTATTATTTGACCTGGCATTAATGCATCATCTTCAAAATTATTAATTTCTTTTATACTTTTAATTGTTACATCAAAAAGTTCTGATATTTTATATAAATTATCACCTTGTTTGATCGAGTAAAGGATAGTTCTCTTTTTTGATTCTATATTCCTATGAATATTTTTATTACCAATTGTGAGCTGCTGCCCTAGTTGTAGAAACGAATTTTCATTTATTGAATTCATCATAGCTAAATCAGATACTTCAAGATTATATTTTCTAGCAAGGTCCCACAATGTATCTCCCTCAGAAACTATATGCATTTCATAGGGAATAAAATTATTTGTTTTGGTTTTACTCAGAGGTATTAGAAGAGTTGAGCCAATAGCTAATATGTCATTATTTAAATAGTTTATCTGCTTAATAATTTTTACCTCAGTATCATATTTTGATGCTAACGCCCATAAACTATCACCTGACTCAACAACATGTGAAATCCAATTTATTTGATTGGAATCTTTAAAAGGATTGTCTTCGTTTTCAAACAGATAATATTTTTCAACTGGAATATAGAAAATGCTCTGGTCTTCAGGAGCAGATGCCCATTTTGTATATCCAGCATTTAATTTATATAAGAGCTCTGGTTTTATATCTAGAAATTCACTTAATGTAATAACCTCAACCTGACCAGGTATAGTTATTTTTTTAACAACAGGTAAATTAGGTATGTCTGGAAGAGATATTTCATACTGGCTTGAATTAAATACCAACTCTTTTAATGCTACATACTTTGGTACATATTCTTTTGTTTGCGTGGGTAAATTAAGAGAAAAGAAATCTGTTTCAAGACCGCGTCTTTTGTTTTGATTTATTCTTCTATCCAGTAATGTTGGGCCAGCATTATAAGCAGCAAGGGTTAAATAGATATCTTTATTAAATCTATCATATAAATATTTTAAATATCCTACAGCAGCTTCTGTAGATCTATAGGGATCATGTCTATCCTCATTCCACCATGTTTTATTAAGTTCATATAATCTTCCCGTTCTTGGCATAAATTGCCACATACCAACAGCACCAGAAGAAGATATTGAAAATGGATCATAGTTGCTCTCTATATAAGGAACTAAAGCTAACTCAAGTGGGAGGTTTTCTTTTTCTAGCTCACTTATTACATAAAAAATAAAATAATATGAATCATTAAGATATTCTTTAAACTTATCAACATCTTTTAGATGCATGTTCATATAAAAAAGAACCTGATCATTAATAACTAAATTGTTATTTTTTAAATTTTTATTAAAAATGTAATCCCAAATATTTTCATATTCGATTATTACATTTTCAGATTTTGTAAAATTTTTGTTTTGGTTAGATTCAATAGAGTTATTATCTATTTTTTCAACAATCTCAATTTGTTGGCAACCAACAATAAAAATTAATACAAAATTTATTATTAAAAACTGTCTTTCCATTTCCTTAGTGCTGTAAAAATATCTAGGCCATTACCAGATATACCAAATTCCTTTTTAATTTTATTTTTAATTGAGTAATTATCGTATCTTAGGAATGGGTTTACTTTGAGCTCTCGATCCAATGTAGATGGAAGAGAAGGACAATCAATATTCCTTAATTTTTTGATTTGTTCATATTCCTTTATTAAATCTTTATTGCTAGAGTCAACTTCAATCGCAAATTTTAAATTTGATAGAGTGTATTCATGGCCACAATAGATTTTAGTGTTCTTAGGCAGGGATGATAGTTTATTTAAACTCTCAAACATTTGCTCATATGTGCCCTCAAATATTCGACCACACCCTCCTGCAAAGAGTGTATCACCACAAAAAAGAATCGGCTCACCATCGTTAAAAGAATAAAAAGCAATATGGTCTAATGTGTGACCAGGAACTTCAATAATTTTAAAGTCTATACCTAAGATAGAAATATGATCAGAATTTTTAACCCTTTTATTTATTTCATTTATATTATTGCAGGGACCATAAATATCTATATTTAATTTTCTTGAAAGATCTTTTAGCCCATTGGTATGATCATAATGATGATGAGTAACGAATATTCCTTTAAGATTTATCTTATTTTCATCAATAAGTTTTATTATTTTCGATGATTCCCCAGGATCAACCACTATTGACCCTTCATTAGTTGTTACTAACCAAATATAATTATCTTCAAATGCTTTTATTGGTTCTACGCTTAACATATGCAAATTTTAATTTAATTTTATGAAAACAGTAAATATTTATACAGACGGCGCATGTAGAGGAAATCCAGGTGATGGAGGATGGGGAGTTCTTATTGAGCATGGGGGCATATCAAAAGAATATTTTGGAGGGGTAAAAAATACAACAAATAATAAAATGGAATTAAAAGCTGCCATTGAAGGTCTTAGAGCGCTTAAAGAGACCTGTATTGTAAATTTAACAACAGATTCTAAATATGTAATGCAAGGAATAACAATCTGGATAGAAAACTGGAAAAAAAATAATTGGAAAAATGCATCCAAAAAAGATGTTAAAAATAAAGACTTGTGGATTGAGCTTGATAAATATGTTTCAAAACATAATGTAAAATGGCATTGGGTAAAAGGGCATTCTGGTCATGAGAAGAACGAAATAGCAGACGCTCTTGCAAATAAAGGAATAGATAACTTATAAAAGTATAAATTTATATATGGCAAAAAAATACATAGTACTTGATACTGAAACAACTGGTCTTGAAGTAAAGGCAGGTCACAGAGTTATAGAGATTGGAGCTGTTCTTTTAAATAATAGAAAAAAATCAGACGAACATTTTCATACTTATTTAAATCCTATGAGGCTTATTGATGAAGAGGCAACCCAAGTTCATGGAATTACCAATGAAGATTTAAATGACCAGCCTCTCTTCGAAGATATTGCTGAAGAGTTTATAGAATTTGTGGATGGCGCAACTCTTGTTATTCACAACGCTCAGTTTGATGTTGGTTTTTTAAACAATGAACTCAAACTAACCTCATCGACAATGCCTAAGCTAGAAGAAATTTGTACCATTGAAGACTCATTACAAATGGCAAAAGATATGTTTCCAGGCCAAAGAAATTCACTTGATGCCCTAATTAAAAGATTTGATATTAAAGGCTATGATAGAGAGCTTCATGGAGGCCTAAAAGATGCCAATATTCTTGCAGATATCTATCTTCATCTCACGGGAGGACAAAGTAAATTTGAATTTATAACAAACGGTAATTCTGATAACTCAAAAAAAATAAAAAATACAGATGTTGATGATCAACTGCTAAAAAGTATAAAAAAAGTTATTACCACTAAAACAGATATAAATGCTCATGAAACAAAACTTTCTGAGATGGAAAAGAAAAATAAAAACGAGGCTATTTGGAGAAAATTTTAATGAAAAAGATTGTTACGAGATTTGCTCCAAGTCCTACAGGTACTTTGCATATAGGTGGTGTAAGAACAGCACTCTTTAATTATGTTTATGCAAAACAGAATGATGGACTCTTTCTCATTAGAATAGAAGACACAGACAAAGAACGCTCTAGTAAAGAATTCGAAAAAAATATACTAGATAATCTTTCTTCAATTGGGCTTAATCCGGACAAAAAACCAATCAATCAATCAGAAAGAAATGAAATATATATTAAAGCAAGCAAGCAGTTAATTGAATCTGGTAAGGCATATTGGTGCGATTGTTCTCCTGAAACATTAGACGAAATGAGAAAAGAACAAATAGCTTCCGGGAAAAAGCCAATGTATGACGGAAGAAGTAGAAATCTTGGATTAGAGCAATCTGAAAAAACTGTTTTAAGATTAGCTACACCAGAAGATGGTGACATTGTGGTAAACGATATTATTAGAGGCGAAATTATTTTTAAAAATAGTGAGCTTGATGACCTTATTTTATTAAGAAGCGATGGAAGTCCAACCTATCATCTTTGTAATGTAGTTGACGATTTTGAACAAGGAGTAACTTCAGTAATTAGAGGCGAAGATCATATTAGCAATACTCCAAGACAAATTCATATACAAAATGCATTAGGTTATCCCCAGCTTGAATATGCCCATCTTCCCCTAGTTTTAGGTACAGATAAAAAAAGACTATCAAAAAGACACGCTGCAACCAGCCTTGAAGAATATCGTGAGGAAGGGTACTTAGATTCAGCAATCATCAATACACTTGCTAGATTGGGTTGGTCGAAGGGAGATAATGAGATCTTTTATTTAGATGATTTAATAAAAGATTTTAATATAAAAGAAGTTCAAAAAGCTGGTGCGATTTTTGATATAACTAAACTTGATTGGGCAAATTCTCAACATCTGGCAAATTTATCTCTAGATGAATTTAAATCGCATTTAAGACCTTTTCTTTTAAAAAACGATATCGATATAGAAAATCATCGCTATGTCGATTTATTGATAAATGCAATGCGTTCGTCAGACAATACATTGAAAGGAATAGCTAAATCTTTGGAACCTTATTACAAAAATATTAAATCGTATGACAATAGGGCTATTGATAAATTCTTATCTGATAATAACATTCTTATTGATATTAAAGAATTACTTCTAAATTTAGAGGACTGGGATGTAGATAGCATAGATAGGATATTGAAAACTTATCAAACCGATAATAATTTACCCGTTCCAAAAGTAAATCAACCCATTAGAATAGCATTAACTGGGTCAACAAAATCTCCTTCATTAGGTTTTACCTTATGTATTTTAGGTAAAGATCTGTCTATCAAAAGAATTGAAGAACTTATTAACTTCATTGGAAGTTAATTCTATATATTTCTTGTATATTTATTTAGATCACTAGATTGGACATATTATCTATCAAACGCCTATAATATCTTCAGTTTAAACATTTCATTTGGGGGATACATATGAAAATTAAAAATTATTTACTTTCTTTGATGTTTATATTGCCTTTTGCAGTATTTGCTCAAGAAAGTGCTGAAGAAAATGTAGAAGAGGTTGTAGTAGTAGGTTCACAGATTAAAGGCGCATCTATTACAGGAGCTCTTCCTGTTACTGTAATTTCATCTGAAGATATTGATATTTTAGGTGTTGAAGACGGTACAGAATTACTAGAAAACATGACCGAACAAGGCCTTAACTATTTTACAGAAGCTGAGTCTGACTCAGGAGGCGTGAACTCCGCAAGGGGAGATGTTGGTGCTTATAATATAAGAAACATGGGTGTAGGTAATACTTTGATTCTTCTTAACGGCAGAAGATTAGTTAATAATGCTGGTTATCAAACCGAACTTCTTGGTGGAGACTATGTTCCAACAATGAGTGTTAATTCAAATTTAATTCCAACTAATGGGCTAGACCGTGTTGAAGTTTTAAAAGATGGTGCTTCAGCTATTTATGGTGCAGACGCAGTTGCTGGTGTTGTTAATAATGTTTTAAAAACTGATTATGATGGATTTGAAATAGCCTTAAGAAATCAAGGTTATGATAATTTTAGTGCAGTAGATGACAGACTAACCCTTAAATGGGGTAAAGATATGAATGGTGGTAAAACTAATATATCTGTTATGTATGACTTCTATGATAGAGATGGTATTGCTGCAGCTGAAGACCCAAGATGGGGAGACTCAGATCATAGAAAATGGATTCCTGCAGATTCTTTATGGGCAGGAGATGCATCATTTAGAAATTTATATTCTGGTAAATGGGCGCAATTAGACATGCGTGGAAGAACTGATTATTCAGATAGCTCTGGTGAAATTCAAATTATCCCAATTGGAGATCCAAGATGCGCAAGATCAGATTCTAAAGATACTGGATATGGCACATGTTTAGCAGTAGATACAACTACAATGGCTAATGGTGAATATTATATTAATCCTGGTCAGTTCAGAGATTACAGGGGCGAACTAGAAAGAAGTAACTTATTTGTTTTTGTAAATCATGAGTTAGACGGCGGTTCTGAGTTTTTTGCTGAGATTGGTTCATATAATTCAGACTATATGCGTCATAAAGAGCCAGCAGGTGATTTCTCTACAGCTCTTTTAAGCGTGGGTCCTGATAACTATTGGATGAATCAAATCGGCATGACTGCTGACAACTCTTCATCAAACAAACAGGTAAGAATTGATAATTGGAGACCAGATATTGGACCTAGAATAATAAATGTAGAAAAAGAAACATATAGATATCTATTTGGTTTTAGAGGAACTACTGATTCAGGCTGGGATTGGGAAACTGCTGTTTTGCATTCAAAAGCTATTTCAGAGGACTTAACTGAAAATAGACTATCAAATTCTTTATTACAAGCTGGCTTGAATGATTCAACATCAAGTGCTATTAATATTTTTTCAGCAGATGTTAAAACTGCTTTATCTCAAGCAATTGTTGACGTCTCTAGAAATGATACAAGTGAATTAAATTCATTTGATTTTAAGATGACAAACCCAGAAGTATTTAATATGCCTGCAGGTCCTGTGGGAATGTTGATAGGTTTTGAGTATCGTCAGGAATCTTATACTGATGATAGAGACCCAAGACTTGATGGAACTATTCAATGGACATCAACAGAGACAGGATTAGGATTCCCATTTGTTGGAGACGTTCTTGGATCAAGTCCAACAGTTGATACTTCTGCAAAAAGATCTACGAATTCAGTTTTTGCTGAAATGATATTACCTATTTCAAGTAAAATGGAAGCTCAGGTTGCTATGAGGCACGAAGATCCAGATGATACTAAATCTTCAACTGTATGGAAGGCAGCTTTAGGTTGGGAACTTACCGATGATGTTTTGTTAAGAGGTTCAAAATCTACTTCATTTAGAGTTCCAAACCTTATTCAGGCAAATCAACTTTATGTTACTAGAAGTGGTAACGTTGATGATGCAGTAGGTGAGTATGTTGGAGCAAATGATCCTCTTGATGATAGATACCAAATTCAAAGTTATCGACAAGGTAACCCAGATTTATTACCTGAAGAATCTGATAATACCTCATGGGGTGTTGTTTGGACGCCAAGCAATATTGAAGGCCTAACAATCACATGGGATGATTGGAGAATTGAAAAAGATAATACTATTGTTTTATTTGGAAGAACTAATTCAATGGTTGCTGATCTTGTTGCTAGAATTAATTACGGTGCTGAAAATTGTGATGGTTATAGCAATCCAGCAATATTAAGAGATGATGGTGGATATTCTGCAGCAGAAATAGCTAAATTTACTGCAGCAGGAATATGTCCAGCTGGAGAAGCTTTAAGTATATTTGATGAATATACTAACGCTGCAACCAGATCTATTGCTGGTCAAGATATAGGAATCTACTATGATATCTCCACAGATGTTGGTGATTTTAATATGTCTATTAATCACTCTGAAACAACAGAATTTACTCAAAAACCAACAAATGCATATCAAGCGTTGGTTGATGCTCAAGCATCAGGACTAATTCCATTTGATATTACTTTCGCAGGTTTTGGTAATTTAGCTGGTTTAGATGGAAACTATGTTGAAAAAACTAGCGTCAAGTTTAATTACAGAGTTGGAGATTTAGGTGTTCAATTATCAAGCCTTAGAAAAGGTGATTTCTATCAATCTAGTGAAACTAGATCTGATGGAACAAGATATGTTATACCTAGCATGACCACTATTAATGCTTCAGTATATTACTGGTTTAATATTGGTGATCAAAAAGCTAGAGTTAAATTTGCAGTGAAAAACTTAGAAGACGAAAGAGCGCCATTAGCTGATAGATTCTATGGTTTCTTTGCAGACGCTCATCAGGATTATGGTAGAAACTTTTATCTTGATATTAAGGTTAAGTTTTAATTAATCTATAAATATAAAAGGGAGTTATTAACTCCCTTTTTTTATGAAAAAACATTAGTATAAGATATGCCAGCATATAAAAATAAAGGCTTCTCCATAGGTTTAATAGCATTTTCATTAATAATATTCTGCGGAATTTATAATTTTATACCATCAAGCTTAATTGGTTTGGATGGCATGGAGTTCGATAATGGTACTAAATCTGTAGATAGTAAATCAGCTTGGTTTGTTTTGGCTGTTTTGGTTTTAATGGCAATTTGGTGGGCAACCGAAGCCTTGCCAGTTGCTGTTACTTCCTTACTGCCTCTTGCTTTATTCCCAATATTAGATATTAGTAATTTTCAATCAGCAGCTGATCCTTACGCAAATAAAAATATATATTTATTTCTAGGAGGGTTTATTCTGGCATTAGGTATAGAGAGCTCTGGACTTCATAAAAGGATGGCTTTAAAGATGATAGTGGCTATCGGCTCAAGCGGTCCAAAGTTAATAGGTGGCTTTATGTTAGTTGCTGCTCTTATAAGCATGTTTGTTATGAACACCTCTACCACACTTATGTTATTACCAATAGGTTTGGCTGTATGTACAGTAATTGCATCGACAATACCCAATATATCCATTCAGCAAAAGAAATATTTTGATACTGCTCTCATGATAGGAATTGCTTATGCTGCAACGATTGGTGGCATGTCAACAATAATTGGAACAGCTCCCAATCTTGTATTTGTTACTTTCATGGAAGAGGTTTATGACATTGAAATAGATTTTCTAAGCTGGATGAGGCTTGGCGTTCCTGTGGCAATAGTTATGTTAATTTCTGCTTGGGTAATTTTAACTAAATTGGTATTTCCCACGGACTTTATAGCTACATCAGAAACAAAATCTAAGTTAAATCAAATGCTTATTGATCTTGGACCTTTGAATAAAGATGAAGTAAAAATTACATTTATCTTTTCACTTGCTGTACTAGCTTGGATGACAAGTAGAGTTATTAGAGAAACTTTTGGTATTGGATTAGAAGATGCTGGAGTAGCGATTATCATTGCTATTTTATTGTTCATGATTCCTTCATCAATAAATAAATCTCAAAATTTAATGCAGTGGGAAAAAACATCAAAGCTACCATGGGGTCTTCTAATATTATTTGGAGGAGGCTTATCTTTAGCGGCACAGGTTTCAAACTCAGGTCTTGGGTTATGGATTGGACAAGGGTTAACTGTTCTAAAGTTAGTGCATCCAATAATTTTAATTTTAGCTATTGCAACAATGATTATATTTTTGACTGAAATGACTAGCAATGTTGCAACGACAAGCACTTTTCTTCCAGTAATTGGAGCATTAGCCACAGCGATTGGAGTGTTACCAGTTTCTTTAACAATACCTGTTTGTATAGCTGCAAGTTGTGCATTTATGCTTCCTGTAGCTACACCACCTAATGCAATTGTTTATGGTTCTGGCAAATTTACAATTGCTACAATGATGAAGGCAGGATTTTTCCTAAATTTAGTGGGAATATTGGTTGTAACCTTGTTCTCTTATTATCTGGCACCAATACTTTTTTAAATGCGAATATTTTTTATACTCTTTATATCAGTTCTTAATCTCAATGGACAACAAAACTATATTGACTATTTGTCACCGTATCATCCAGTTGTAAGTAAATCAGGAATGGTAGTTTCACAAAATAATTTATCTTCTGATATTGGTATTGAAATTTTGAATAAAGGTGGAAATGCAGTTGATGCTGCTGTAGCGGTTGGATTTTCTCTAGCAATCACCTTACCAAGAGCTGGTAATCTTGGCGGAGGAGGATTTATGTTAGTTTATTTAAAAGAAAAGGATGAAATATTTTATATAGATTACAGAAGCAAGTCCCCATTAAACTCGACAATTGATAATATTTTTGATCTTAATGGTAAAAAAATTAAACCAAAAGATTTTACAAATGATATGTTTAATAAAACTCGATATGGTTACAAGGCATCTGCTATACCAGGAACTGTAGCAGGACTTTTAGAAGCTCATGAAAATTTTGGATCATTGCCACTAGAAGATGTTCTTGCACCCGCAATAAGACAAGCAAGAAATGGGATAAAAGTATCCTATGATCTTGAAAAGGTAATTGAAAACACACATCAATTAAAAAAAGATCCTGAGTCATTAAAAATTTATTTTAAGAATGGAAATGCTATTCAAGAATATTCTTTATTTAAAAGACCTGATTTAGAAAAAACATTTCAAATAATAGCTTCCAATGGGAAAAAGGGCTTTTATGAAGGCGAAATTGCAAAAAAAATGGTAAAAGCCATGAATGAAAATGGCGGATTATTTACATTAGAAGATTTTAAAAACTATAAAGTAAATATTAGCCAACCAATAGTTGCGTCCTATAGAGGAAATTTAGTTTTTACTGCAGGACCTCCATCAGGAGGAGGGATAACTTTACTGACAGCTTTAAATATATTGAGTGCTTTTGATCTAAAAAAGTTTAATAGTGACTCGGCTATCACATATCACTTAACCTCTGAAGCATTAAGAAGAGGGCATAATAATAGATCTCATTTTGTGGGCGACCCTGATTATTTTGACGTTCCAGTTACTCAACTACTGTCAAAAGAAAGAACTATGGAACTTGCAAAAAGTATCGATATCAAAAAAGCTACAAAATCTACAGTTGTAAAGCCACTAGAACTTGTAAAAGAAAGTCGTGATACGACTCATTTTTCTATTATTGATAACGAGGGCAATGCTGTATCTAACACATACACACTTGGTTATTCTTTTGGTTCAGGAGTAACTATCCCGAACACAGGCATTTTAATGAACAACCAAATGAACAACTTTGCATATAGGTATGGTGATAAAAATATACGAGGTCGTTCTGCTAGCACAGGTAATAGGTTCGAACCAGGAAAAAGCCCAATGAGCACTATGGCTCCAACCATGGTTTTTAATGAAGAGGGAGATCTTATGCTTATTACTGGTTCTCCCGGTGGATCATTAATTCCTGCAGCAATATTAAGGGTGATAACAGGAGTGGTTGATTTTAATCTTGATATAGGTCAAGCAACCATGCTGCCAAGAGTGCATAAAGATTGGCCTACTACTGGAATCTTATATGAAAGGACATTAAATTCAGATGTTGTAAGAATTATAAATAAAAACATTGGTCACAAAATGACACCTGAACATACTATGGGTAGCACTCAAAGTATTCATATTATAAATGGAACTAATTATGGTTTTGCTGATCTTAGAAGACCAAATGCTTCGGTTTCAGTTCAATCTAATTAACTTTTCTGTAATCTAAAGGCGGCTTTCTATCACCAAGTAAAGGCTTGTATTCAAAATTGTTTCCAACACGATATTTAAGTTCATTTTTTGAAATATCAATAATAGAAGTATCTAAAAAAATCTCTGTTGCAGTTTTTGCTAAAGTTTTTGCTGCTAGTTCAGCTCCCTTTAATCCAATCGATGTTCCACCAGATGCAACTGCTTGCCATGAATGCGCAGCGGTACCTGGAACCCAAGTTGCTGTTCTAAATCCTGCTGTAGGTACATTCCAGCTAACATCACCAACATCAGTTGAGCCATAACCGTGAGAAGATTTAAATGGTCTCACAGACTCTTGCGTACCAATTTTATTATTTGGTTCTATAAAAGTGGAATATATATTACTTGCGTATTTATTTTCTTCATTGTTATAAATTACGCCTCCGAGTTGCTCTAAATTTTTATGAACAATTTTTTGCAAGGTATCATTTGGCAAAAGGGAAAAGTTTCCATGCATTACCTCATAACTCATTTTTGTATCTGTACCTAACGCAGCACCATTTGCAGTCTTCAGAACTCTTAAGAATAAATCTTCTACAACAGTCATTTTTGGATGCCTTACATAATAATAAACCTCTGCAAGATCAGGGACAACATTTGGTGCAAGTCCTCCTTTGGTTATTACGTAATGTATTCTAGATTCTTGTGGAATATGTTCTCTCATCATATTAACCATGTGATTCATTGCTTCAACACCATCAAGTGCTGACCTTCCTTGTTCTGGAGATCCAGCTGCATGTGCTGATATGCCCCTGAATGTAAATTTAGCTGATTTATTTGCATTAGACGTTCTTGAATTAGCACTATTAGTATCATCTGGATGCCAGTGTAAAACTACATCCACATCATTAAAAAGACCTTCTCTAACCATATAGACTTTTCCAGAACCACCTTCCTCAGCAGGCGTTCCATAAAATCTAATAGTTCCAGGAACATTATTTTTTACAAGCCATTCTTTAACTGCTACTGCAGCCCAGGCCGATGCTGCCCCAAATAAATGATGACCACAGGCGTGACCTGCACCAGTTTCATTGTCAATCACTTCTTTAAAAGGAGATGTTGATTGCGCCAATCCAGGAAGAGCATCAAACTCTCCAAGTATTCCTATAACTGGACCACCATTATTAAATTCTGCAATAAAGGCAGATGGTATATCCGCGACACCTTTTTTAATTACAAAGCCTTCATCTTTTAAAGATTGCGCTAATAAATTTGAGCTTTGTTTTTCTTGGTATCCTAATTCAGCATAATTCCATATATTGATAGCAATGTTTTCAAACTTTTCTTTATGTATTTCTATACTATTTATAACAGCATCACTGTTTATATTGTTTGTTATTAGAATCAGAACTAATAAACTAATTGATTTTTTTTGAAATATACCTTTCTTTTTACCCATTCTTTTGTCTCCATTGATTTTATAATAGATTTATCAGTTGAAGTAATCAATTTTCTTTTGCCATCTTCGCAGTTTAAATAGATTATTGCTTTTGCAGGATTGGTTCTATGAAGCGTAGTATATCCAATTATATTTCCAACTCCTTCTTGAAGAGAAGATAACTCGATTGGTTGCTCTTTTTTTTGTACTTCGCTTGTAAAGTCTTTATGCATGAATTCAGTTATTGGTTCTTTTGCCCATAATGCATATGATTGTTTGGTCATCATTCCAGAAACACCAGTTACAACTCCAACGCTCTTCTTCTTATTTCTAATATTTTCAATCATTTTTACTGTTGAATGGATAACGTAACTATTTAAAGGACCACCCGCAAAAGGCATTCCGCCGGTTATTGTTAAATTTTTAGAATTTTTTAAATTCAATGACTTTGAAAACATACTTACGGCCACTGGAAAACAACTATATAAATCATATAGATTAGGTTTTATATTATTATTTTGACAAATATCTAAGATAAATTCTGCTGCTAATTTCATTCCATAAGGCTCAACAAGATTAGGTCTTTGCAATGTGGCAATCATATGATTGGTTTCAGACGAAGCAAGCGGATAAACTCTTTTATGATTGGGTATCTTTAGTTTATCTGCAACCTCTTCTGCGCAAATTATCATTGAACATGATTGGTTTACATTCCAACTAGTGCAATGATATTTATTGTAAGGAAAGGCCTGAATTGGATTTTTATTACTTTGATTTAATATCTCATCGAATGAAAGAGATGATTTAATCCAACTATCATTATTTTTGGATGCTATTTTTGAGAACTCTGAATATAGTTTCGCAATTTGTTTATGATATTTTTTAAAATTAACACCTGATGATGCGCGAAGGGCGCTTTCTAATATTGCGTAATAACCAACTGCCATTAATCCAAGTTGCTCTTCTTCAACCTCTAAATGAAGATCGTCTTTTGCTTTTATATAATGATCTGGATTAATATTTAATTCAGTCTCTTTGAAGATTTTGTTTTCTATTTCAGCACGCAATATCTTATATCTTGCCTCACCACCTATAATTATTCCCGCTCTAATATCTCCATTAATTATTTTATTACAGGTTGAATTAATTAAGTTTTGTTGAAGAACGCCTATTTTAGTAACCCTTGTTGTTATGTTTTGAATATTATTATTTTTAGAAATCCATTTACCAGGATCTCTATAACGCCAGTATCCTTTAGGAATTTGAATCTCATCTATATAATTTTTAATTTCAAGATTGGTTGAGTCTTTAAGCGATTTCTTGAAAGCAAGATCCATTAAGATTAAGGCTTCATCCAATTCATCGAAACAAGCTTTTTGTTGAATTGATCCAATACCAACAACGACCGGCCTGTTTTTCATATATTTATAAAGATGCAGTGCCCCAAGAATTGTAACCAACTATCTTAGGGGTGCTTGGTAGATACATTTGTTTAAGATTATAGATTTTAAAACCTGAGTTATTTAGTATTTTTGGTATATCTCTATTTATACTACATCCACCAAATAACTTACCCCAGAGTGGATTAATTCTATTTTGCCATTTTGATACTTTAATATCTGGTGCTATACCATGTTCGCAAAATAAGATATTAGCATCAGACTTCATTACTCTTTTTATTTCTTTTAATGCATCATCAGGATTTGGTATTGAACATAATGTATATGTTATGAGTACAGTATCAATAGAATTTGATTTCAACTTGATTTCCTCAGCTCCATTGATTAAAAAATCTATATTCACGTTAAGTTCTTTGGCCTTTATCATTGCTTTTTCACATAATTCAACTGATGGATCGAGACCATAAACTTTATCTATATTAGAAAAATTATAAAAAGGGATATTTAACCCAGAACCAATTCCAATTTCTAAAATGGTTCCACTAGCATTCGGTACAATTTTTTTTCTTTGATAGTTAACAGGTTTTGTTGAGCAACACGTATCTAATAATTTAGGAAGTACATATTTTTCATAAGTATTTTTTATCATTCTTCGTATGCATTTAATGGCATTGCTGCAATATTAAAACCAGCATCAACATATGTTATTTCACCCGTAATACCACTTGCATAATCAGAGCATAAAAATGAAGCAACATTACCAACTTCCTCAGTTGTTACGGTTCTTCCAAGTGGTGCAATTTTAGAGTGCTCACTTAGCATTTTTTTAAAATTTTTAACCCCTGAAGCAGCTAAAGTTTTAATAGGTCCAGCTGATATAGCATTTACTCTAACATTATCTTTGCCCATCGATGCAGCAAGAAATCTTGTATTTGCTTCTAAACTAGCCTTAGCAAGCCCCATAACATTGTAATTTGGGACCGTTTTGATTGATCCTAAGTATGTAAGTGTAAGTAAAGCAGAGCCATCATTTAGCATTGGTTTTGCAGCTTTGGCCATTGCAGTAAAACTATATGAACTAATATCATGAGCTATTTTGAAACCTTCTCTAGTTGTTACATCAACAAAATTTCCTTCAAGTTGATCTGCGGGTGCAAAACCTATTGAATGAACAAAGCCATCAAAATTCGGCCAAATTTTACCTAATTCAACAAATGCAGTCTCTATAGATTGATCATTTGAAACATCACATTCTAAAAGAATTTTTGAGTTACAATTCTCAGCAATAGGCTTTAAATTCCTTAAAAGTCTCTCATTTTGGTATGTAAAAGCCAATTCAGCTCCTTCGCGATGCATAGAATTAGCAATTCCAGCAGCTATTGAGTACTTATTAGCCAAACCAGATATTAAAATTTTCTTATTTTTAAGTAACATTTTTAGTAATTTTTCCTTATTTTTTGTAATTGTAAAAGAAAAATAATTAAATCAGTAAATTATTTAATAATTTTAAAGTTATATTTAAGATATAAACATACATTATATCTAATTATAAATATTTCAAAAAAATGTAGATTTCTTATAAAAACTCTGAAACAATAGATTCCATAACGTGTTTAGCATGGTTAATTTCATGCTTTCATATATATTAATCAAACTACAGGGGAATTGTATGTTTAATAAAGAGAATTATTTATTTGCAGTTCTTGCGCTTACTTTCGGCTTATTTAATGCTGATCTAGTTGCTCAAGACGAATCTGCAGATAATGTAGAAGAGGTTGTTATAACCGGTTCTAGAATCAAAAGAGATTCATTAAATAGTGCCGCACAAGTTACAACAATCACCAGTGAGGATATTGATGCATCTTCAGGTCTTATGACTGCTGACGTATTAAGAAACTCAATTTATAACTCTTTTGGATCAACTGGACCAACTGCTGGTAGTAGCGCTATGAGTAACGCAACAATCAGTGTTAGAGGTTTAGGATCTGCTAGAACATTAGTTCTCATGGATGGAAGAAGAATGCCTGGTTCACCACATCTTGGTGGGTCTGGAGCTGTTAATATCAATATGATACCAACTGTTGCAGTTGATCGGATTGAGATTCTAGCTGATGGTGCTTCATCTGTTTATGGGTCTGATGCTATTGCTGGTGTTGTTAACGTTATAACAAAAAAAGGTTTCGACGGAATGGAATTTAATTTCAGACGTGGTGACAGAGATCGTGATGATGGTGAAGAAAATTCAGTTTCTTTCATTTATGGTGCTACTAACGATAAAGGCTATGTAACAATTATGGCTGAGCATGATGAAAGAGATGAAATCTATCTAAAAGACAGATGGTATACAAAAGCTAGCATTAATGATAAAAACGGTGATGGAGTAGTTGATCTTTATAGTGAAACTTATGGTCTAAGTTGGTATTCAAGAAACTTAGCTGATCCAGTAACTGGTGACATTATGGCTACACCAACATGTCCTGGTTCACAAGATAATCCAGTTGATGGATGGTGGGGCCCTAACTTTGGTGGTGCTGCTTTCGGTCAGGGAGCAACTTCAACACCATCTAATGGTGGAGCTGCTAGAGGAATCTGCGGATTTGCTTGGGCTGACATTATGGTACAAGATGCTGCTACATTCAGAGATAGCATTACAACAAATATAGAATACGAAATTAATGATAAAATTAGTTTATATTCAAGAATCAATTATTTAAGAAACGAATCAACAGGTAGATATGCTCCTCCTGCTGCTAGATACCCAAGTATCGCAGTTGGTGATGCATCTAACCCTTATGACGTTCCTGTAACTGGTTATTGGAGATGGACTGAGATTGGTAACCGTGGTATGCACCAGGTTGATACAGGTCACGATGCAGTATTCGAACTTACATATCAAGTTAATGACGATGTAGAAGTTGTGTACGGTACACAAATAAATAAATTCTATGGAGTTGATATAGGTAGATATTACCTCAGTTATGCAGGTTTAGACTCAAATGTTCTAAACGATGAGCCTTTTGGTTCAGCTGCTGGTGCTGCTGCTATGAGTGCTACAACTATGGTTGAGTACACAAACCACTATGAGAAAAATGATGTAGTTGTGCAAATTGACAACATTATGGACTTACCTGGTGGATCAGTTTCAGCATTATTTGGTATCGAGAACTTCGAAAATAGATATTCTGCTGAATACGATAAGCATTCAGAAAATGGTCTAGTTGGTGGTTCTGCTGGTAATTCAGGTGCTGGTCTTAGAGAAGTTGATTCAGTATTCGGGGAAGTATTATTCCCAGTAATGGACAACTTAGAAGTTACAGCTTCATTTAGATCTGATGATTATTCAGATGTTGGTGAAAGTGATTCATTTAAGTTAGGTGCTTTATGGGTTCCTATGCCAGGTACAATTGTTAAATTAAATACTGGTGAAGGTTTTAGAGCTCCAACAATGGACAACCTTTACGGTGCTACTACATTTAGTGCTAACACTGTTTACGACTATAAAGCTTGTGCTGCTGCAGGAACATCTGCTGCAGACTGTGCTTCTAAACAGGTTTCAACACTAATTAAAGCTAATCCAAATCTTGGCGCTGAATCTTCTGAAGGATTCACTATGAGCGTAGAACAAGATATGGGTATGTTGGTTGGTGCTTTAG
>CABYNW010000007.1 GCA_902520495.1 uncultured SAR86 cluster bacterium | reverse complement strand
GCACTTATTTCATAAAAGATATAAATAAATAAAAATGAACATAAATATTGATATATTTTCGAGTAAACATTAATATTCGCTTCTCAATTTAAATGATTATGAAAACTTACTCACTAAAAAAAGAAGAAGTAGAAAGAAGTTGGTTTGTTTTAGATGTTACTGACCGAATACTTGGAAGAGTTGCAACTAAAATTGCTGATAGGATTAGAGGTAAAGATAAGCCTACCTATACACCACATACTGATGGTGGTGATTATGTTATTGTTGTTAATGCAGAAAAAATTAAGGTTACAGGTTCAAAATTTACCAATAAAAAATACTATAAGCATTCTTTATACCCAGGTGGTCTTAAGACGCAAACGTTCCAGGAACTTAATAATAAGAATCCTGAAAGAATTATAGAAGAAGCTGTAAAGGGGATGCTCCCTAAAAATAAATTAGGAAAATCTATGATAAAGAAACTTAAGGTATTTGCAGGACCAAAACATGAACATGAATCACAAAAACCAACTGAGTGGAAATTGACTTAATGAGCACCGATATTCATTATGCAACTGGAAGAAGAAAAACATCTTCTGCAAGAGTCTATTTAAAAAAAGGCAAAGGTGATATTTTAGTAAACGATAAAAAACTAGATGAATACTTCGGAAGAAAAGTTGCACAAATGCTCGTAATGCAGCCCTTAGAGCTATTAGATCTAACTAAAAAAATTGATGTCAGTATCAAAGTCAAGGGAGGTGGAAGTTTTGGACAAGCTGGTGCTATAAGGCATGGTATTTCAAGAGCTTTAACCTTATTCGATGAGGAGCTCAGGCCACAATTAAAAAAGGCAGGTCTTTTAACTAGGGATCCAAGAAGAGTAGAAAGAAAGAAACCTGGACTTGTTAAAGCAAGAAAAAGTAAGCAGTTTTCTAAAAGATAATTTTATAAGATTTTTCATACTTATTTTCAATTATAAGCCAATTTTATATTGCTTAAATATGGTATAATTTGAAGGAATTTTATAGTGGCACACTATCTAAATGCAAGACAAAGATAAAACAAGAAGAAAGGTATTAATTGGTTTGACAAGTGCAGTTGGTTTATCAGGCATACCATTTGCTGCAACACCATTTATTGCAGCTTGGAACCCAAGCGCTAAAGCTAAAGCTGCAGGTGCACCCGTAAAGCTGGATGTTTCAAAAATGCAATATGGTCAACAAATTCAAGTTGCATGGAGAAAACAACCTGTTTTTATTGTTAGACATACCAAAGAAAGTATTGCTAACTTAGAATTAGCTGTACCTAAATTAGATGATCCTAATTCTGATAAAATTGAAGAACTATATAAAGGTCTCAACCCATCTAGGTCAAGAAGTCCGGAATATTCTATCTTTTCCGGAGTTTGTACTCATTTGGGTTGTGCTCCAAAATACTTTCCAGAGATCGAGCCTAAGCCATGGGATGCAACATGGAACGGAGGGTTTTTTTGTCCATGCCACGGCTCAATGTTTGATATTGTAGGAAGAGTTTTTAAAGGCGTTCCAGCGCCAACAAATTTAGTTGTACCACCTCATATGTTTGAAGGAAGTATATTAACTATAGGAGAGGATAAGGAGTTATAAATGAGTGAAATGGCTGGAAAATTATTTTCTTGGATTAATGATAGATTGCCTATCGTAAATACTTTTGAAAGACATTTGTCTAAACATCCAGTCCCATCAAAAGTAAATTTTTGGTATTTGTTTGGAGCATTGGCAGCTGTTACGTTAATTATTCAAATAGTAACGGGCATTTGGTTAATCATGCCATATTCGAATACTGAGGAGCAGGCATTTTCATCTGTAGAGTATATTATGCGAGATGTAGACTACGGATGGGTAATAAGATATATGCATACTACCGGAGCTTCTCTATTTTTTGCTGTTGTGTATCTGCATATGTTTAGGGGCTTACTTTATGGCTCATATCAAAAGCCTAAAGAGTTAGTTTGGATTTTTGGTTGCACAATATACCTAGCAATGATGGCTGAAGGCTTTTTAGGATATGTCCTGCCATACGGTCAAATGTCTTATTGGGGTGCTCAAGTTATTATCTCTTTATTTGGAGCAATACCATATATTGGTGAGTCTTTAGAATTATGGGTTAGGGGAGACTACTATATTTCAGGAATAACTGTTTCAAGATTCTTTGCATTACACGTTGTAGCATTGCCATTAGTACTTATAGCGCTTGTTTTTTTACATTTAGTAGCGCTTCATGAAGTTGGTGCTGGTAACCCTGAAGGGGTTGATATTGAGAAATACCTTGACGATGATGGGGTGCCGCTTGATAGCGTTCCTTTTTTTCCTTATAAAGTTTTAAATGCTTTAGTTGCGATAGGCGTATTTGGAATTGTTTTTTCAATAATAATGTTTTTCTTCCCAGAAGGCGGTGGATATTTTATTGAGATGGCAAACTTTCAAGAAGCTAATCCATTAGTAACACCAGATCATATAGCTCCTGTTTGGTATTACGCTCCATTTTATACAATGCTTAGAGCTGTTCCAGACCCATTGGGAGGCTTAATTGTTATGGCTTCAGCAGTAGCAATCTTCTTTATTGTTCCCTGGCTTGATAGGAGTAAAGTTGCATCAATAAGGTATAAAGGTATGTATAGTAAAATTGCTCTTACTTTATTCGGTGTAAGTTTTCTCACTTTAGGTTATTTGGGTACAGTTGGAGTAACTGAAGTAAGAAAAACTATGAGTGTTATATGCACCATAATATATTTCGCATACTTTTTGTTAATGCCTATTTATACAAAATATGAAAAAACAAAGGAAGTTCCGGAAAGATTATGATACTTCAATCATCCAACTCATCTTACCTTATAAGGATATTAACTTTTTTAATATTTATATTTTGTTTGAATAGTTTGTATGCTGCTGAGGGTGGGCCATGTAAGGATTATGGTGAATGTGATAAATTTGAATACTCCTTAAATGACATGGAGTCACTTCAAAGAGGAGCAGCCACTTATATTAATTATTGTTATGGTTGTCATTCTCTTCAGTACTCCAGATGGGGAAGGGTTGCAAATGATCTCCAAATCCCTGAAGAAATATTTTTTGAAAATTTAGTTTTCGATAAATCTATAAAACCTGGAGATTTAATGACAGGTGCAATGTCTGAAGATTCAGTTAATTGGTTTGGGGTCGCCCCGCCTGATTTAACTCTGGTATCAAGGTATAAAGGAGACGATTGGATATATTCATATTTAAGAGCTTATTATGAAGACGCTTCCAAACAATATGGAGTAAATAATTTAGTTTATCCAGGGACCGCAATGCCCAATGTTCTTTTATCGCTTCAAGGCAATCAAAGACTAGTATGTAAAAACATTCCTGTTATAGCTAAAAATGGTGGTGAAAAGAGAGATGAGTTTGGTAACACTATTACCAAAGAGAAGTGTGGATTTTTAGAAGTTGAAGAGGGAACGGGAGTATTAAGTAAAGAAGAATTTGATACCTTAATATATGACCTTACCAATTTTTTGGTTTATGTTGGTGAGCCAATTAAGGCGACCAGAGAAAGAATCGGCTGGTATGTGGTATTTTATTTTTTAATATTTACTGCATTGGCTTCTCTTCTATATCGAGAGTACCATAAGGATTACAAATAATTGGAGGAAATATGATTTTATATTCAGATAGAGATGATCACTATAGTCAAAGGGTTAGAATTGTTTTAGCAGAGAAAGATATTTCTGCAGAAATCAAAGAATCTAAACAAGAGGAGACGCCTGATGAAATTCTTTCAATCAGCCCATATCATAAATTGCCTATATTAGTTGACAGAGATTTAGCCATTCATGACCCAACTGTAATGATGGAATATTTGGATGAAAGATTTCCTCATCCCCCACTGTTACCAGTATATCCTGTTGCAAGAGCTAATAGCAGAACACTTATGCTAAGGATTGATAGAGAATGGTGCCCACTAATTGATTCATTAATAGATCGAAGCAAACCTGAAAAAGAACTTATGAAAGTTAGAGAAGAGTTATTGCATGAAATTTCTTCAATTGCACCAACATTTAAAGAATTTAAATTCTTCATGAGCGATGATTTTACTTTAGTAGATTGTTTTTTTGCCCCAATTTTATGGAGACTGCCTTCAGTTGGAATAAAGCTTCCTGTCAATAGACATCTTAAACCACTGCTTGATTATCAAAAATTAGTATTTGAAAGACCAGGTTTTCTTGATAGCCTTTCTTCTTTAGAAAGAGATCTTAAGGAAGATTAAAAAACTATTCAAAAGAAATTTTGGAAATTGAAAAATTTCTATCGATACATCTATTCTTTTCAACTTTTTCTGAACTTGTTTTAAGAGCAATGTTTCTTTTGAAAAGATTATTTTGGTAAATAGTTTCAACTAATAAAAAATCCTTAATTAGCAATTTTTCAAATTCATATTCAATACTTTTAATGCTTGTTTTTACTTTAATTTCATTAAGCATTTGATAAGACAAAGGAATATATATATCCTCAAAATCTGTAAGTTTTTTGAAACTATTAGCACCATGAAATATTTGACTTGATGAGAAAGCATCTATATTTAATGCATAATTTCTTATTAATGGAACAACAGTCTTCCCAGAATCATATTCAAGTAGAAAATATATTTTTGAGATGTCATTTCTAACTCTGGGTGAGTGATTAATTTTTAATTTTTTATCAAGATTAGACACTTCTGAATATCTGTCAATACTTTTTTTAACTCCTAAGATTTTTCTGATGTCGTTTTCATAATTTTTTTTATTTGTCAAAAAATAAAGCTCATCGGGATATTTATTTTTTAAATACTCAGCTTCTTTCGTGAACTCTTCAGAATAAATTACTAATACATTATCTTTAACTTTAGATGAATCGAATATTATTGATTCTAAATATATATTTTGATCATGAATTAAGCTATTGCAAAAATACTTTAGATCAGAAATCAAAATATTATCATTGAGTTCGTATGATTCTTTAATATTAAAATTTATTGAGAAAACAATATTTTGATCTAATATATGCTCAAGAATTATTTCTTTATTTTTATCGGAAGTTTGAAGTTCCAAATTTAAAAAGATTTGATTTGATTGTTTTATTTCAGAGGTTGAACACGATCCTAAGAAAAGCATCAAACAGAATAAAATTAATGTTAAGCTGGACTTCATATTTATTAAAATCAAATGTTATATTTTATTTCTACACCAATAGGTAATTTAAATGATATATCACTTAGAGCAATAGATGTTATAAGATCTTCTGATTATTTGTATGCTGAGGATACAAGAGTTACAAAGAAACTTTTGAATTTTATTGACTGTGATATAAAGTGCAAAGCATTTCATGAACATAATGAAAATGAAGTTTCTATAGAAATAATAAATAAAATAAAAGATAAAAAAACTGTTTCTATAGTTTCAGATGCTGGAACCCCATGTATTTCAGATCCAGGATATAAATTAATTCAAGAATGCACAAAACAATCAATTAACTATACCAGTATTCCAGGACCATCATCCGTAATTAATGCTATTGTATTGTCAGGACTCCCAACAGATAAGTTTTCTTTTTTTGGATTTATGCCGAGAAAAAAAGGTGAACAAGAGATATGTTTTGAAAATATAAATAGCGACTCTAAAACAGCAATATTTTTTGAGTCTGCAAAAAGACTCAAAAAGACAATCTCAAATCTAAATACAGTTTTAGGCCCAAAAAGAAAAATATCAATTTGCAGAGAGATGACAAAACTTCATGAACAAGTAATTAGAGGAAATATAGGAGAGGTATTAGATAATATAAAAAAAGACAAAATTCTTTTGAAGGGTGAAATAGTTTTAGTGATAGAAGGCTCAGAAAAAAAACATAGCGACTACGTATTAAATCCAAAAATTAGAAAAGATTTTTTAAAGAAGTTATCCCCGTCTGAAGCAGCTAAGTTAATATCAATAGTTACAGGCAAAAATAAAAGAGAGATATATAAATATCTTATAGAAACCTAAAAAAATCATTATAATATCGAACGAGTTGGTTGGATGATCGCTGCGGAGATACTTTATAAAGACCCTGCGCAGAGGAAAGTCCGGACTTCAAAGAGCAGGGCGCCAGGTAACACCTGGGAGGCGCGAGCTTACGGATAGTGCAACAGAAAATATACCGCCATTTTATGGTAAGGGTGAAAAGGTAGGGTAAGAGCCTACCGCTTAAATGGCAACATTTAAGGCATTGCAAACCCCAGCCTGAAGCAAAACCAAATAGAAATCCTATAAAGTTGCTCGCTTTGGATTTGGGTAGGTTGCTAGAGTATTATGGCAACATAATATCGAGATAGATGATCATCTTTTACAGAATCCGGCTTATAAACCAACTCATTTTTTTTTCTAAAATAAATTTTTTAGATAAAATAGTGTGAAAAAGTGTGTAAAAGTGTTGCATTGTGTGTAAAAAGACTTTATATTTTGTTAATGTTTGGTTTTAATATAGTTTCTTTAGATGCAAAAGGCAGGCTTTCAGTGCCTGCAAAATATAGATCTGGCTTTAAATCTCAAAATCAATCAAAGATTGTAATTACAAAAGATCCTCAATACCCATCGTTAAAAATCTATCCAGGAATTGAATGGGAAAAGATTTCAACAAAATTAAAATCCTTACAAGGCTTAGATCCAATTGTAAGAAATATTCAATGGACTATTTTAGGAAATGCTCATGAGACAGAAATAGATGTTAATGGAAGAATGTTGTTAAGAGTTCCAGGTGAATTGCAAAAATATGCTGAAATAAATGATCAGAAACAAATTGCTTTGATTGGTATGGGAGAAAAGTTTGAAATATGGAATATAAATAGTTGGGAAATGAGACAAACAGGTGGATCTTTATCCACTGAAATTTTAGATGTAGTTCTTCCTGAAAGTATAAAATCCATGTCATTTTAATTAGGGGAAATAGATGAATTTTGAAGTAATAGAACAAGAAATAGAAAATGCTAAGATTAAAGTGGTTGGCGTTGGCGGCGGCGGCGGCAACGCAGTCCTTCATATGATTAATCATAACATTAAAGGAGTAGACTTTATTTGTGCAAATACAGATACTCAAGCTCTTAGCGCCTCAAAAAATGCAATAACTTTAAAATTGGGCAATGGTCTCACAAAAGGTCTTGGTGCTGGGGCAGATCCTGATATTGGAAGAAGAGCTGCTGAAAGCGATAGGATAGCAATTGAAGAATTATTAACAGGCGCAAATATGGTTTTTATTACTGCTGGTATGGGAGGCGGTACTGGTACTGGAGCCGCACCAGTGATTGCATCAATTGCAAAAGAATTAGGAGCTCTCACTGTAGCAGTTGTAACCAAACCTTTTAAATTTGAAGGCAAGAAAAGAATAGGAGCTGCTGAAAAAGGTCTTGCTGCATTGGTTGAAGAGGTGGATAGTCTTGTAACTATACCAAATGAAAAACTTCTTGAGATATTAGGTCCAGATACCCCAATTCAAGATGCCTTTGCTAAATCAGACGATGTTTTGAAAGGAGCAGTTCAAGGTATATCAGATATTATTATGCAAAGAGGACACGTTAATGTTGATTTTGCCGATGTTAAAGCTGTCATGTCAGAGAAAGGTACTGCAATGATGGGAACTGGAGTAGCAACTGGTAAAAATAGAGCTGAAGTAGCTGCAACGAAGGCTGTTAAAAGTGAGTTGCTTGATGATATCAATCTTAAAAATGCTAGAGGCGTATTAGTAAATATAACTGGCAAAAGTCCGACTCTTGGTGATCAAACTGAAGTAACTAATATTGTTGAAGAAATATGTAGTGAGGATGCACTCGTAGTTTATGGTCTTGTATTTGATGATAGTTATAAAGATGATATAAAAGTTACTATTGTTGCGACAGGGGTAGATCAAAGAGCTCCGTCATTGGTTATTGATAATGAACCTACAATGAAATTGAATCCAGTTGGTTTAAATAAAGACAAAATAAATCAAGAAGTTGGCACGTCGTCTGCAGAGGAAACTGATTTCCTTGATGTGCCGACTTTTATGAGAAAACAAGTAGATTAAAATGCTTCATTTTCCAGTTCTACTGGAAGAATCCATTGATTTTTTAATTCATGATATTAATGGTTATTATATTGACTGTACTTTTGGAAGAGGAGGACACTCTAAACAAATTCTAAAAATGATTTCAAAAAATGGTTTCTTATCAGCGATTGATAAAGATCCAGAATCTATAAGTTTCGCATCAAATATAAAAGACCTAAATTTTAAGATATTTCATAATTCATACAAAAATCTTGAAAAATATTTTAAAAATGAAACTGTAGACGGGCTGCTTTATGATTTAGGAACTTGTTCTACACATTTTGACAATGCAGAAAGAGGATTTAGTTTTAATAAGGACGGTCCTCTAGACATGCGTTTTGATAATACAAGAGGTATAACTTTATCAGAATGGATTAATGACGCACCCGAAGAAGAGATTGTTGATGTTCTATTTAAATATGGCGATGAAAGACATGCAAGGCTTATTGCGAATCGAATTTGTAGTGAAAGAAAAGAAAACCTAATTTTAAGAACTGTGCAGTTAGCGGATATTATTAATGAAAAATATCCAGAAAAAAGAAAGAAAATACATCCAGCAACTAAATCGTTTCAAGCATTTAGAATATTTTTAAATAAAGAACTTGAGGAGCTTTCATTATCCTTAGATGCTGCAAAAAAAATTCTTAAACCAAAAGGAGTGATAGTGACAATCGCATTCCATTCACTTGAAGACAATATTATAAAAAATTCCTTTAAACCATCATTTAAGTCATTTCCTAAAGATATACCATTAAACAATATTGAAGAAAAAAAATTTACATGCATAGCAAAAAAAATTAGACCCTCTGCAGATGAAATTAAAAAGAACACAAGATCACGAAGTGCATTAATGAGAGTATTTCAAAAGATATGATAAAAAAACAAATTTTATTAAACCTTTCAGGACTAGCAATATTTATATTTCTTCTAAGTATAGAAAAAATAAAACTTTCATGGGAAATAAGAACACTTCATAATAATTACGAAAATCTAAGGATAGAAAATGAGAATCTAAGAGATTTAAATTTAAAATTAACTACACAGTTCCATATAGAAAATTCACCTGCAAAAATTGAGATGATTGCTAAAGATTCTTTAGGAATGAAAAAAAAGAAACCAAAAAAAATAATTCTAAATGAAAAATAAAAACTTATTACTGAACTGGAGATTATTATTAATCTTAATTGCATTCATTTCAGCCTTAATTGCAATTATTTTTAAGATTCTCTCAATTCAATTTGTTGATAGTAATTTTTTGAAAAATGAAGGATATAAGAGATATATTAAATACAAAGAAATAAACCCTGTTAGGGGTGGCATTTTTGATAGAAATAATTTTCCTTTAGCTATATCGATTGTCAATTATGATTTATATGCCCTTAAGGGCTTCAAAAAGCATCAACTATTAAATCTTGCGGAAGTTTTAGATATTAATATTGATGATGAATCTTTCTCAAAAAAAACACTTATAAAAAAAGGATTAAGTAAAGAAGAGCTCTTAAATATAAATGAGATCAATTTAAAGAATTTTGAAATTGAGACAAGGCATAGCAGGCATTATCCTTTAGGCGATCAGATTTCAACTTTGATTGGTTTCTATGGAACGGATGGGGCACAAGAGGGGTTGGAAAAAAGTTATGACAAAGTACTTTCGGGAACCAATGGTAAACAAAAATTTTATAAAAATGCAAAACAAGAGATCATATCAAAACCAATTGATATTATTAAATCTGTTCAAGGTGAAGATTTGCATCTTACCATTGATGCAACTATACAATTTTTTGCCTATAAATATTTAGCTGAAGCTATCAAAAAAAATAAAGCTGAAGCAGGAACTGTAATAATTTTAGATAATAAAAAGGGTGAGGTACTTGCTATGGCAAGCTATCCATCTTATAACCCCAATCATCCTCAAAGAAAAATTCAAAAAAATAGAGCATTAGTAGAAGCTTATGAGCCAGGATCTGTTCTAAAGCCTATAGTCTTATCAAAGGCATTAGATAATGCTTTATTTTCACCTGATGTATCAATTAATATTCCAAGAAGACTCATCTTAGATAATAAAATCATTGTAGACTCAAAGAGCCACGAAAAATTAACTCCAAAAGAAATAATTGCTGTATCCAGTCAAGTTGGAGCATCGAAAATAGCATTAGAGCTGGGTTATGAAGAGTTAAAAAGAAATTATTATAATTTTGGATTTACAAAACCAATATCAATAAACTTTCCTTCTAGTGCTTTTGGGTATATGGATATAAAAGAAAAAGTTTCAGATAGAGAGCTTGCAAGCTTGGGATATGGATATGGAATAACCATAAGCCCTTTCCAAATAGCTTCAGCGTATTCAGTTTTTGCTAATAAGGGAGAATATAAAGATTTTAAACTTTTAAAAGATCAGATGATCACTTCAAGAAAAATAATTTCAGATGAATCAGCTAATAATATTCTTGATGCTTTACAAAAAGTGGTTAAAGAAGGAACGGGGAAGGCAGCTGAAATTCAAGGTTTTTCTGAGGGTGGAAAGACCGGAACGGTTCATAAAATAAGAAAAGGTTCTGGTTATGCAGAGGACTTATACAGAGCATCTTTCATTGGAATTGCGCCTTTAAGTGATAAGTCTTTAACTATATTTGTTTCAATAGATGAACCAGGATTAAATTCTTACTCAGGAGGTGCAGTTGCAGCTCCAGTTTTTGCAAAAATTGCTGAAAGCTCCTTAAACTATTTAGGTTATTTTGAAGATGAATGAACTTGAGAAAATCTTAAATATTGACTTTCCAAAAGATATTACAAAGGTTTCATTTGCGACAAATTCCTCACATAAGGTTAAGAAGAATTCAATATTTTTTGGGTTACCTGGAATTAACAATCATGGTAGTAAATTCTGTAAGAAAGCTATTGAACTTGGAGCATCTGTTGCTGTGCATAATGATGCTAAATTCAAAACTGAAGATAAAAATATTTTTTATATTGAAGATCTTGAAGAAAAGATTTTATTTTTTCTTAATGCTCTATATAAAGTTGATGTAAATAGTAATAATTTTTTTGCATTTACTGGAACTAATGGAAAGACCTCATCAGCTTATTTATGCCATCAACTTTTAATTAATCAAGGATATGATTCACTATATATCGGAACTTTAGGTGTTCAATTTAATCAAGAAAAGATGAACACAACTTTTTCATCAAAAACAACTCCTGATATTTTTGAATTATTTAATATGCTTAATAACTATAGTTCAGAAGATGGTGTAAATATTTGTATTGAGATTTCTTCTCATGCATTAGATCAAAGAAGATTACAAAATATTGGTTGGTTAAATTCTACTTCAATATTAAATATTACAAATGACCACATGGATTATCATAAAACTTTTACAGCATATATGGATGCAAAGTTTGAGATTTTTAGATTTAAATCTTCAATAAAACTTATTGATGATAAGTCTTATAAATATAAAGATAGTTATGAATTTGTTAAGAATAGTAATTATAAATTATCAGTAATTAGTAAAAAAAATCAATTTTCTGATATTTTTTATCAGATTAAAAAAATATCTACTAAGCAAACAATTTTTGAAATTTTTATAAAAAAATCACTATTTGGATATGGCAATAAAGATAAAAAGAAATATTCATTCTCTTGTAATATTTTTCCTGAGTTTAATATTCACAACCTTGTATTTGCAATTTGCTCTATTGGATTTGATAAATTTTTTGAAAATCAAATTAATGATCTTGCATTTTTAAAATTACCAAAAGGAAGATCTGAAATTATTAAGAATATACCTACAAATATTATCATCGACTATGCTCATAATCATGAAGCCATAAATCACTTTCTATCATCAATAAAAAAATATTATGAAAATCTTGTTGTAATTATGGGCTGTGGAGGTGACCGAGATACATCTAAACGTTCGATGATGCTTGCTGCTGCTTTAGAAAACTCCTCAAAAGTAATCTTTACGTCTGATAATTCAAGATCAGAAGATTTTGAAGATATTTTTAAGGATGCATCAAAGAATAATAATACTCAAAATGTTGTTAAGATAAAAGACAGAAAAGAAGCAATTATTTTTGCTACAAAAGAAATTTCTAATAATGATTGTTTGGTAATTCTAGGCAAAGGGCATGAGGAAACTCAAGAAGAAAATGATGAGATAAAGTTTTTTAGTGACCATGAGGTTGTAAATGAAATATATAAATAATTCCAACGATCTATCTATCTTTTTAAATTTAGATCTCATTAATGATATTCCCATAAGGAACATATCAATAGATACTAGATCTATCGAAAAAGAATCATTATTTATTGCGATCAAGGGAGATAAATTTAATGGGAATGATTTTGTTGAAGAAGCTTTTAAAAAAGGAGCATCAATGGCGCTTGTAGATGATAAAAAGTTTATAGGAGCAAAAGATAAAAAAATTATTTATGTTAAAAACACTCTCAAAGCACTCAAGAAAATATCTGAGAATATTATTAAGAAATATGACGGCAAAGTAGTTGCAATCACAGGAAGCAACGGAAAATCAAGCACTACAAATATTATCGCAGGCATATTAAATAATACCGCGAAGACAATTGGTAATTTTAATAATGAAATTGGAATGCCTTTAAGCATTATGAATGCTTCGCCAAAATCAAGAAATATTGTTATTGAAATAGGAGCCTCTAAACCAGGAGATATAGATTATTTAAGTAAAATTCTTAAACCTTTTATTGGAGTCATTACCAATATTGGAAATTCACATTTAGAACAATTGAAGAATATGGAAGGAGTATTAAATGTAAAATCTGAATTGATAAATAATATAAAGAGAGGTGGAAACCTTATAGTACCTAGCGAAAATATTAAACATTTAAGCTTTTGGAAACAGATAAGAGATGATATCAATATTTATACCTTTGGTATGAATAAAAGCGCTGATTTCTTTGCTTCCAAAATTAGAAATACAAAAAATGGAATGAATTTTAAAATCTCATCAAAATTCATTGATAAAGATATTGAAATCAATACTTTCTTAGAAGGAGAGCACAATATTAAAAATATATTAGCATCCTATGTTATTTATCATTGTTTAAATAAAAATCCAGAAGATTTTGCTGCAAAATTAAACTCAAAAGCTATTAAAAACATTAGACAAATTAAATCTAAGTGGTTAAGAGGCTCAACTTTAATTGACGACACTTATAATGCAAATCCAGATTCTACAAAAAAATCTATTGATTTATTAAGTAATTACAAAAAAAATACTGTCTTAGTATTAGGGGATATGCTCGAATTAGGAAAATATAAAAAGAAGTTCCATAAAGATGTTGGAGAATATGCTAAAGCTAAAGGTATCAAGACTTTAATTGGTTTCGGAAGATTGGTAAAAGAAACAGTTAATGGATATGGTAAAAGAGGCATTTTTTTTGATAATGAGAAAGATTTAAAGGCTTACTTAAAGAAAAATGTAACATCAAAAGATGTTATCTTAATTAAAGGGTCTAGAGGAATGAAAATGGAGAGATTTATAAATGTTTGAATATTTAGGAACAGTTCTTGTTTCTGTTGATCCAGGATTTGATGTCCTCAGGTACTTAACAGTTAGAACTATTGGTGGAACACTAACCGCCTTAGTTATTTCTATTATTTTGGGTCCTGTAATTATTAATTTCTTAAAATCAATGCAGTTTGAACAATATGTTAGAGACGATGGACCTAAGTCTCACCTAGAGAAGACAGGTACACCCACCATGGGTGGACTATTGATTTTATCTTCATTAATAATTTCAACGCTTCTTTGGGCTGATCTCGGAAATAGGTATATATGGGTGGTTCTTTCTGTAACAGTTGGATTCTCAATTATAGGATTTTTTGATGATTATTTAAAAATTAAACATAAAAGCTCAGATGGATTAACGTCTAAGCAGAAAATATTATTTCAATCATTGGTAGCATTAATAGCAATGACTTATCTCTATTATTCAGCTGAAATAATTCCTGAAACATCTTTTATAGTTCCTTTTTTTAAAGATTTAATAATACCTATGTCTCCATTTATATTCATTTTTACAGGCATGTTTGTTCTTGTTGGGTCCTCAAATGCAGTTAATCTAACAGATGGCTTAGATGGTTTAGCTATCCTACCTTCAGTCTTGATTGGAGGGGCTCTTGGACTAATAGCATACTCAATGGGTAATCAATTAATATCAGATTATTTATATTTGCCTCACTTACCACTATCTGGAGAATTAATTGTATTTTGTGGAGCACTTATTGGCTCTGGAATAGGTTTTTTATGGTACAACACCTATCCTGCTGAAGTGTTTATGGGAGATATAGGTTCTTTAGCCTTAGGAGCTATTCTTGGCATAATTGCAATAATATTAAGACATGAATTAGTCTTCGCAATAATGGCAGGTGTGTTTGTTGTAGAAACTCTTAGTGTTGCTATTCAGGTAATTTCATATAAAACAAGAGGTAAAAGAGTATTCCTTATGGCACCAATTCATCATCATTATGAATTAAAAGGCTGGGCAGAGCCCAAAATAATAGTTAGATTCTGGATAGTAACTTTAGTTTTGATTTTGATTGCTTTGGCAACTCTTAAACTTAGATAAACGATGATTAAAGTTTTAAATATTGATAAACTTATTTTTAACTATAACTATAAGAGAATAATATGAAACCTAAAGTACTTTTAATATTTTGTATTTCCATAATCACAAATTTTTCATTTGCTGACTTAAAACCCGAATTCTATATTGATATCGCTAATCTTAATGATTCAAATAAACAGGACGTGAGTGATTTACGAGAAGCTTTTATTATAGATAGTTCATCACATGATTCATTTACTTATATCAATAAAGACCTTAATAAGATATCTTGTAAATATGCATTTAGGTCTAAAATTAATCAAGATAAGTTTTACGATGAGGTTTTTATTTGTAAAGATGATAATTCTTATTTGCATGATATTTTGTATTTAGCTCCAGATGCTCAAAAATCTATTTCAAAAAAAGTTTTCTTATCGTTTATTCAAATAGGCTGGGGAATATCATTAAAAGATACTAAAGATTTACAAATAGGTAATTTCAAAAGAAAAAAAGACTTTAGTGGCACATATCATTCTCCAAAAACTAAAGAGGGAGGCCTTTTAAGTAAAAAAACAATAGGAGCTGTAGATTTTGTATATACCGGAAATTTAGTAATTGAAGGAGATTCATTTAAATTAAACCCTACAAATATAGTTCCTGCAGCCGAGATAATTGCAGATGGTGGCAGCAAATTACCTATAGCTGGAGATGTAATTGAGAAATTGCCCGAAGCTCTTACTTCGTCAAAGACCGCAGTTGGCTTAGCTGGATGCGTGGCTGGTGGTTCAGCAGGTGCTGCTGCAGGCGCAGTAGGTACAGCTGCAGTGGTAGGAGCGGATTTGGGTTCGATGACAGTCATTGGTGCAGCAACTGGATGCGCAGTCGGAATGATTTATGGATATACAACCAGTCCTGAACTGGACAATAAAAGATATTGTTCAATATATTCAGATATAAAAGCAGAAAATTTTGATTTAATTTGTCAGAGTTATAGGCTCGAAGTTCAGAATAGAGAATCAATGTTCGATGGTGTTTTAAGAAAACCTATTTTAGGATCAATTAAAGAATATGATTCTTATATAGTATTAAATTTTGCAAAGGAACAAAAGAATGTATCTTTTTGCAAGAGCCAATTTGACAAATGCGACCAAGAATAAGGCGAAGCTTTTCCATGGAATTTATATTGTGAACTAATCTATTTTATTCTTTTGAAATCTTTAATATTTGGATATGGTGAAACTGGAAAATCTTTTGAAAGATTTCTAACAACCAGGAATTTAGAATTTGAAATATATGATAAAAATATTAAGAGATTTAATAAAAAATATGAATTGAATGAATTTGATCAAATTTTATGCAGTCCCGGCATACCAAAATCAATTTTTAAAGAAATAAAAAAAAAGAATAATAATACTTATACTGATATCGATATATTTTTTAATTATGACAATTCAATAAAAATTGGTATAACAGGCACAAATAGAAAAAGCACAACAGCATTTCATTTGCAACAAATATTTGAAGACTATAATTCAGCTAATTTAATAGGAAATATTGGCAATCCCATGCTTGATTTTATAAATAATAATAAAAAATTCTCAATTATTGAATTATCTAGTTTTCAGCTGGACAAGATGAAAAAGAATAAATTAGATTATGGAATATTGCTTAATATTGATGTTGACCATTTAGACTATCATGGAAGTATAAAATCTTATGAAGATGCAAAGAAAAAGATTCTTTTAGCTAAAAATACAATTTCAAATGAATTAGATCCATATAAGCTTTTTGAATGGATAACAAAGACCAAATCAAAAGAGATTAAATTAAAAAATCTTCCATTAAGATATGAAACTATATATAAGAACATTATCAATGACTCAAAATCAACCAATTATCACTCATTATCATATGCCCTAGAAAGGGCAAGAGATTCTTTTAAAGGTTCAGAATACGTGCTTATAGTATGCGGAGATACAAAAAAAGAAAGTAACAGATTAATTAATATAGAGGGACCAGAAAAAGTTTTTATTTTTGGATCTCATGCCAAAGATATCAATAAATGTTTACATCATCCAGAAAAAATAAAAGTCGATTCTTTATGTGAAGTATTTGAAATAATTAATCAAGATATTGATCATAAAAATATTCTATTTTCTCCTGGTTACCCAAGCGGAGATGACTTTAAAAACTATATTGAAAGAGGAGAATTTTTTAATCTCCAAGTAAAAAAACATTTAATTAAGTGAAAATAACTAGAAACGATATTTTAATAATTTTACCTTTATCAGTTTTAATAATTTTGGGCATGATAATGGTTACATCATCTAGCATATATGTTGCAGATGAGATGACATCTAATCCTTTTTATTTTGCTCAAAGACAAATCATTTTTATAGCAATTGGACTTATATCAATGATAGGTTTTTTGTTGTTACCTTCCAACGTCTTATACAAGACTGATTGGATTTTTATGCTATTAAGTATTTTATTATTAATAGTGCTATTTATTCCTGATGTCGGAACTAGTGTTAATGGAAGTATAAGATGGATTAGGCTCGGCCCAATAAATATTCAGCCTTCAGAAATATGTAAATTTAGTTTAATTCTCTATATTTCAGGATATTCAGTAAGAAGAATGTCAGAAATTGATTCTGTGAGAAGTTTTTTGAAGCCCCTCGCATTACTTTTTATAATTTCAGTCTTAATAATGGGTCAACCAGACTTAGGATCAACTGCGATAGTCTGTATTCTTGTAGTAGGCATTCTTTTTTATGCCGGCATATCTTTTTTTCAATTAGGTTTATTAATACTTTTAATTATTTTACTGGGCTATCTTGCTATTACTACTTCACCAATGAGACTAGCAAGAGTTTTAGCATTTACTGACCCCTTTGCAACTGAAGTTGTTCTAAATGCAGGATGGCAGCTATCAAATTCACTCATTAGTATAGGTCAAGGAGGTTGGTTTGGTGTTGGGCTTGGTAATAGTTTCCAAAAAAGCTTTTTCTTGCCAGAAGCACATACGGATTTTATTTTTGCAATATTGGTTGAGGAGCTTGGGATAATTGGAGGCTTGATCTTAATATTATTATTTGTAATCTTATTTATAGGTTTAATATCAATTTCTTTAGAATCATTTGCAAAGGGAAGGCATTTTCAGGGATATGTAGTTTTTGGCGTATTTATGCTTATATCAATTCAAATGTTTTTTAATATTGCAGTAAATATTGGATTGTTGCCCACAAAAGGGCTAACGCTTCCCTTTATAAGTTATGGCGGGACAAGTATTATTATCATGCTTTCATTGATGGGAATTGTCCTTAGGATAAATAATGAAAATAAATTACTCTAGATTATGAAATTTTTAATTGTAGCTGCAAAAACAGGAGGCCATGTTTTTCCAGCTTCATCTGTTGCAAAAGAATTAATTAAGAATAATCATGAGGTAGTTTTTCTTGGAATAGGCTCTGAAATTGAAAAAACGGCATATAAGGATATTAATTCTAGATCATACAATCTTTCAATTGATGGATTTAGAGGAGGAAATTTAATAACAAAATTTAAAACCTTGTTTCTTGTATGCATAAATATATTCAAAGTTAATAGAATTATAAATATAGAAAAAATCGACGCAATGATTGGTTTTGGAGGCTTTATAACTGTTCCAGCAGCTATTTCATCTTGGTTAAAAAGAAAACCAATATTTATACATGAACAAAACGCTATATTAGGATCAGCTAATAAGTTTATATCCAATTTTTCAAAAATAAATTTTCTTGGATTTCCCATTAAGGGTGTTAATAAGTCTATTTTGTCTGGCAATCCTATAAGAGATTCTTTTGCAATTCATGAGAGCAGAAATAAAAATAATGATTTCATAAATATCTATATTACTGGCGGAAGCCAAGGAGCAGAATATATCAATAATGAAATTCCTAAAATATTTAGAAATTTTTCTGAAGAAATTAAAATCAAACACCAATGTGGAATAAATAATTTTAAAAAAGTTAAAGATATATATTTACTAAATGGTGTAGAAGCTGAAGTTTCTGAATTTTATGAAAATCCAGCAGAGCAAATATTTTGGTCTGATTTTGTTATTTCAAGAGGTGGTGCTTTAAGTTTATCAGAGATCACATCTCTAAGAAGGGGCGTTTTTGTAATTCCACTCCCAACTTCGATAGATAATCATCAAGTTGAAAATGCAAAAATTATCGAAGATATAAAAATGGGCGTAATGCATCAGCAACATAAATCATTAAAAGAATTACGAGAAAATGTTTATGAAATTATTAGAAACAAAACCTTCCTAGATTGGAAAAAAAATAGCAATTTAAGCCATATTAAATCTAAAGAAATTATTATTAGTAACATACATAAATTTTTTAATAATGAATCTATTTAAAAAAGTTAAGAAAATTCATTTTGTCGGCATTGGTGGAGCAGGCATGATAGGTATTGCTAGATTATTGCTGAAGCAAGGCTATAAAGTTTCAGGGTCTGACATAGTTGAATCTAATGATTTAAAAAAACTTAGAATGGATGGAGCAAAAGTATTTATAGGACATACAAAAAAAAATATTAAAGGAGCAAACTTGATAGTTTTTTCCTCAGCTATAGATAAAAAGAATCCTGAGCTTATAGAGGCCAAAGAAAAATTAATAACAATTATTCCAAGAGCAGAAATGCTTGGGAGTATTATGATTGGCTATGAGGGTATTGCCGTCGCAGGAAGTCATGGTAAAACGACAACTACTAGCATGATTGCAAAAATTCTAAGCGTTGCAAAATTAAGTCCTACATATGTAGTTGGAGGAAAGATATTAAGCACTGATGAAAACTCAGATCTTGGAGAGGGGAAATACTTGGTTGCAGAAGCAGATGAAAGTGATGGAACCTTTGTTCACATTCAGCCAGATGTTGCGGTCTTAACAAATATTGATGACGATCATTTAGTTCATTACAATAATATTTTTGAAAATTTATTAGATTCATTTGTAACATTTTTAGAAAATGTTCCCTTTTATGGATACCTTATGATTAATGGAGATGATAAAAATATCAAAAAAATATCAAAAAAAATACATAGAACTCAAATCACTTTTGGCGAATCCAAAAATTGTGATTATCAAATTAAAAATATAGCTTCATATAGAGGAAAACAAAATTTTGAAATTTTTGATAAAAAGAATCAAAAAATGCATAAATTTAAAATTAATCTTCCAGGCAAACATAATGTTTTTAATGCAACCGCATCAATTGGTGTTGCCATGGAAGAGGGAGTTCCAATTGGATTTATAAAGAAGGGTATATCATCATTTTCAGGTGTGGGAAGAAGGTATGAAAAGCATGAGATAAAAATTGATTCTAAGACAGTTACATTAATTGATGACTACGGACATCATCCTCTTGAAATAGAATCAAATATAAAAGCTTACAAAGAAGAATACCCAAAAAAGAAAGCTTGCATGATATTTCAACCTCATAGATTCTCAAGGACTGCTCAACTTTTTGATGATTTCGTTAGAGTCCTTAATAAAACAGACTCATTAATATTGCTTGATATATACCCTGCAAGCGAAAAGCCAATTAGAGGAATACATTCAAGAACAATAGCAGAATCGGTTAAACAAATGGGCCATAAGGATGTTACTTATTTAAAAAGTCATGATGAAGTAATTGATTTGATTGATTATAAAAAAGATTCTTTTGATATCTTAGTAACTCAAGGAGCTGGAAGTGTTTCAAAAGTTTGTGAATCAATAAAAGATAAATGGAAGAGATAAAAAAAGTAGCAGTTCTTTGCGGGGGTTCTTCCTCTGAAAGAGAAATATCATTGCAAAGTGGCCAAGGTGTGTATGAAGCAATATACAATCTAGGTTATGAATCAGATTTAATAGATTTTAAGGATCTAAGTAATTTAAAAGAGTTAAAGATTTATGATTTTATTTTTATTGTTCTTCATGGTTTTGAGGGTGAGGGCGGTAAACTCCAAAAAGACCTAGAGGATTTAAATATTTTATATTCTGGATCTGGACCAGAGGCTTGCTCGAAAACATGGAACAAAAAAATAACGAAAAAAATTTTAAAAGAAAACAATATAAATACTCCTATTTCAATTAGTATCGAAAAATTTAGCTATCAAGTTGCAGAAAATGGTTTAAATATACCTCTTTATGATTGTTTTAGACCTTTCAATTATTTATTTTTAAAGCCTGATGCAGACGGCTCAAGTATTGATATTTTTAAAATTAGTGATGATGAAAGCCTTAAAAATGCATATAAAAACTGCACCAATCGCAAAAGAGGTTTTTTATTTGAAGAATATATTGAAGGAAGAGAACTTACAGTAACTATAATTAATCAAGAATGCTTTCCACCCATAGAAATAGTTACAAAAAATGAATTTTATGATTATGACGCAAAATATATTTCAGATGACACTCTTCATATTCAAGCAGAATTGTCATCAGATGAATTAAAAGATATCAAATCTATTTCATTGGATGCTTTTAATACTCTAGGTTGTAAGGGTTGGGCAAGAATTGATTTATTTCAAGATAATGATGGTAAATTTTATGTAATAGAAGTAAATACCGCACCTGGAATGACAGCCCATAGTAATGTTCCAAAGTCTGGTGGTTTTATAGGTTTAAGTTATAAAGAGGTAGTGCAAAAGATAATTGATGCGTCTATATAAGAAAACATATTTTTTAATACTTTTTTCATTTTCTATGAATTTAATTTCTCAATATGAAATTAATATTAATTATGAGTCTGGATTTGAGTACAAATCTCAAAAAATGCTTTTGAAAGATCTTGAAAAGGAGTCCTCGAGGTTAGGAATTCAGGCACTTATTCAGAAACAAGACTGGATAGAGAATTATTCAATTATTTATAAACCCTTCAAAAAGAAGGTTTATATCAGCATCAAAAATCGAGAACCTATATTTATTTTAAATAAAGAATATTTTTATGATAAAAACTTAATAAAATTTAAATACGATCAATCAAATAATGAATTAATAAAAGTTGATGGTGACATAAACAAGATTAAAGATGTCCTTTTTTTAATCGAACTAGTTGAGTTAAATAATTTAATCAATTTTAAAATTAATAAAATAGAATATAACTTTGTTTCTGGCTGGGATGTTATAACTGAATCTACATTAATAAGATTTGGTAAAGATATTCCTCAAGAAAGAGTTAAAAATTTTATAGATACTGTAAATTATTTATACGAGAAAAAGAAAATACCTAGTATCATAGATATGAGATATAAGGATGGGGTTGCAATAGATTATGGCAAATAAAAGTAAAAATTCTAATATGATTGTTGGCTTAGATATAGGTACTTCTAAGGTAGTATGTATTGTTGGAAAATATGATGATGAAAAAAAATTAGAAATTATCGCATTAGGAGCATATCCTTCGAGTGGTCTTAAAAAGGGAGTTGTTGTTAATATAGATGCTACTACAGATGCAATTAGCAAAGCAGTTGATCAAGCTCAATCAATGATTGAAGAAAAAATTAAATCTGTATATGTTGGTATTGCTGGTAAACATATTAGAAGTTTAAATTCTCACGGTACTGAGGCAATTAAAAATAATGAAGTCTCAGCATATGATATAGATAGAGTAATTGAATCTGCTCAGGCGGTAGCAATTCCTTCTGATCAAAATTTGCTCCATGTGATACCTCAATCATTTATTATAGATGGACAAGAGGTTAGCTTAGATCCTCTAGGGATGTCTGGTACTAGATTGGAAACAAAAGTTCATCTTGTTACATGCGCAAATAGTGCTCTAAAAAATATTGAAAAGTGTATAAAAAATTGTGGACTAAAAGTTGATGATTTTGTATTAGAGCAATTCGCAAGTTCGCACTCAATATTATCTGATGATGAAAAAGAGCTAGGTGTTTGTTTGGTTGATATTGGTGGCGGAACCACTGATATAGCAATATTTAATTCTGGTTCCATAGTACATACAGGAGTTATTCCATATGCGGGTGATAATGTTACGAAAGATATAGCCGAGGCGTTAAGAACTCCAACACCTCAGGCTGAGGATATAAAACAAAAATTTGGTTGCGCAGTAACAGAATTTACAAAAGATAATGAAAAATTTGAAGTTCTTGCGGTTGGTGGGAGATCTCCAAGAGAATGTTCTAGAAGCGCCTTGGCAGATATAATTCAACAACGTTATTCTGAACTTTTTGATTTGATTAAAGTTGAAATTTCAAGAAATGGATTTGAAGAACATATATCAGCTGGAATTGTTCTTACTGGAGGCACTTCAAAAATGGAAGGTGTTGTTCAGTTAGCGGAATCAATATTCCAAACCTCAGTTAGATTAGGTATACCATCAAATTTCAAGGGTATGGAAACCATATTACAGAACCCAATATACTCTACTTCAATTGGACTGATAGAACATGGTTATCAACAGCTTAATCACCAAATGCTGTCAGAACAGAATCAGGGCTTCTTTTCTAAGCTCTTACGCATTGTAAAAAGCGAGTATTGATTAAAGAAATTAATTCAATTAGAATGCATCTTCCTTGGTTTTTACCAATAGTAAAAATCTATAACCATAAGGATAAATATGAAAAAATACGAAGCAGTAATAATTCTTAATCCAAACCTTTCCTCTAAGGTTGATGATTTCGTTAAAGATTTCGAAAAGTTGCTTAAAGGTAACTCTTTTACTATTAATAAAAAAGAAGATGTTGGCAGGAGACAGCTTGCTTACTCCATTAATAATCATAATAAAGGACATTACTTATTATTTAATATTGAAGGTGATGCTACTAAGCTTATTGAAATAGAAAATAAGATTAAGTACAACGATGCAATTATTAGACATTTATTTGTTTCAGTAAAAAATTACTCAGGCGATGATTCACAACTTCTTCTAGATTCAAAAAATAAGAAAAATGAATATGAAGAGAGCTCTAATAAAAAAAATAACAAAGAAGAACTTAAACCAATATCCCAAAAAGATGAAGTTAAAACTCATAAATCTCAAATTGAAGAAGTGAAAGATAATGAATCTGAAAATAGCTCATCTGATGATAAAAATAATAAAGATATTGAAGATAAGGAAGATAAAGATGAGTAAATTTAAATTACCAAAAAGGTTTGATTATAAGGATGTAAATGTCCTAAAACAATTTATAACAGAAACAGGAAAAATTATTCCAGCCAGGGTTACTGGAGTTTCCGCAACAAATCAAAGAAAATTAACTAAGTATATTAAGATTGCTAGATTTTTAGCATTAATACCTTATACAGATATGCATAAATAAATTATGAAGATTATATTACTAGATAAAATTCAAAGACTTGGTGAAATTGGAGATGTTGTTGAAGTTAATTCTGGGTATGCAAGAAATTTTCTTATTCCACAAAAAAAGGCTGCTTTTGCTAGCGACAAAAATATAGCTGAAGTTGAAGCTAAAAAAGATGAATTAGCTGCTATTTCAGAAGATGTTCTTATTCAGGCTAAAGCTAGAGCAAAAGATTTAGAGGGTTCAAATTGTGAAATTTTAGTCCCAGTTACTGAAGAAGGAGCTCTTTATGGCTCAGTTGGTACTAGAGATATCTCAGAAGCATTTATGAGCAATCAAATACAAATTGATAAAAGCGAAGTTCAGCTTCCTGATGGACCTTTAAAAGAAACAGGGGATCATAATATTGTTATAAGTGTTCATCCTGAGGTAAGTATTGAAGTTTTAGTAAAAGTATCACCAGAGTAGTTGTATATTTTGGAATATGATGTAAAAATCATATTCCGATGTCAGATATAAATATCAATCAAAACGAACACACTTTAGAAGCTGAAAGAGCTGTATTAGGCGGACTAATGCTTGAAACAAATCGATTTGATGGTGTAGTACAAGTAATAAAAGAAAATGATTTTGATGGCAAAGGTCATCAAATAATTTTTCAATCAATGGCTGAGCTTGTTGAAGAAAATAAACCCCTAGATCCAATAACGGTATCTGAGAAGCTAGATAATAAAAATTCTCTAAATAAGTTTGGATTAAGCAAGGATTATATAATTGAACTTGCCACATCGACTCCATCTGCAGCTAACTTAGAAGCTTATGCAGGAATAATAAGGCAAAGATCCATTGCTAGAAAACTTATGAATGCTAACTCTAAAATATCAGAAATGATATCAAACCCTCAGGGTCATGAGGGAGCATCTTTATTGGATAAAGCTGAAAGTATCATTTTTGCCTTAAATGAAGAAACAAATCAAAATGATCAGAATTTAAAGTCAATGCAAAAGCTTGTTCCTGATACCATGGATAGACTTTATGAACTTTCAAATAAATCTGGTGGTCTGATAGGGGACTCGACAGGATTCAAAGATTTAGATAGTAAGTTACAAGGTATTCAGAAAGGAGATTTAATCGTAGTTGCTGGAAGGCCTAGTATGGGAAAAACTTCCCTCGCAATGAATATTGCTGAGAATGTTTTATTAGATAAAGAATCTAATGGAGCTGTTCTTATCTTCAGTCTAGAAATGCCTGGAGAATCTCTAACGACTAGATTGTTATCTGGAATGACGAAAATCAATCAACAGAATGTAAGATCTGGGATGTTAAAAGATGATGAGTTAAAACTTTTAATGCAGAAAAGTGAAGAATTGAAGAATATGCCATTATGGATTGATGACAGTTCACTTTTATCACCTATGGAATTAAGAGCAAAAGCTAGGCGCCTTGCAAGATCTGAAGAAAATGGATTGTCTTTAATAGTTGTGGATTATCTTCAATTAATGCAACTTCCTTTATCAACTGAAAATAGAGTTAATCAGATATCTGAAATTTCTAGATCTTTAAAATCCTTAGCGAAAGAACTTAATGTGCCTGTTATTGCATTATCACAACTTAATAGAGCTGTAGAGCAAAGACCAAATAAGAGGCCAATTATGGCGGACTTAAGAGATTCTGGAGCAATAGAACAAGATGCTGATGTTATTTTATTTATTTATAGAGAAGAAGTTTATGAGCCTGAAAAGGAAGGCGTTGAAGGTGTAGCTCAAATTATTATTGGTAAACAAAGAAATGGCCCCATTGGAACAGTTAATTTGACATTCTTAAAAGAATTTACAAGATTTGAAAATTTTTCTACTGATAGTTATTACGATACTCTTGAATGAGCAGACTTACGACTGAGCTCTTGATAGAGCCTAATATTGTTAGAGAAAATATAGCTCAATTAAAGAATAAAATAAATAATTCATCTAATTTTATGGCAATCATAAAATCTGATGCTTATGGCCATATTCTACCTAATATAGTAAATGATATTGATGATTTAGTTGATGGTTATGGCGTAGTTCGTCTTGAAGAAGCAATAGAATTAAGAAAAATTTCAAATAAAAAAATCTTACTAATGCAGGGAGTATACTCTAATGAAGATTTCAAAGAGGCAACTGAAAATTCTTTAGATTTAGTTATTCATAATTCTTACCAATTTGAAATCATAAAAGAAAATAATTACTTCCAAAACTTATGGTTCAAGATAAATACTGGTATGAATAGGCTTGGTTTTGATGAAGAGGAATTTATGGATATTTATAATTCTTATTTGACTGACAAAAAGTTTATTTTAATGTCTCATTTATCAGCTTCCAATGTCCCTGAAGATCCCTCAAATAAGATTCAATTCGATAAGTATGAGAACTTACATAAGCAACTACACTCTGATGTTTCTAAAAGCATTGCAAATACTGGATGTATATTGAATTTTCCTGAAAAATCTTATGATTGGGTTAGGGTTGGTATAGGAATTTTTGGGGGCTATATAGGCAACGAAAAACTTAAAACAGCAATGACTCTTAGGTCCCCAATTATTAATATTAGAAATATTAAAAAAGGTGAGAAAGTTGGTTATGACGGGAGAGCAGTTGCAATGAAAGATATGAAAATAGCAACTGTTTATATGGGTTATGCAGATGGATTGCCCAATCATATAAAAGATGGAACTGTAGTCAAAATAAATAATCAAGACGCAAGAGTTTTTGGCAAGGTAAGTATGGATGTAACCACCATTGATGTAAGCAATATTAACGACTGCAAAATTGAAGACTGGTGTGAATTTTTTTCACCGAATCATTCAATTAACAACCTAGCTTCATCAAATGGCCTAATATCATACGACTTAATGATAAGAATAAAATCAAGAGTCAAAAGATATTATAAAAATATTTAGAATAATCAAATCATTTTATGAATATCATTTAACTATTAAATTTATTCTGTTATTCTAATGTCCCATCATGATTAAATTTACTGATGGCTCAAACTAAATACATATTCATAACAGGTGGAGTTGTTTCCTCTCTAGGTAAAGGCATCGCTGCAGCATCTATAGGAGCTCTTCTGGAATCAAGAGGTCTTTCAGTATCATTAATAAAAGTTGACCCCTATATCAATGTCGATCCTGGGACAATGAGTCCTTTTCAACATGGTGAGGTATTTGTAACTAATGATGGAACTGAAACAGATCTAGATCTTGGTCATTATGAAAGGTTTGTTAGATTTGAGGCATCGAAAAAAAATAACTTCACAGCTGGTAAGGTATATGAAACTGTCATTAGAAATGAGAGGAAAGGAAAATATCTAGGAGGGACCGTTCAAGTCATTCCTCATATTACAAATGAGATTAAGAAAAGAATTAAATCAGGTGGTCAAGGTAAAGACATAGCTATTGTCGAGGTTGGAGGAACAGTAGGTGATATTGAAAGTCAGCCTTTTGTAGAAGCATTAAGACAAATGGCATTAGAGCTCCCAAATTCTTCTTGGGCATTTGTTCATCTAACTCTTGTTCCTTTTATAAATGCTTCAGGTGAACTTAAAACTAAGCCAACACAGCATTCAGTTAAGGAATTGAGATCACTTGGTATTAGTCCAGATGTTTTAATCTGTCGATCAGATAAAGAGTTACCAAAAGATGAAAAAAATAAAATAGCTCTCTTCTGCTCAGTTCCTAATAAATGTGTTATTTCAATGCATGATGTGGATACAGTTTATTCAATACCTATACTGCTTAATAAACAAAAAGTTGATAAGACAATTCTTGAGAAATTAAAAATTAAATCTAAGAATCCTCAATTAAATGATTGGAAAAGAGTTGTAAAAGCAAAATTACTTCCTGAAAAAGTAGTAAATGTAGCATTTGTAGGCAAATACACAGAACTAAAAGATTCATATAAATCTATAAATGAAGCTTTAGAACATGCAGGGATAAAAAATAAAACAAAAGTAAATATAAATTTTGTTGAAGCTGAAAATCTTACCACTAAAAATGTAAATAAAATTTTAAAAAATACTGATGCTGTGCTGGTTCCTGGTGGTTTTGGAGAAAGAGGAATTGAAGGAATGATTCTTGCTTGCAAATTCTCAAGAGAGAATAATATTCCTTATTTAGGAATATGTTTAGGTATGCAAGTTGCTATTATTGAATATGCAAGAAATGTCTTAAAACTAAAAGGAGCTAATAGCACTGAATTCAATAAAGATACAAAACATCCTGTAATTGGCCTTATAACTGAGTGGAGCGATATATCCGGTAAAAAAGAAACAAGATCAAAAGACTCTGATCTGGGTGGAACAATGCGGCTAGGTGGCCAGTTATGCATGCTAAAGAAAAAGTCAAATACTTACAAAATGTATAAGAAACAAGAGATAATTGAACGACATAGACATCGATATGAAGTTAATCCAAAGTATAAAAATGAAATGATAAAAAAGGGCTTAGATGTTGTTGGGACTTCGATTGATGGTAAGCTTGTCGAGATGATTGAAATCCCTAATCATAAATGGTTTTTAGCATGCCAGTTTCATCCTGAATTTACTTCAAATCCAAGAGACGGCCATCCTATCTTTAATAGTTATATTAAAAGTACAATATCCAAATAATATGAAATTAAGAAACTTTAAAATTGATAATGCTGGCCCCATGACCCTTATGGGTGGCATGAATGTACTTGAATCAAAAGATTTAGCAATGCAAGTTGCAGAAAAATTTAAAGAAACAACTCATAAGTTAAATATCAATTATATTTTTAAAGGATCATTTGATAAAGCAAATAGAAGCTCTATAAATTCTTTCAGGGGTCCAGGAATGGAAGAAGGGCTTAAAATTCTTCAAGAGGTTTCAAAAGCTTTCGAAGTTCCAGTTATCACAGATATCCATGAACCAAGTCAAGCTGCAACTGTAAGTGAGGTTTGTGAGGTTATACAAATACCTGCATTTTTAGCAAGACAAACCGATCTTGTAAGTGCTGCAGCAAAAACAGATTCAATAATACAATTTAAAAAACCTCAATTCTTATCTGCTCCAGAAATGTCAAATACTATTGAGAAATGCTCTGCAGCAGGTAATGACAAAATAATATTATGCGAACGAGGAAATTCATTCGGATACAATAATTTAGTTGTAGATACTTTAAATTTTCAAATCCTTAAACAGTTAGCTAAACCAGTAATATTTGATGTAACACATTCACTTCAGTTACCTGGAGGTCTTGGAAGTGCTACCGGTGGAAGAAGAGAATATGTTTTAAGTTTAGCCAAGGCAGGAATATCTCAATCAATTGCGGGATTGTTTCTTGAAGCCCATCCCAATCCAGATGATGCAAAGTGCGATGGGCCATGTGCTTTACCTCTATCAGTCTTAGAAGAATTTTTAAAACAAGTAAAAGAATTAGATGAATTTGTAAAAAATCAGAAAGATCTTGAAATAACTTAGAAAATGCAAAAAATATCTTCAATAAATGCCATTCAAGTATTTGATTCAAGAGGCGTGCCAACGATATCATGTAAGGTAACACTGGAAGATGGAACATCAGCTTCAGCTATGGTTCCAAGTGGAGCATCAACTGGTTCAAAGGAGGCGCTTGAGTTACGTGATAATGATATTTCCTATCATGGCAAAAGCGTAATAAAGGCTGTTACTAACATTAATAATATATTGTCATCTTTTGTTATTGGCAAAGACCCAAATAACCAAAAAGAAATCGATGAATCATTAATTTCATTTGACGATACTATAGATAAATCTAAAGTTGGAGCAAATGCAATTTTAGCGATATCTCTTGCAGTGGCTCATGTAGCTGCAAAGGCCAACAAAATATCATTATATGAGCATTTCTCTAGAGTTTATAAGGATATTACTGGAGAAAATGTAACACATTGCATGCCTTTGCCTATGTTTAATATTCTTAATGGTGGCGAGCATGCTGATAATAATATAGATATACAGGAATTTATGATTATTCCTAGCGGCGCGAAAAGCTTCGTTGAAGTTATGCAATGGGCCACAGAAATTTATCATAATTTGAAGAAAATACTTTTAAAAAATAAACACACTACAGCTGTTGGTGATGAAGGTGGTTTTGCTCCAAGTCTTGAATCAAACAAGGAAGCATTAAAATTAATTGTTGATTCAATAAAAGAAACTGGATTAGTTCCAGGCACAGATGTAAACATTGCTCTTGATTGCGCGGCAAGTGAATTTTTTGATGGTAAGAATTATGTTTTAAAAGGAGAAAGCAAGAAACTTTCATCTATAGAGTTTGTAGACTATTTAGATGATCTAACTAAAAATTATCCCATAGTCTCCATAGAAGATGGTATGGATGAAAATGATACAGATGGATGGAAACTGCTTACAGAGAAATTGGGATCAAACTGCCAACTTGTTGGAGATGATTTATTTGTTACTAATAAAAAAATTCTTAAAGATGGTATTAATGAGGAGATGGCTAATTCGATACTAATTAAATTTAATCAAGTTGGCTCAATAACTGAAACAATTGAAACTATTCATTTTGCGAATCAGAATAATTTCGAGTCAATTATTTCACATCGATCTGGTGAGACCGAAGATACTACTATTGCTGACCTTGCAGTAGGCTTGGGAATAGGGCAAATCAAAACTGGAGCTCCTTGTAGGTCTGATAGAGTAGCAAAATATAATAGGTTGCTTTGGATTGAAGAGGAAAGCAATAATATTTTGCTTAAATGAATAAACTTAACTATCTACTTATAGCTTTTTTAATTTTAATTGTTGTCTCACTTTCTATAAGTATTTTTTTTGGTGAAAATAATTATTCTAAGAGAAATGAAATGATCCAAGATAATAAAACTCAATTCAATAAAAATGAAGAATTAAAAAAACAAAATGAGATACTTGAATTTGAAATTGAAAATGCTCAAAACTCAAGTGCTAATGTTGAAAATTTTGCAAGAGAAAATTTAAATCTTACCTATGAAGAAGAAGAATTCATTTCTTTTAAAGAACAAAATAAAAATGATGATAAAGATGAATGATTTATTGGTTATCATTGCAGCCGCAGGAAAAGGTAAAAGATTTGATGGCGAGATTCCAAAACAATATTTCAGAGTCAATGGTCAGTCAGTCATTGAAAGATCTGTAAAACCTTTTATTGAATCAACACATGTATCTAAAGTAATTATTGCTATTTCTGAGGATGATTTAGAAATTAAAAATCAAGATTTTTACAATTCAGAAAAAGTTGAATTTATTATTGGTGGAAAAACCAGACAGAGCTCTGTATTTAAAGCACTTATGCATGCAGATGATAGTAAATACGAATATGTAATGACTCATGATGCTGCACGTCCAAATGTAATAGAGAATGATATTTTAAATTTATTGGATGATATCAAGAGGGCTGATTCAAATTGCTCTTATCTTTATACTCCAGTATATGATTCAATAAAAGAATCCCGAACCAGAGATAAAGATAAATTTCATCTAGTGCAAACACCTCAAATATCAAAATTTCAGGATTTAAAAATAGCTATAAAAAAATGTATTGATGAAAACATAAACTGTCCTGATGAGTCTTTTGCTATTGAATACTCGAACTTGAAAACATCTAAGATTAGGGGAAGAAGGTCTAATATCAAGATAACGGAACCTGAGGATCTAGAAATTTTAAATAAATTTTTAACAAGATCTGGCATAGGTTTTGATCTTCATAAATATGAAGCTGGTTCTGGAATTATATTGGGTGGATATAAGATTAATTGTAATTATAAAATAATAGCGCATTCAGATGGTGACGTATTACTTCATTCTATAGCTGATTCTATATTGGGTGCATCAGGGCTCGGTGATATTGGTAAATATTTTTCAGATAAAGATGATAAAAATAAAGGTTTAGATAGCTCAAAGATTATTAGATTTTGTCTGAGAAAATTAAATGAGTTAAATCTTGAGATTTATAATATAGATACCACTATTATTTGTGAAGAACCTAAAATAAACCCTCATAGAGACAATATTTTGAAAAACCTATCATCAATACTACTAATCCCAGTAAATAAAATAGGCTTAAAAGCTACCACTTCAGAAAAAATAGGTATTATTGGTAAAAATCAAGCAATAGCTGTGCAAAGCCTTGTAAATTTGAGAGACAAACAATGAAAATATTACTAACAAATGATGATGGATACGATGCAAAAAATATAAAAACTTTATACGAAAAACTATCTAAGAGCCATGAGGTCTGGATAGTTGCTCCGAAAAATAATTGCAGTGGTATGAGCGCAGCTATCTCATATCTCAATGAAATTGAAGTTACAAAAATAGATGAAAAAATTTATGCAGTTGATGGTACGCCTGCTGATTGTTCTTATCTTGGATTGCTAAGCATCGTAGACTTTAAATTTGATATTGTTGTATCTGGTATAAATCATGGTGCAAATATTGGTAATGACGTTTTATATTCTGGGACTGTAGGAGCAGCGGTTGGTGGCAGAAATCTTAAATATCCACCAATAGCAATCTCAGTAGCTTCTTATGATGCAAAAGATATAGATTTTATAGCTAACAAATCATGTGAAATAATTAATAAGATCTTTGCTTACAATGAATTTTTAAAAGGTAAGGTTATTAACATAAATTTTCCTGATATAACCTCAGAAGAATATAAAGGTATTCAAGCTACAGGTATCTCAAAAAGAGATATACCAGCTAGGCCTATAAAATTAGAATCTCATTCTTCGAAAGCTGATACATATAAATATAGATATAATCTTTCAGGTGAGCCATTAAAAGAAGATTCATTTATCACAGATGCAGAAGCAGTCAAGAATGGTTATGTGTCTTTTTCAGTGCTTGACTATAGCCTTAATTCAGAACATTTTATTCATGATGTAACAGAGTTGATTGATGCCTAATTCAGGTTTTACATTCAGAAGAGTTAGAGAGAGTATGATTGAAACTCTCTTGAATTTAGGAATCAAAGATTTTAGAGTTCTTGATGCAATGTCTCAAGTGCCAAGGCACATTTTCTTAGATGAGGCATTTTGGCCAAGAGCATATGAAAATAGATCTTTAACAATAAGCTACGGACAGACTATTTCTCAGCCCTATATAGTCGCAAAAATGACTGAGCTTTTGATTGCGCATACCAACTCTAGAGGTAAGGTTTTTGAAAGAGTTCTTGAGATAGGCTCTGGATGCGGATATCAATCAGCGGTCTTATCTTTCTTTTGTGAGCAAGTTGATGCTATTGAAAGAATTAAACCACTGGTTCAAAAATCAAGAGAAAATATGTCTAAACTAAAAATTAATAATGTGATGTTTAAGTTTGGTGATGGATATCAAGATTGGGATAGCTCTAAAAAATATGATGGAATTTTATGCGCTGCTTCTCCAAGAGAATATCCTAAAGACTTAATTTCAATTTTAAAAAAGGACGCTAAATTAGTATTACCGGTTGGAGGAACATCTCAAAAATTAAATGTCATAAGAAAATGTGAAAATGATGAGGTTGAAGAAATTTTTTATGATGAAGTCTCCTTCGTTCCAATGTTGGCTGGGACAACAGATGATGGAAGCGATGTATGAAAGAAAAAATTAGATATTTTATAGCAGGTATATTTATTGGACTGTCTGAATTATTACCAGGAATATCAGGTGCAACAGTTGCATTAATGTTCGGTGTGTATGAAAAATTAATAGATTTTTTAAGGAAATTTAATAATGTAAATTTAATTTTACCTTTGCTAATTGGAATGATATTAAGTGTATTTTCATTTTCTTCATTAATTGATTTTTTATATAAAAACTATACTCATATATTTAATATTTTTATTGCCTTATTAATGATTGGATATGGAATGTATCTAGCAGTAAATACATATTTAAAAGAATTCTTAAAGGGTAAATTGGATATTCGACCTGAAATGTTACCAGTTGTTCTTGGCATTGGATTTTATATTGGATTGTATTTAAGCAGCTTTCAGACAGATGGATACCAAGAACCTAATATTACTATATTAATTTTATTTGGATTTTGTGCTTGTTCTTTTTTGCTTTTTCCAGGAATCTCAGGGAGCGCATTCTTATTATCAGTAGGAGCATATCCATTGATTATTGGAAGTATTTCAAATTTCAATTTTGAAGTTTTATTACCTTTTAGCATTGGCATGTTAGGCGCATTGATCTCGATGCCAAGATTAATTAATAAGGCTTATAAAAAGTTTGGAAAACTTATATTAGTTTTTTTTGGTGGATTAATTTTTGCCGCTGGTATAAATAATTTTCTATAAGAATTGTTTTTTAATTATTTTAAGGTTTTGATTTGAACATCCAAGAATTTATTCTTTTGAAGAAATTCCATAATTTTCATCGCCCATTCGTGATATGCCTTTCCCTCTACGTTAAGATTGACAATATTATCTTTATTAAGATTATCTAAAAGTGTATTTTCAAAAATTATGTTATCCATATTAGAAAGTTCATCAATTTTGAATTTTGAATTATTAATAATCATTTCTCCGTTATCATAAAGCAATATTGTATTTGAATTTTCACTAGGTGATGTTGTTTCACTTTGATTGTTAATACCAATATTTAAAAATTCTCTCTTGTTCTCTAAATCTTTAAAGTGATCAGCACCTGGAAGTGGTTCTTTAGCCTCGGTTATATTTTCATAAACATCAGCAAGTCTTGCATTTATTTCAACAAATTCGATTTGGTTTGCTGGTAATTCATCATCCGCAAATATTGCTTCAATAGGACACTCTGGTTCACAAAGACCACAGTCAATGCATTCATCTGGATGTATTACCAAAAACTCAGGACCTTCATAGAAACAATCCACAGGACAAACCTCTACACAGTCTGTGTATTTACATTTTATACATGATTCTGTTACTACGTATGTCATAATTACTAAAGAATGCAAGATTTTAACCTACTGATGTTTAAATTTACACAAAACTATTTAAAAAAATGAAAAATTACTATATACTGTATAAATATACAGTAAATTAAGGAGTCAATTATGCCAAAATCAAAATCTGTTAATAATGATGGTAAGTCTTTAAAGGATACTCTAGAGGATATAAATACTCATTTTGTTAAAGAGTCCGGGGGCGGTACAACTGTTATGAGAATGGGTGACAAAGAGAAAGTTGATATCCCATCAATCTCAACCGGTTCTATAGGAATAGATATTGCTTTAGGAATAGGCGGAATTCCTAAGGGAAGAGTTACAGAAATATATGGACCTGAATCATCTGGTAAGACAACCCTAACACTTCAAATTATAGCGCAATGTCAAAAAGAAGGTGGTACATGTGCTTTTATAGATGCTGAGCATGCCCTCGATCCGCAATATGCCGAAAAACTTGGAGTTAATGTTGATGATTTAATACTTTCTCAACCAAGTTCTGGTGAACAAGCTCTTGAAGTTGCTGACATGCTTGTAAAATCAAAAAATGTTGATTTGGTAATTATAGACTCAGTAGCTGCCTTAGTTCCAAGAGCAGAAATAAATGGAGAAATGGGAGATCATCATGTTGGGCTTCAAGCTAGACTAATGTCTCAAGCTTTAAGAAAGATCACAGGTAATATTCAAAGATCAGGAGCAACAGTAGTTTTCATTAATCAGATTAGAATGAAGATTGGAGTTATGTTTGGAAGCCCTGAGACAACTTCTGGAGGTAATGCCCTCAAGTTTTACTCCTCAGTAAGATTAGATATTAGAAGAACAGGCCAGGTGAAAGTCGGGGATGAAGTTGTAGGCAATGAGACTAGAATTAAAGTTGTTAAGAACAAAGTATCTCCTCCCTTTAAACAAGCTGAATTTCAAATAATGTATGGCTTAGGAATTAATCAAGAAGGTGAAATACTTGAATATGCCAATAAACTTGGACTAGTTGATAAGTCAGGGGCATTTTATAAAATAGATGGAGAATCTATTGGACAAGGACTACCAAAGGCAAGTTTATTTTTAAAAGAAAATGTAAAAATTAGAGATAAGCTGCTCAAGGAAATAAGATCTTCATATTTTTCAAGTAAATCAAAATAATTTTTTGGTACAATAATCCCTATTGATTTATATTAGTAGGGATTTTTTTATGGCAGAAAAAGCATATATTGTTGAAGCAGTAAGAACTGCTGGTGGAAAAAGAGACGGTAGGCTTAGCTCATGGCATCCAGCAGATTTAGGAGCTAAAGTTCTAGATGAGCTAGTAACAAGATTGGATATAGATCCTGTTCTCGTAGATGATGTTATCTTTGGTTGTGTTGACCAAGTTGGTGCACAATCAGGAAATGTAGCAAGAAACGCAATTCTTTCTTCATCTTTCCCCGAATCAGTTCCAGGTACATCTGTAGATAGACAGTGTGGATCTTCTCAACAAGCTATTCATTTTGCAATCCAAGCTGTAATGTCTGGCACTCAAGATATAGTTATTGGTGGAGGTGTTGAGGTTATGTCAATGGTTCCGATAGGCGCAGCTGTTACGGATGGATATAACGCAGGTCATGGTCTTCCTTTTGATTCTGAGGGTATGAAAGAAAGATATCCTGGAGTATTCTTTTCACAATTTACTGGTGCAGAGCTTGTAGCTGATAAATGGAACTTATCTCGTGAAGATCTAGATAAGTTTGCTTTAGAAAGTCATCAGAAAGCTGCTCATGCAACAGAATCAAAATATTTTGATAGAGAAATTTTACCAGTTGAAGGAAGGAATGCTGAAGGAATGAATGACTTAGTAATGGCCGATGAAGGAATAAGATTTGATGCAAGCTTAGATAAGTTGGCTGGATTAAATCCAGTTACTGAGGGCGGTGTTATTACCGCTGGAAACGCAAGCCAAATAACAGATGGTGCAGCAGCAGTTATGATATGTAATGATGCGGGTTTAAAGAAAATTCAATCAAATCCAAGAGCTGAAATAGTATCTATATCAGTTGTAGGAGATGATCCTGTTTTCATGCTCACAGGACCAATACCTGCTTCAATACAAGCTCTAAAAACTGCAAATCTAACTATTGATGACATGGATTTATATGAAGTGAATGAAGCTTTTGCTCCTGTTCCTCTTGCTTGGGCTTCAGAATTGAAGGCTGATAGATCAAAGCTTAATGTAAATGGGGGGGCGATGGCTCTTGGGCATCCCTTAGGAGCTACTGGTGCAAAGCTTATGACGACACTTTTATATGAAATGGAAAGACGAGAATCCACTTATGGTCTGCAGGCAATATGTGAAGGTGGCGGTACTGCCAATGCAACAATAATAAAAAGACTTTAAGTTAAATTAGCTGTCTTTGAAAAAATCTAGTATTGTTTTTATATCTGAAATTGAATTAGATGAGGTCTGACCATCTCTTCCTTTAAGTTCAATCTCTTGGTTTTCAAGAAATTTTTTACCAATAATAATGTTTAGTGGAATACCTATAAGTTCCGAATCCTTCATTTTTGCACCATAACCGTCTTTTCTATCATCAAGAAGAACGTCATAACCCATATTAGTTAGTTCTTCGTGTAATTTTGTTGATGCAGATGTAATTTCTTTATCTTTATCAAAACCTATTGCAATAATATTAATATCAAATGGGGCTATGGTATGAGGCCAAATAATCCCTTTTTCATCAAAATTTTGTTCTATAGCTGCTGCAACTAGCCTTGATACTCCAATACCATAACAACCCATATGTAATGTTGTAGCTTCACCTTTAGCATTCAAGACATTGGCTTTCATTGATTCAGCATAAAGTTTCCCAAGTTTAAAAATGTGCCCAACTTCAATACCCTTTTTAATTTGTATTGTTCCATTTCCATCTGGAGATGGTTTTCCTTCAAGTGAGTTTATGTCTTCCCCGTCCTTTAAAAGGAGTTCAGTATTTATTGCAAACTCAGATGAGTCGCTAACTGCAATAGTATCTTCTCCATTATCTGCTAGTACATGAAATTCTTCAGAACTATCTCCACCAATTGCTCCTGAATCAGCAGCAGAAATTTTATACTCCAGTCCAATTCGTTCTAATATATTTTTATAAGCATCTCTCATTAGCAGGTAAGTCTCTTGAAGAGATTCTTCGTCAATATTGAAGCTATAGGAATCTTTCATAAGAAATTCTCTTCCTCTCATAATTCCATATCTAGGCCTTACCTCATCTCTAAATTTAGTTTGAATTTGATAAATATTCAGTGGAAGCTCTTTATAACTTTTTACATTATCTCTAATTATGTCTGTTATAACTTCTTCATGAGTAGGGCCAAGACAAAAATCTCGCTCATGTCTATCTTGAATTCTTAATAATTCTGGACCCATTTTTTCCCATCTTTTAGTCTCATCCCATAATTCTTTTGGTTGTACCATGGGCATGAAAACTTCTTGTGCTCCAGACGCATTCATTTCTTCCCGAACGATATTTTCTATTTTTTTAAGAACCTTTAAACCCAAAGGTAGCCATGTATATATACCAGAAGCTACTTTACGAATCATTCCTGCACGAAGCATTAATTTGTGACTAATAATTTCAGCTTCTTGTGGAGCATCTTTTAAGGTTGGTATTAGTAGCTTTGAAAATAACATAGTTTATAATTTTATCTTTTTTTGAGGACTTATGCCTATTTATGACTACAAATGTTCAAATTGTGGACATGAGATCGAAGTAATACAAAGAATAAGCGATAAAGCTAAGACAATTTGCCCAAAATGCAATTCAAAAAGTCTTAAAAAGCTAATTTCTGCACCATCTTTTAGATTAAAGGGTGGTGGTTGGTATGAAACTGACTTTAAAACAGGCAAAAAGAAGAATATTTCAACAAATGAATCCTCAAATGACAATAAATCTAAAGAAACTTCTAAAACAAACTCCAAGAAAGGCTCTAAACAAGATAAAATTAAGGATTAAATAGGGAACTATCATGAAATCTCATTACTGCGGTGAAATAACATCCTCAAATCTTAAAGAAGAAGTAACTATCTGTGGTTGGATTCATAGAAGAAGAGATCATGGTGGTGTAATTTTTCTGGATGTAAGAGACATAAAGGGTATATGCCAAGCCGTAGTTAATCCTGATAATGAAAAGTCTTTTAAATTAGCTGAATCAATACGAAATGAATATGTTGTTCAGATTAATGGTGATGTTCGTAAAAGGCTAGAGGGGACAATTAATAAAAATATGCATACAGGAGAAATAGAAATTGAGGTCAAAGATCTGATTATTCTTAGTAAAGCGAGCACGCCAGTATTTCCAATTGATGAATATCAAGAAGTAAATGAAGACGTTAGGTTAAAAAATAGAGTTTTAGATCTTAGAAGGCCTGAGATGAATGAAAGAATTATAACTAGATCAAAAATTACTTCCTTAATAAGAAATTATTTAGATAAAAATGATTTTCATGAAATCGAAACACCTATATTAACAAAGGCGACTCCAGAGGGAGCTAGGGATTATATTTTACCAAGCAGAGTTCAGCCTGGAAGCTTCTATGCCTTGCCCCAATCTCCACAACTTTTTAAACAGCTTTTAATGATTGGAGGCCTAGATAAGTACTATCAGATAGCAAGATGTTTTAGGGATGAAGATTTAAGAGCTGACAGACAGCCAGAGTTCACTCAGATAGATATAGAAGCATCTTTTCTTGATCAAGATGAAATTATGAGCATTAGTGAAATGATGATTAAAGATATCATTAAAGAATTCTGTGGGGACAAATTAGAAAAATTTGAAGTAATTAACTGGCATGATGCTATGCGAGATTATGGATGTGATAAACCTGATTTAAGAATACCTCTTAAATTGGTTGATATATCTGAAATAGTTAAAGATGAAGAATTTAAGGTTTTTTCTGAACCAGCACAAAAAAAAGGATCAAGAGTAGTTGCTTTAAAAGTACCTAACGGTAATTCATTATCTAGAGGACAAATTGATGACTATACAAAATTTGTCTCAAAGCTTGGCGCAAAAGGTTTGGCTTATATAAAGATAAATGATGCGAGCGATTTAGAGAATGGCATTCAATCACCAATACTAAAATTTTTAAAACCAGAAACGGTAGCAAACATAATTAAATCTTTAGAAATCAAAACTGACGATTTAATTTTCTTTGGAGCTGGCAATGAATCAGTTGTAAATTTATCAATGAGTAGTTTAATTAAAAAACTTGGAGAGGACCTAGATTTATATTTGACCAAATGGGCGCCATGTTGGATTGTAGATTTTCCAATGTTTGAAACCAATAAAGAAGGCAATTTAACACCGCTCCATCATCCATTTACACTTCCAAAATGTTCAACTAAAGATTTAGAAGATAATCCCAAGGATTCAATTGCTCATGCATATGATGTTGTTTTAAATGGATATGAAATAGGAGGAGGCTCCTTAAGAATATATGACAATGCAATGCAAAAAATTATTTTTAATGTTCTTAATATTTCAAAAGAAGATGCCGAAAGTAAATTTGGATTCTTATTAAAAGCTCTTTCATCTGGTTGTCCTCCTCATGGAGGAATAGCATTTGGTCTTGATAGGATAGTTATGCTAGTAACTGATACGACTAATATAAGAGACGTAATTGCTTTCCCTAAAACACAGAGTGCTGCCTGTTTGCTTACAGATGCACCAAGTAAAGTTGAAAAAGATCAACTTGATGAATTAAAAATTATTAGCACTCACAAGGAAGAATAATTTATGGCAGGTCATTCAAAGTGGGCTAACATAAAACATAGAAAAGCTAGACAAGATGCCTCTAGGGGTAAGGTTTGGACCAAAGTAATTAGAGAAATTACTGTTGCTGCAAAAGATGGACCAGATCCAAATGATAATCCGAGACTGAGATTAGCTTTGGAAAAAGCTAATTCAGCAAATATGCCAAAAGATACTATTAAACGAGCAATTGAAAAGGGTTCTGGTACTGGAGAAACAGGAGCATTAGAAGAAATAATATTTGAAGGATATGGTCCAGGTGGAGTTGCTATTCTTGTTGAGACTATGACAGATAATCGAAATAGAACAGTCTCAGACATAAGGCATGGTTTCTCTAAGTATGGAGGTAATTTAGGAACTGATGGTTCTGTGGCATATTTATTTGAAAAGCTTGGATCAATTCATGTTTCTAAAGATATTTCAGAAGATAGGCTTATTGATTTAGTAATGGAATCTGGAGCTAACGACTATTTTGTGGAGAATGATTTTTTTGAAGTTACAACAGAACCAAATGACTTAAGCAATGTCATAGAAAAATTTAAGGAAAATGATATTGAATACATCAACGCCCAGTTAACACTTCGAGCTGAAGCTACTGTGTATATTGATACTGACAGTCAAGAGAAGATTCTTAATATTATGGAATTTATGAATGATCTAGATGATGTTCAAGAAGTTCATACAAATGCTGACTTTGATAATGTTTCGGATTCAGAAGATTAATAATGTCTATCAATTCAAGAAATAAAGGAGCTGCATTTGAAAGACAGATTGCAAATGCACTTATAGAAGATTTAAATTTAAAAAATCCAGTAAAAAGAATTTTAGAACAAACAAGAACAAAAGAGTTACCGGATCTTATGCTTGGAAGATGGTGTATTGAATGCAAGGCATATGGATCAGGAGCAGAGCCAAGACCTGATTGGTGGGAGCAAGTACTTTTATCGTCAAAAGCTGAAAATTTAATGCCTGCTCTAGTATATAAATTCAATAATAGGCCGATTAAGGTTCGCGTGCTTGCAAATTCTATTAATAAAGAAATTAAAAATAATCTTGTTACTGTAGATTTACTATGGCCTGATTTTATACAAATAATTTTAGAACTTTTCCAAGAAGATATAGAATTGCATGAACAAAATTATCAAGTGTAGTGATTTAAAACTCAAAATTTTTATTGAAGATACTGATTTTCAAGGTGTTGTATATCATTCAAACTATTTAAAATTTTTTGAAAGAGCAAGATCAGAATTCCTTTCTCAAAACAATATATCTCATAAAAGATTAAGGGATACCAATTTAGCATTTGTTATAAAAAAGATTAATTTGGAGTATATTTCTGCTGCTGAACTTGGACAAAATTTAATTGTCAAATCATCAGTTGAAAGGTCATCTAACGCGAGGATGGTATTTAATCAAGAAATTGTTGATGAAAATAATAAAAAGTACATAAAGGGCATTATTGATATTTGTCTTATAAATCTTGAGACAAAAAAACCACAAAAGTTCCCAGATGATTTATTATTAATTTTTGAATAGGAATAAATTATGGATGATATTTCAGTTTTAAATCTTTTTTTAGAAGCAGGCATTGTTGTGAAGATAGTTATGCTACTTCTATTTATTGCTTCCATCTTATCTTGGATAGTAATTGTAGAAAGATATAATTTTTTTAGAAAAATAAAAAATCTTAATGATAGCTTTCTTAAAAAGTTTTGGAGCGGGAAGGATTTAGATGCTTTATATAAGGAAGTTTCTACAGATGATTCAATATATGGCTCTATGAGTTTATTTAAGAATTCATTTGATGAATATAACAGCATAAATTCTGATCAAAATATTAATGAATTAGATCTTGAGAGTATTAATAGATCAATGAGAGTATCAATTGCTTCAGATGAAGAAGAAATGAACAAGCACCTACCATTTTTAGCAAATGTTGGTTCTGTGAGTCCTTATGTGGGTTTGCTAGGAACAGTTTGGGGGATTATGACATCATTTCAAGGTTTATCGGATGCGACACAGGCAACAATTAATGCAGTTGCTCCAGGCATATCTGAGGCGTTAATAGCTACTGGTATGGGTTTATTCGCAGCCATACCAGCTGTTGTTGCGTTTAATAAATTTACTTCCGAATCTGAAACTATAAGCCAAAGTACATTAATATTTGCTGAGGAATTAGCCAGCATTTTTTATAAACAATCTATTAAAAAATAATGATATATAGATTAGCTAAGAAAAAAAATCTTAAGGCTGAGATAAATGTAGTTCCTTATATAGATGTAATGTTAGTTTTACTAATTATTTTTATGGTCTTGTCCCCACTTTTGATTCAGGGGATTGAGGTAAACCTGCCAAAAACAGATACGACCAAAATGAGCGTTCAAAATGAACCACTAGTAATATCAATAAATCAAAACGGCGAATATTTTATTAATATTGGTGAAGAATCCTTATCTATTGACCTTAATGAATTAAAAAGAAAATCTAAAGTTATATTTGATGCTAATCCTGAAATTGAGGTTGTTTTTCAAAGTGATAAAGATGTCTCATTTGACTCTGTTGCAAAGGCTATGGCATCAGTTCAAAGCATAGGTATTACTAAAATTGGGATAGTAACGTCAGGTTATGAGAATAAGTAAAGTATACCTAGAAGCCTCTTTTGTATCGTTTGTAATTCATGGAATGATTATTTTATATCTACTTGGTTTTTTTTATTATGAATCTCAACAAAGGTCAGTATTAAGTAAGCCAATAAATGTTAATTTAGTTTTTGGACAAGAAATTAAACAAAATACTTCAAATACTAAAGATCAGAAAAATCAGATTCAAGAAACACAACCTTCTGAGCCAATGATACAAAACAATATAATTGATAAATCAATTTCATTTGATTCCCTTATAAGTTCTGTTAGTTTTGAAGACCTTTTAAAAGAAGACGATTTAATGTCTTTAGAATCTGAACAAAGTCAGGTAGAGATCTATAGTTCGTTAATTATTCAAACCATTCAGTCAGCTTGGCGAAAACCAATTAATATTCAGGATGGGCTCATATGTGATTTAAGACTTACAATAAATAAAAATGGAAGAGTTATAGATGCTAATCTAATTAAAAGTAGTGGGAATATTAGATTTGATAATTCTGCTCTGAAAGCTGTTCAGAGGGCAGAAACATTTAGTTTCTTTAATAGAATCCCTTTTAATATTTATTCATCAAATTTTAAAAATATTGTAATAACCTTTAATCCATCATGAAAAAAATACTTTTAATGATATTTTTTTCAAATTTTATTTTATCAGAACTTGTTTTAGAGATAACTCAGGGAACTGAGGACCCATTCAGGGCCGCAGTAATAAAATTTGATGGAGAATATGAAATTACCACAAATGTTGATCAGATTATAAAAAATAATTTAACAAGAACTGGAGAGTTTACTATCTTAGATAATGATGATTTGTTATCAATTCCAAATAATGAGAGTGAAATTATTTTCAATGATTTTAAGATATTAAATATAGATTATTTAATTATTGGGAATATTGCCAATGACTATTCTAATATTAAAGCTGAATATCAGGTTTTTGATATAAAAAAGGGCTCAAAGGTAAGATCTTCAACTGTTTTTGGTATCCCAAACAAGAATAGACAATTAGCCCATTACATAAGTGATGGTATTTATGAGGAAATAACTGGTATCAAGGGAATTGCATCTACAAAAATCTTATACGTAACACAAAATAAAGAATATAGACTTGTGGTCGCAGATGCTGATGGTAAGAATGAGCAAGTATTATTAGAAAGTTCAGAACCAATTATTTCACCATCTTGGTCTCCTGATTCTAAAAAAGTAGCCTACGTTTCTTTTGAAACAGGTATGGCAAAAGTGTTTATTCAAGATATAGCTTCTGGCAATAGAGAGCTTGTTATAGAAAATTCTTCTCAGATAAGCTCGCCTGCATGGTCCCCAGATGGAAAATTTTTATCTTTAACAATGTACCAAGACGGAAATGCAGAAATTTATATTTTAAATTTAATAAATAAGAATTTAACAAGGCTTACCAATCATTATGCTATTGATACTGAATCGTCATGGTCAACAAAAGGTTCAAAGATTATGTTTACATCTGGTAGATCAGGATCGCCACAACTTTACGAAATTAATTTAAGAAAATCTAATGCAAAACCAAAAAGAATTACTTTTGATGGAAACTACAATGCGAAGGGTTCATATCTTCCAAATAATGAAGGTATAGTTTTTGTTCATAGAGCAGATACAAATTTTCAAATTGCACTTAAGTATTTTGATGAGAATTTTATAAGGCCACTTACTGAGTCTCAAATGGATGAATCTCCTAGCATTTCGCCCAATGGAAATGTTATAGTTTATTCAATAAAAGAAGGAGGCATGGGATTGCTTTCAGGAGTTACTTTGAGCGGGGCAAAATTTAAACTACCTGCTAAAGAAGGATCTGTAAGAGAACCAGCATGGTCAGGTTTTTTAAGATAATTAAATGGAGAAAATATGACAATTTTTAGAAGTAAATTAAATTTTTTTATAGTTATAATTTTTTTGACATCATGTTCAAGCATGAATGTAACTGAAGAAAACGTATATTCTGAAGATATTAAAACTGTTAAAGCATCATCTCAATCTCAAACCACTGAGAACATAAGTTTTGATAGTATGGCAGTATTTGCAAATGCAACTATTTATTTTGAATTTGATAAATCTTCTTTAACGAGTAAGTCTATACAAACACTAAAAAGCGCAGTAAATGCATTAAAGGATAACCAATCAATAAAAATTACTCTTGCTGGTCATGCAGATGAGCGAGGTACTAGAGAATATAATTTAGCATTAGGTCAAAGAAGGGCGGAAGCGGTTAGTGATTATTTTGTTTTAAATGGAATAAATAAAAATAGAATTACAGTAAAAAGTTATGGAGAAGAAAAACCAGTGGCATATGGTCAAGATGAGATGAGTTTTGCAAAGAACAGAAGAGTAGAAATTAACTAATTAATGGATATCAGATTTTTTTTTATATTTTTTGTCTTAATAGCTTTTTTTCCAAGTCTCCTTAAGGCCGATGAGAATGAGACTGCCAAAACAGATATTCTCTTTCTTAAAATTCAAGAATTAGAATCTGAAATAGCCGAATTAAGAAATAAGATAGAATCTCAAAATTATTTAATTGATAAATTAATTGAAGAATCTTTGGATTCTTCTGAAGAAGATTCTGCAGATATAACAAATCTTGCTTTAGATACTGATATTAGATTTAAAGGAATTGAAGATCCAAATAGTAAAGATCAGGTATACAGTGCTGCAATTAAAGCCTTAGAATCACAAGATTATGATAAAGCCTTTATGCTATTCAATTTTTTTGTTGCAAGTTTTCTTGATGAAGAAAAAAAACCCCTATCATATTTCTGGTTAGGAGAAATTTCTTTTATAAATAATGATTTAGCAAAATCAAAAGATTTTTTTATGGAACTAATAAGCTCTTATCCTAATCATTATAGAATTCCATTGGCTCATAAAAAAATTGGGGACATTTATTTAAAATCCAATGAGATTGGTAAAGCTAAAGATAAGTATAATTTTGTTGTAAGAGAATACCCAAACAATACCGCATCGTCATTGGCCTTGCAGTTATTGAAAAATATGGAATAATCACCATCTTTTAGTATGTATTACTGCGGGTCGCTAGCTCAGCTGGTAGAGCAGTTGGCTTTTAACCAATTGGTCACAGGTTCGAATCCTGTGCGACCCACCATTCATAAGGCATAATGTTTTTATGAAATTCAAAGATTTATTTCTAGCAAGCCTTTTATTTTTTTTAGTTCTTTCTAGTTGGTATGTCTTAAGAGCTGTAAGAAATGAATTAGCTGTTGAAAACTATAGTCAAGACTTTCTTATAATTCTTTTATCATTCACGGCATTAATAATGCTTGTCATTAATCCAATATACTCATGGATTGCATCTAGATCGAATTTTAAAAAAATAATAGTGTACTGTTATTCCTTTTTAATACTCAACCTGCTTATATTTTTGGGCTATTCTCGTTCTCTTTCATCAGAAGACATTATTGAAACAATTTGGCTTGGAAGAGTATTTTATGTTTGGGCAAATATATATTCTTTTTTTGTTGTAGCAATCTTTTGGGTTTTGATAATAAATTTATATAGAAATTATAAATCAAGAAAATTCTATGGATTTATAATGGCCGGAGGTTCATTTGGTGCTATTTTTGGTTCTGAGATTGCCATAAGATTATCTGAATCTTTTGTAAATAATGGTTTAGAGCTTTTTGTTTTATCTTCATCAATTTTACTTTTATCAGCAATGTTTTTAGCAATCTATATTTTTAATACAAATAATTCAATAAGCCTATCAAGATCAGTAGGTGGCGCAGGACTAGATCCTATAAAAAATATTATTACTAAGAGTGAGATAAGACTTGTAGCTACATATTCTTGGTTATTTACTTTTTTAATGACTATACAATGGATATGCGCAATTCCAATAATAGAATCATATTCAGAGATTTCTCCAGAAAGAATTGAACTGTTTGGAAGAATTGAACAGTTAGTATCGCCATTGACTTTAATATCTCAAATCTTTCTTACGTATTTTGTTATCTCTTTAATTGGAATTAGATTGATTCTAATTTTTTATGGAGCATTATTTGCAATCGTCTTTATTTTATATGGTTTTTATCCTAGCGTCGGGGTTGTAGTAGTATCTCAAGCTCTATTGAGGGTTTTTGAATATGCATTCAATAAGCCCAGTAGAGAAATTGTTTATAGTGGGTTCGAAAAAAATGATAGGTACAAATCTTCGGTTTTTATTGACACTTTTTTAACACGATTTGGTGATTTAACTGGCAGTATTTATATTGGAATTGGAAAATTGATTGGCATAGGCATTACTAGTATGCCGTTTTTTAGCATACCCATTGCGGGTATCTTATCTATAGTGGGAGTTAAGATCTTTAATAAAGAAAAATTCAAAGACCTCTAGAACTATTAAGATATTTTTTAATTTCTATGATTTTATTCATAATACTTTCAGATACCTGAAAGTTGTTTTGTGTAAGTTGAAGAGCGAACTCAAGCTGGTTCAATGCTTGCTCGTCTTGTCCAAGAAGAAGAAAATATTCAGCTCTACTTTGGTGGTAACCAATAATATTTTGACTGTTTCTTTGTATCTCAGACAAAAGAAGCCATAACTCAGGATCATCATTCTTTCTTAATAATTGATCTCTTATGATTTCTTCAGATTCGAAATATCTTTCCATTGCAAGGAGCACCTTTGATTTAGAAATTGAAAGAGGATAATTTTTTGGAGAAATTTCTAAGAATTTATTAACAAGCATAAGGGCTTTATCAATTTTTTCATAAGACAATAGAACATCTACTTTAGTTGTATTAATTACAAGGTTCTTAGGGTATTTTTGTATTAGCTTATCTAACATGGATAAACTAGCTTCAAAATTGTTATTTTTTTCGAAGGCAAGAGCTAAACCATATACATTTGCATCTGAGGGATTCTCACTAACTTTTGATTTAAAGGTTCTTAGTGAATTTGAAGGAATATTTTCATAATAAACTTCTAATCTTGCCTTCATTAAGCCAAACTCCAATGAATCGCTCTTAGTGCCATCTTCAGAGATACCTTCTGCTGCATTAAAAGCATCACTTATTCTTGAGGAGGATAGTGGGTGTGTTAATAAGAACTCAGGTGGCAAGTCTCCAGATAATCTTCTAATTTCATTCATATTCTCAAACATTTCACCCATAGATTTGGGGTTATAGCCAGCTTTAATAAGATTTACAAAGCCGACTCTATCAGCTTCTTTTTCAAATAATCGGCTATATCTTAAATTTTGCTGTTGAAGAAAAGCAGGCCCAACAGATATAGCATTAGGGTTATTGCTTATCAGAGCAATTGCTATAGAAGACACCATTACTAAAGCAGATGCAAGATTACTATCTTGAGATTTTAAGACATTTCTTGCAAAATGCCTTTGACTCAAATGAGCTAATTCATGAGCTAGAACTGATGAAAATTGTCCTTCATTATCAGCATTGAGAAATAATCCACCATTAACACCAATAATGCCTCCAGGAGCTGCAAAAGCATTTAAAGAACTGTCATCAATTAATAAAACATTAAAGTATCTTTCATTTACTTGACTATATTCAGATAATCGATAAATCAGATGTTCTGTATATTCAAAAAGGAGAGGGTCTGAAATCAGAGGCGCTTGAGAATATATCTGTTTAAGAAACATTTCTCCAATAGCTTTTTCTTGAGCAGTTGATAC
>CABYNW010000006.1 GCA_902520495.1 uncultured SAR86 cluster bacterium | reverse complement strand
AAATATTTTTTAGATGGTTACAGAATTACTCTCGATAAACATACAGAAAAACAAATAATCCTTTGGCAAAGATTTAATTTGTATTTAGATTATATTTGGGCATTATTAATCAAAAGTAATAAAGAACTACCTTTTAAGGAAAATCTTAAATATTTTTATCTAAAAAGATTTATAGATTTTGATACTAAACTAAGCAATTAGAGCAATAAATAGAGTTATAAGGACTATAGCTATTGGTATGATTTTATCAATTTTAACAATCAAATCCTCTTTTTCTGGAATTTTAAGTAATTTTAGAGAAAAAATTGAATATTTTCCTTGATTTTCATCTTTATCAAGAAAATTATTATGATTTGATGCAATGGGTACATTATTTGAAAAATTTTCATCAAAACTAAGTTCATTTTCCTGATTTGTACTCATATAATTCTCTGTAGAGGTATTTTGATCTTTTATAGTTATTATATTTAATTCATTTAATGAGTTTTTTTCTTCATTTAAGCTTATTAAATCAAGTTTTTTTAATATTTCATCCCTTTTACGCATTGCTTCATTTAAATCTTTAGTTTCCAATGATTTTTTTATGAATTCTTTTCCATAAACAGCTGCTTGCACCTTAGAAAGCCTCTTTTGCATAAAATATATGTCTTTATTCTTACCTCTTAAGACTAGGTATTTTTGTTCATTTGTACTCATAATGTATGCTTAATGTACTAAATTATTATTGATTTTTCAATATTTGTACTCATATGTACTCATATTTATAGATTAATATAGTCATTTTTCTTATAGTTAGTAATATTATGCCTTTAATTTTGTAACTATATCTTTTGTTTGTTCATCTAAATTATCTTGAATGCTTTCAACCAGCAATGAGGCAACAAATGACATTTCAGCCAGTGGTTCAATTGAATTAGAGCTATGGCTTACTGCTTCAGATAATTTGCTCATACCTTCCGCCATATAATCCATTTTTTTATTAAGATCTTTCTCCCTTTTTGCATATCTAAATTCCCTTATAGCATCATTTGACTTTCTTGAAGCTCGGCTTGATTCTGATACTGCCCTTTTCTTGTAACTATTAGCAGCTACTGCTCTTATTGCCCATCTCAACATATTAATAAACCTCCTAAGATTTAAGTAAATAATTTAAGTGTATTTTATAAGATATTGGATTAATATTACTACTTAAAATTATTTATTGGGGAGCGCAAATGAAAATTTTATGTATTTTATATGATGATCCTATATCAGGAATGCCTGATAATTATGCTAGAGATGACTTACCTAAGTTAGATAAATATCCTGACGGAATGTCTTTACCATCTCCTAGTGCAATTGATTTTACACCTGGAGAACTTCTTGGCTGCGTCTCTGGAGAATTAGGTTTAAGAAAATTTTTAGAGGATGCTGGACATACTTTAGTTGTAACATCTGACAAAGACGGGGATGGCTGTGTTGCTGACAAAGAACTGGTGGATGCGGATATAGTAATTTCGCAACCTTTTTTCCCGTATTATTTAACTAGAGAAAAAATGGAATCTGCACCAAATCTTAAAATGGCTATTACAGCAGGCATTGGTTCTGATCATGTTGATTTACAAGCCGCAATGGATAACAAAGTTGATGTAGTCGAGGTTACTTACTGTAATTCTAGATCTGTTGCTGAGCACATTGTAATGATGATCCTTTCAATGGTAAGGGACTATCATAATCAACACAGGATTGTAAAAGAAGGTGGATGGAATATAGCTGATGCTGTTCAAAGATCCTATGATGTAGAGGGAATGCATGTTGGAACTGTAGCAGCTGGAAGAATTGGTATAGACATGTTGAGAAAAATGAAGCCCTTTGATGTTCATTTGCATTACTTTGATATTCATAAACTATCTGATGAAGTTGAAGCTGAGTTGAATCTTACTTACCATGATTCTGTGGAATCACTTGTTGCTGTTTGTGATGTAGTTAATATTAGTTGCCCTTTACACCCTAAAACCGAACATCTATTTGATGATGAGATGATTGGTAAAATGAAAAGGGGCGCATATATTGTTAATACCGCAAGAGGAAAAATTTGTGATAAAGACGCAATCGCAAGAGGTTTAGAGTCTGGCCAATTAAGTGGTTACGCTGGTGATGTTTGGTTTCCTCAACCAGCACCCAATGACCATGTATGGAGAACAATGCCTAATCATGGCATGACTCCACATACCTCAGGAACATCTCTTTCTGCACAAGCTCGGTATGCAGCTGGAGTTAGAGAAATTCTTGAGTGTCTCTTTGAAGGCAAGCCAATAAGAGACCCATATTTAATTGTTCAAAATGGTGATTTAGCAGGAATGGGAGCTCATTCTTATACAAAGGGTACCGCTACTGACGGTTCAGAAGAAGCGGCTAAATATCAGAAGTAGTCTAATCGTTTTAATCAGAGATGAAGTTTTTAATTTTATCTCTGATTAGTTTTTAATAAATTTATGAAATTCTCTTATTGGAAATCTAATTTAATTATCTTGTCATCTCTTTTAGTAATTTGGTTCATAGTATCTTTTGGTTTCGGAATAATTTGGTCAGATAACTTAGATAATTTCAGAATTGGTGGATTCAAATTAGGTTTTTGGTTTTCTCAGCAAGGAAGTATTTATTTTTTTGTTCTAATAATATTTTTATACGTATATTTAATGAACAAGCTTGAAAAAAAATTCTTCTCTGATTCAAAAAAGTTGAATTCTAAAGACAAAAATTAATGGAATTAAAAACGCTAACTTATTTATTTGTTGGAATTTCTTTTGCAATCTATATAGGAATTGCAATTTGGTCGCGAGCAAGGTCAACTAATGATTTTTACATTGCTGGTAAAGGCGTTAACCCAATAGCTAATGGCATGGCAACAGCTGCAGACTGGATGTCAGCAGCTTCATTTATTTCAATGGCTGGCTTAATAGCATTTTTAGGAAAAGATGGATCAGTTTATTTAATGGGCTGGACTGGAGGATACGTTTTATTAGCATTGTTACTAGCACCATACTTAAGGAAATTTGGAAAATATACTGTACCTGATTTTATAGGTACTAGATATTACTCAAAGGCTGCTAGATTGGTTGCAATAGTTTGTTTAATATTTATTTCTTTTACATACGTAGCCGGTCAAATGAGAGGAGTGGGTATTGTATTCTCAAGATTTCTTGAGGTTGATATTAATACCGGCGTAATTATAGGCATGTTAATAGTTTTCTTTTATGCAGTTTTAGGTGGTATGAAGGGCATAACATATACACAAGTTGCTCAATATTGTGTTCTTATCTTTGCATACATGGTTCCTGCTATATTCATCTCTTTAATGATCACAAATAACCCAATTCCACAGCTGGGGTTTGGTGATAAAATAGCAGGATCTTCCGTATATTTATTGGATAAATTAGATCAACTGTCATTAGAATTAGGATTCAATGCTTACACAGATAATAATAAGAGTAATGTAGACATATTTTTTATTACTGCTGCTTTAATGTTTGGAACCGCAGGTCTTCCCCATGTTATTGTTAGATTTTTTACAGTTCCCAAGGTAAGTGATGCTAGAAAATCAGCAGGATATGCATTAGTTTTTATAGCACTCCTTTATACAACAGCTCCAGCAGTCGCAGCTTTCGCAAAAATAAATTTTATTGATTCAGTTCAAGAGGTTGAATATAAAAATGCTCCAGAATGGTTTAAGAACTGGGAAGAAATAGGCCTAATAGCATGGAAGGATAAAAATAATGACGGAATAATAAACTATTCAAAAGGTAATGCTCTAGATGGGATTAAGCCTAAATACTTAGATAAAGAAGGCACACATGGCGAAAGATTGACTTCAAATAATCCAAATACCACAAATTCAAATGAGGTTTACATAGACAATGACATTATGGTTCTTGCAAATCCTGAAATCGCACAGTTACCTAATTGGGTTATTGCCTTAGTTGCTGCAGGAGCTCTAGCAGCAGCCTTGTCAACAGCTGCAGGACTCTTACTAGTTATTTCAGCATCAATATCACATGATTTAATGAAAAAGATTTTGATGCCAAAAATTACAGAAAAACAAGAGTTACTTTTTGCTAGATGCGCAGCAGCTGTTGCAATTTTTATTGCAGGCCTGTTTGGGATTTATCCGCCTGGCTTTGTTGCTCAAGTTGTAGCATTTGCTTTTGGATTAGCAGCCTCCACCATTTTCCCTGCATTATTTCTTGGTATTTTTTATAAAGGGTTAAATAAAGAAGGCGCAATTGCAGGAATGATCTCAGGGCTTGTCGCAACATCATCCTATATAATTTATTTTAAATTTTTTAATTCTCAACTTAATACTGCTGAAAATTGGTTTCTGGGTATATCACCAGAAGGATTCGGTTTTTTTGGAATGATTATAAATTTTTGTGTTGCATTAATTGTTACAAATTTTTATAGTAAGCCCCCTAAGGAAATCTATCAGATGATAGATAATATAAGACAACCATAAATATGAAGAAAACAGTTGCTGTAATTGGTTCTAGTGGGGCGATTGGAAATTCAATATCAGAAAATCTTGTCAATAATGATTTAATAGATGTTGTTTATAAGTTCTCAAGAACAAATGTAAATAAAGATACAGAAAGAATTAAAAATATCACAATTGATATTGAGAAAGAAGATTCAATAAAAAGTGCAGTAGAAAAATTACCCAAAGACACCAAGTTTGATTTAATTTTTGTAGCAACAGGCATATTGCATAATGATGACGATATATTTCCAGAAAAGAGTATTAAGGATATCAATGCTGAAAGACTTAAAAAAGTTCTTTTAGTGAATACTATTGGACCAACTTTAGTTGGTAAATATTTCATACCTTTCCTTAAAAAAGATATAAGAAGTACATTCGCGTTCTTAAGTGCCAGAGTCGGAAGCATTACTGATAACAATCTTGGAGGATGGTACTCATACAGATCAAGCAAAACAGCTCTTAATCAGATTATTAAAAATTTTAGCATAGAAATAAAAAGGTCAAATCCAAATGCTATTTTTGTTGGCTTGCAGCCTGGTACTGTTAAAAGTTTTTTAAGCAAACCATTTGAAAAAAATGTTAAGGCAGATAAGCTCTTTACACCAGATTACAGTGCAAAGAAACTTCTTAAAGTAATAGACAATTTAAAAAGCAAGGATAGCGGTAAAATTTTTGCTTGGGATGGAGAAGAAATTCTTCCATAAAAAAACCCAGCTTAATGCTGGGTTTTATGAATAAAATAAAATTATTCTGAGTCGCTAACAGCTGCTACATAAATAGCTAAACCAAACGCGATTTTGTTTACAAAATCAGCAAGGTTATAAATTAAGTTAGCATTAGCTAGATCAGCACCGTCACCCATGGTCATCCAATATCCAATAGGATAAATAGCCCAACCAAAAGTAACAATTAATCTAATAGTACTAAAAGCACTTTGTGCTGCTGCATTACCACTTGAAGCATTAAGTTGTCCAGCTTCGCCAGAGAACACTTCATAGATAATGTACAACCATGCCAATGTTGCTATTGCACCACAAACCATTGCATTAGATCCAGTTTCTCCCATGAAACCACCAACAAGCATAACTAAAGATGCTCCAAGTAATTTCCAGAAAAGACTTGAACTTACATTTGTACATACTTTAAGTATTAAGTAGAACTCAATAATTTGAAGCGGCACAGTAATAAGCCAATCGATATATCTATATACAGTTGGAGATTCGCCAGTTTCAACCCAAACGCCTCTCATATATAAATAATGCCAAAACGCAATACCAGTAACTAAACCAGCAACTGATAGTGAAGTTTTCCATTTGCCATGAACTCTGTCTCTTTCAACAAAGAAAAATACAGTTGCAGCAAGCATAGCAGCAGTAACTAACCAAAAGGTGATTCCTGTTGTATCACTTGTTGACAAATCAGCAGCAAATGCAGGCAGTGCAAGAACACCAGCCATTGTTAATAAAAATTTCATATATAACTCCTTATAAGTAAGTAGGAGTAAAAATTACTCCCCCCCGTAATATACAAGTGCATATCATACAAAAATCTGAAAAATGTATCAAATTTCAGTTTTATAGGAATATTAATCTTTATTAATAATTTTGATTAAATAATAATTTTTAGTATGATTCTAGATTATGAAAGTTGCTATATATCCGGGATCTTTTGATCCAATAACATTTGGACACATGGATATTATTGATAGGGCATGCGGTCTTTTTGATAAAATTGTAATAGCAATTGCTAAAAATGATGCAAAGAATCCACTATTTAGCCTTGAAGACAGAATAAAGCTTGCTAATTCAATTTATAAAGAAAACTCTCAGGTTGAAGTGGTTGGATTTCCTAGACAGCTGACTGTAGATATTGCCAAAGAACAAAACGCCTGCGCAATTATAAGAGGACTTCGAGCTGTTTCTGATTTTGAGTATGAATTTCAACTAGCTACAATGAATAGGTCACTTGCCCCAGATATTGAAAGTATTTTTCTTACGCCAAAAGAGAGTCTAATATATGTTTCTTCAAGTCTTATAAAAGAAATATGCGACCTAAAAGGAGACATTAGTAAGTTTGTTCATCCTTCTGTAGAGAAAGCTCTCAAGGCTAAACTGGCTTCTTAAGATTGACATTTATTACATAAAAAAGTGGCTCGCTGACCTATAACAGTTTTAACTATTTTTTCATCACAAATATTACAGGCCTTACTATCTCTTCCATAAACATTTAACTTGAGACTAAAATATCCTTTGTTTCCATCTGCAGAATAAAAGTCTTTAATTGTTGTACCGCCCATCTTAATAGCATATTTTAAAATTGCCTTTATTGATTTAACTAACTCATCACACTCATTAATTGAAATATCTTTAGAAAGCCTCTTTGGGTTGATTTTAGCCATAAATAAACTTTCTGATGCATATATATTTCCGACACCAACTACATATTTTTGGTCCATTATTAATTTTTTAATACACAAGTTACTATTTTCAGAAATATTTTTTAGGTAAGACTTATTGAAAGACCTTGATAACGGTTCAATACCGAGGTTTTTGATTAATCGATGTTTTTGAGGATTTTTAGATAAATGAATTGAACCAAATCTTCTGACGTCATTAAATACTATTTTCTCATTTTTAAAAATTAGTTCAGCATGATCATGTTTCTTAAAATAATTGTCAGCATTATTTTGTATTCTTAATTTACCTGACATCCCTAGATGTATCATCAGACAATTATCATCCAAATATATAAGAATATATTTCGCACGTCTTGTAATTTTAACTACGAGTTTTCTTTTAGTTAAGTTTTGAACCTTTGTTTCAACTTTCCATCTAAGGTTTCTATTATGAATAATAACCTCTTCAAGAATATGACTTTCAAATTTATTAATTGCTCTAACGGTTGTTTCAACCTCAGGCAGCTCAGGCATAATTTATTTTAATAGATTATTGATATCTACAATATCACTTGGGCTTATTGTTCCTGCTGCTAAAGCCAGTCTCAGATTAGCGAGAATGTAGTCATACTTCGCATTTGCAAGATTTTTTTCAGCACTGTAAAGATTTTTTTCAGCTTGAAGAAGATCAACAACGTTTCTCGTACCAACTTTATAACCAACTTGAGTAGCTTCTAAGGCGCTTGTTGCTGAAATAACTGCTTGCTTTTGAGCAGTAACATTAGCTACTAAGGTTACAACATTTGAGAATTGTGATCTAACCTCTTGTATAACTCTTCTTTCAGCAAATAAAGTATTTTCGTCTGCTTGATTATATTGAGAGTACGCTTGTTTCCTTCTTGAGTTAACAGCACCGCCTTGAAAGATTGGAATACTCATTTGAATTGCATAATTTCTTCTTCCAGTAACCGCAGGAACAGGTATACCCTGACCATTGATTTCAAACCCTTCATAATTAAACTGATTTGTTTCAGATTCTGATGCGGATCCTACAATATCAATCTTTGGAAGATGATTAGAAGCAGCATTTCTTGCATTATTTTTGGCTGCATCTTTTCTAAGATATGAAGCTTTTAATTGGTAGTTATTTTTTAAAGCTAATTCAACCCATTCTTCTTTTGAATTTGGATATGGGGATGAAACATTTAACTCCTCTCCTAATTCATCTAATGAAAAAATTTCTCTTCCAATTAGTGCATTTAAGGCCTCTCTCGCAGAAAATAAATTACCTTCTGTATTTATTCTAGAAGCCTTACTTAAATCATATGCAAGCTGAGCTTCTTGAACTCCGGTTATGGCTGATAAACCAACTTCATATCTTTGTTGAGCTTGATCTAATTGTTTCTTTATTGCTTTTTCTTCAGATATAGCAGCATTTAAATTATCTATTGCTCTTAATACTCCAAAATATAACTCAGCTGTTCTTAATAAAAGATTCTGTTGCTCATATGCAAAATCTGCTTCTGCAGCATTTGTAAGCGATTTTGATCTTTTAAAATTGAACCAGGTATCTAGCCGAAATAATGGTTGAGTAACTCTAGCTGATTTTGAAAATGAATTATATTCTTGTTGCAAAACATCATTTTGATAATACTCATTCCAGTTAGTTGACCCACTTAGAGTTATGCTTGGAAGAAGGGCGGCTCTTCCTTGAACAATAATCTGTTTATCTGCAAGATATGAATATTCTGCAGACTTGTATGTTGGATCATTCTCTAATGCTTCATTATATATCTCAAGAATATTTTCAGAAGATAAGGGCGAACAGGAAATAAGAATCACAAGAAATTTTTTGTAAAAATTAATTTTCATAAGTACATTCTAACCCATTTAATGTGTGCAGTGTAAACATTATAGTATTCGCATAAGATTATAATATACATGAGACTATAAATTTGTTTAAAAAGCTTAAATAATACATCTTTACTTAATTGTTTAGAGTAGAATGAATATGATATTGAGAAATTTTTATGAAAGACTATCTTAAAAAAAGTTTTTATAGATTAATTCATAAGGCAAATTAGATTGGCCAAGAATACATACGACTCAAAAGCAATAGAAGTTCTTTCTGGTTTAGATCCTGTTAAAAAAAGGCCTGGTATGTATACAGACACGTCATGCCCAAATCATTTAATACAAGAAGTCCTAGATAACTCAGTTGATGAGGCTATAGCTGGGTATTGCTCAAATATAAAGATAAAAATTGAAAAAGATGGTTACATAAAAGTAAGTGATGATGGAAGAGGTATGCCTGTTGATATTCATCCTGAGCATAAGGTAAGCGGAGTTGAATTAATTTTATGCAAATTACATGCAGGTGCTAAGTTTTCCGGTGATGAGTATAGTTTTTCTGGAGGATTGCATGGTGTAGGTGTATCGGTTGTAAATGCTTTATCAGCATCTCTTCAAGTTAATATAAAAAGAGATTCTAAAGAGTACAAGATGCATTTTAAAAATGGAGATAAGATAAGTGAATTAGAAGCTGTTGGAGATGTTGGGGTGAGAAATAACGGAACTTCAATAAAGTTTAAACCAAATAAAAAATATTTCGAGTCGGATCAGATTGATTTAAAAAACCTCAAGCATCTGTTAAAAGCTAAAGCAGTTTTGTGTCCTGGATTGACAATAGATTTTCATCATGAAAAAAAGAAGGAAAAAATTAAATGGTTTTATGAAGATGGCTTAAAAAGCTATCTAGAAGATGCTTCAAAAGATATTGATTTAATTCTTGAAGATTCAATATTATCTTCAAAAGATTCAAAAGAACAAGAGGTAGAATTTGTAATTAATTGGTCAAACAAACCTTCAAAAAATAAGCTTGATGAAACTTATGTAAACTTAATTCCTACCACGCTTGGCGGGTCTCATTTAAATGGATTTAAGTCTGGTCTTTTAGAGGCTTTAAAAGAGTTTTGTGATTATAGAAGTCTTCTACCCAAAGGTCTTAAACTGAATGCAGAAGATGTTATAACAAACGCTATATTTGTTGTTTCTTCAAAAATGCAAAATCCTCAATTTGCTGGACAAACAAAAGAGAGACTAGATTCAAAGGATCATATGTCATTTGTAAGTACCTCAACCAAAGACATTTTAAGCATTTGGTTTAATAAACACACAGAAGAGGGGGAGAGGATAGCTGAGCTTGCAATCACTTCTGCTCAGGCAAGAGTAAAAGCTTCAAGTACTGTTGAAAGAAAGAAAACCTTTAAAGGCCCAGCATTACCAGGAAAATTATCAGATTGTAATAGTGAAGATTTAAATGAAACAGAATTATTTTTGGTGGAGGGTGATTCAGCTGGAGGATCAGCTAAGCAAGCAAGGGAAAGATCTTTTCAAGCAATAATGCCACTTAGAGGAAAAATACTTAACACATGGGATTTAGAAAGTAGTGAGATTATTAAATCTCAAGAAATAAAAAATCTTTCTACCGCTATCGGAGTTTTACCTGGAAACTCAGATATTGCTTCACTGAGATATGGAAAAATATGCATTCTTGCTGATGCAGATTCAGATGGCCTGCATATAGCTACATTACTTTGCGCATTATTTTTAAGGCATTTTAAAAGTCTTGTTCAAGAGGGAAGAATTTTTATAGCAATGCCTCCTTTATATAGAATAGATTGTGGAAAAGAAGTTTTATATGCTTTAGATGAAACTCAAAAAGATAAGATTGTGAAAGACTTCAAAAATAGAAAGGGTAAACCGAAAATCAATATTCAAAGATTTAAAGGTTTGGGTGAGATGAATCCTTCTCAATTAAGAGAGACTGTCATGGATCCCCAAACCAGACAGCTTGTGAGGTTATCAATATCGGCAACAGATAATGCAAATGCAATGATGGACCTTCTTCTTTCAAAGAAGAATGCACCAGCAAGAAAAGAATGGCTTGAGAAGAAAGGCTCATTAGTGAGAGTTTAAAAATGGCAAAAGATCCAATAAATTCAATAAGTCTCAAGAAATATGCTGAAGAGTCTTATCTTAATTATGCAATGTATGTAATTCTTGATCGCGCGCTTCCAAATATTGGAGACGGATTAAAGCCTGTGCAAAGAAGAATCTTATATGCAATGTCTGAATTAGGTTTGGATGCCTCTTCAAAATATAAGAAATCTGCAAGAACTGTTGGAGATGTGATTGGAAAATTTCATCCTCATGGAGACAGTGCTGCATATGAGGCTATGGTTTTAATGGCACAAAATTTTTCATTTAAATACCCATTAGTAGATGGTCAGGGCAACTGGGGGTCTCAAGATGATCCTAAATCTTTTGCAGCCATGAGGTACACAGAATCAAAATTAACAGATTTTGCAAATTTACTAATTTCTGAATTAAAGTCCGGAACTGTTGATTGGCAACCAAATTTCGATGGCTCGCTTTTGGAACCAGTAATATTCCCATCAAAAATACCAACAATTCTGTTAAATGGAACTTCAGGAATTGCAGTTGGAATGGCAACAGACATTCCTTCTCACAACATTAATGAGGTTATTGATGCAACTATACGTATATTAGAAAAGCCAAAATCTGAACTGAAAGACATTTTAAAAATAATAAAAGGCCCAGATTTCTCTAATGAATCACAAATAATAGCTAGTAATGAGGAGCTAGAAGAAATGTATTTAACTGGAAGAGGAGGCTTTAAAATTCAGGCTAACTGGAAACAAGAGAAAACTCAAATAATTATTAATGCATTGCCTTATCAGGCTTCTGGATCAAAGATCTTAGAGCAAATAGCTGAACAGATGCTTAATAAAAAATTACCAATGGTTGTTGATTTAACTGATGAAGGAGATCATGAATTTCCTATAAGGCTTGTTATAACCCTTAAATCCAATAGAGTTAATGCCGAAGATCTAATGAATCATCTTTTTGCATCAACCGATCTTCAAAAGTCTTACAGAATGAATATGAATCTTATTTCTTTAAAAGGTGGTCCAAAGGTATTTGAATTAGTAGATTTATTAAAAGAATGGATAGTTTTTAGAAAAGATACCGTTAAAAGAAAGCTTGAACACAGACTTGACCAAGTAAATGATAGGCTTCATGTTCTTGAAGGACTATTAACTATTTTTATTGATATAGATAAAGTTATCAGAATCATCAGAAAGTCTGATGAACCGAAAAAAGATCTTATAAAAGTATTTAAATTATCTGATATTCAAGCAAACGCAATTCTTGAAATTAAATTAAGGCAATTAGCAAAACTAGAACAAATAAAAATACAAAATGAGAGAGATGGACTTGTTAACGAACAAAGCGACATAGAAAAAATTCTTAAATCTAAGACAAGATTAAAGACATTGATTAAGAATGAACTGATTGAAATAAAAGAAAAATTTGGAGAAGAAAGAAGGTCTCCAATTATAGAGTCTTCTAATGCAAAGGTATTCTCTGAGGAAGAGACCATAGTTACTGAGTCTATAACTGTTGTTCTTTCAAAAGCTGGATGGATAAGAAGTGCAAAAGGGCACGAAATTGATCCTGAATCACTCTCATATAGAGGAGATGATTCTTTACAAGATTTTGCAAGAGGTAAAAGCAATCAGCTCGCAGTATTCCTAGATTCAAATGGAAAAGCATATTCAATACCCAGTCATTCACTTCCTTCAGCAAGAGGAATGGGTGAACCAATAACTGGAAGACTTAATGCTGACTCAGGCGTTCAGTTCATCTCATCTGTTATAGGAAATGATAAAGATAGGTTTTTGATAATGAATTCAGGAGGTTATGGATATATTGCATATTATGAAAATATGACTTCAAATAAGAAAACTGGAAGAGCTTTTATGAAATTACCTGAAAATGCTGAAATGTTAAAGGCTATTCCTGTAAGAGATGACCATACTCACATAGCAGCTGTTTCAAACATTGGCAAGCTGCTAATATTTGAGATTGTGGAATTACCAAATCTTGGAAAAGGAAAAGGGAACAAAATTATTAATATACCAAAAGACAAATTAGCAGCAGGTGAGGAGTTTATGGCTCATGCTCAACTTTTAGCAATTGATAGCTCTTTAAAAATTGAAGTTGGAAAGAGATCAGTTACACTAAAACCAAAAGACTGGTCTGAATATGTTCTTTCTAGAGCCAAGAGAGGAAAGAAAGTTGGAAAGCTAATCAATATCGAAAGGCTTTCAGAAGAAGTAAATACACCCAAAGATAAGTAATATTTAGATAGGAGCTATTCAAAGTTGGTAACAATTCAAAAAGTTAATGATTCTGAATATCTTATATCCTTAAGCCCAAATAGTTCATTGGTTGGTATATATAGAGTCATTTTTTTATCAAGCATCACCCTATTATGTGGTGGAATTGGAATAATTTTCTATTTCTTTGGGGCAGTTTTAATACTTCCATTTGCCGGACTTGAATTGATAATTCTATTTACAGCATTTTATTTAAGTTTTAGATGGAGCAGCAATAAAGAAAAGATATATCTTTCTCAAGATATTGTAAGGGTTGAGAAGGGCATTAATAAAGCCGAATACTCATGGGAAGAATTTAGAACTTTTACACTTTTTAATATAAAAAAGAAAAGTGACGACTCAATTAGATTAAGCTTTAGATCTAAGGGCAAAGATATAAACATTGGTGATTTTTTAAATGAAGATGATAAAAAGATATTAAAAGAAGAGATTAAAAGTATTATTGAAGATTTAAATTTAAAAGCCTATTAAAACTTCCATTCGGGAAGTTTTTTCTTTACTTCAATAAGTTTTAATTGTTCTAGTTTTGGAACCCCATTATAAAATTTCGGATAAGCTTCACCTAAAATCAATGGTTGTAAATATTTGATAGCCTTTGCATTTACATCAAAACCATCTTTTGTGATAAAGGCTTTAGGTAATTTTTTTTCTACATTAGCTATTTTTGACAATGGAGCAGGTTTTATTTTCCAGGAGTACTTAGCTCCTTCACCCCTAATAATTACTGGCATAACACCATTCAGACCTTGAATTGCATACTTGATAGCATGAATTCCAACTGCTTCAGCATGAAGAAGATCTGTTCTTGATGCAATGTGTCTTGCACTTCTTTGAAGATAATCTGAAACAGCCCAATGATTTTTTAGTTTTAATTTTTTGGTAATCAATGATGATAAGTATGGAGCTACGCCTCCAAGCTGAGTATGACCAAAAGCATCTTTTGTATCTGATTCTGCTAGAAACTTTCCTTTAGAATTTTTAACACCTTCAGATGCTACTATTACGCAATATCCATTTTTTTTCACAACATCTTTTATTTTCTTTAAGAATTTTTGTTGATTAAATTTAACCTCTGGAAAAAGAATAATATGCGGCGCATTATTTCTTGATGTTCTAGCTAACGCAGAAGAAGCAGCCATCCATCCAGCATGACGCCCCATGACCTCAAGAATAAAAACCTTAGTTGAGGTTTCTGACATAGATTCAACATCTAAAGAGGCTTCTAAAGTTGACGTTGCAATGTACTTAGCTGCGGAACCAAAGCCAGGACAGCAATCAGTTACTGCTAAATCATTATCAACAGTTTTTGGTATAGCAATGCATTTGATTGGGTAGCTTAACGCATTACTAATTTGAGAAACCTTATAGGCGGTATCAGCAGAATCGTTACCACCGTTGTAGAAAAAATAACCTATATTATGTGCCTTAAAGACATCAACCAATCTTTCGTATTCTTTTTTGTTTTCATTAAAATCTTTAAGCTTTAATCTGCATGATCCAAATACTCCACCAGCTCGAGATTTTAAAGATTCAATTGCAGTAATGCTCTCTTTTGAAGTATCAATAAGCTCTTCTCTTAATGCACCAAGTATTCCATTTTTTCCTGCATAAATCTTCCCAATTTTATCTTTATGTTTTTTTGCTTCTAAGATTAATGCAGCAGCAGTAGCATTTATTACTGAGGTTACTCCTCCAGATTGGGCATAAAAAGCATTTTTTTTCATTATTTCCCCGCTTTATACTTTGAATAAAATTCAAGTATCGTATTATAACTAATATGAGAATACATATCCTAGGTGTTTGCGGAACCTTTATGGCGGGCTTGGCACAAATACTTATGGAATCAGGACATGAAGTATCTGGATCGGATATTCAATATTATCCACCAATGTCAGATTATCTTGAAAAGCTAGGCATTAAAACTATTCATGGTTACCAAAAAGATCTTTTACCAGATGCCGATCTTTATGTAATTGGCAATGCATTATCTCGAGGAAATGAATCTGTTGAAGAAATATTAGATAAAAAACTTCCATTTGTCTCAGGCCCAGAAATGCTTGGAAAGGAACTTAAAAATAGAAATGTTTATGCTGTATCTGGAACTCATGGAAAAACTACAACGTCTTATATGCTTGCCCATATCTTAAAGGATCAAGGAAAAGATATTGGATTTTTAATTGGAGGTATTTCAAAAAACTTTGATTGCTCTGCTAAACTTGGAACAGACAAATCGTTTGTTATCGAAGCAGATGAATACGATTCTGCTTTTTTCGATAAACGCTCAAAATTTATTCATTATTCTCCGTTAAATTTAGTTATAAATAATATTGAGTTCGATCATGCAGATATCTTTGAAGATGTTAATGCTATAAAAAAACAATTCCATCATTTAATTAAAATTATTCCAAGTACGGGAAATGTTATTTACTTTAAGGATGATTATCACAGTCATGAAGTTGTCAAAAGTGGTATTTGGTGTACAAAAACGATTATTAATTCTGATTCAATTAAAGCTAACTTTTCTTCAATGGAGCTTTTAGTAGTTGATAAAAAATTCTCACTCCAAGATTTACCATTGATAGGCGAGCATAATTTTAGAAATTATATCTCAGCAATCCTTGCAGCTAGACTTGATGGAATTTCGATTAATGATGCAATCGAATCTCTAAAAACTTTTAAGGGAGTAATGCGAAGGTTAGAAGTAGTGGCCGAATTTCCAAATATTAAAATATATGATGACTTCGCACATCATCCAACTGCAATTAATTTTTCAACAGGAGCAATTAGAGCTAAATATCCTAACAAAAAAATATTAGGGATTGTGGAACTTGGCTCCAATACAATGTCATCAGGATATCACAAAGAAAATCTATTAGATTCATTCAAGTTTCTTGATGAAATACTTTTACTTGATCATGAGAAAGTCTATCAGCACAAGAGTGCTTATAATTCTCACGAATCTCTTATCTCAAAGCTTAGGGAAATAATTTTTGATTATGATATTATTCTGATAATGACTAACAAAGATAGTCAAAAATTTATTCAACCAATATTAAGCTACATTGAAAAAAAATAATCTACCCATTTTCCCTTTAGGAATTGTTGCTTTACCAGGAACAGTTCAAAACCTTCAGATTTTTGAACCAAGATATATAGACATGGTTAAAAATTGTATGAAAAATAATCATGGATTTGTAATAACCTTTCAAAAAAAATTATCTGATAAAGATGATTATGAAATTTCAGAACAGGGAACCTATGTTGAAATAGTAGATTTTAATAATTTACCAAATGGCTTGCTTGTAATTAATGTAAAATCTTTAAACAAAGTATCTATTAAAAATATAGTTAAATTAGAAGATGGACTCAATATAGCTCAAACAAATCCGATAGTTGATCCTGAAGTAGATGATCAGGCCTTATTAGCTGAGTTTCCAGAAATTTCTAATATTCTCTCTCAACTTATTAGGCATCCCAGAGTGGCAGATTTACCTATAAATGTTGATTTTAATTCTGCAGACTCTGTTGCATACCACTTGGCAGGACTAATACCAATACCATGGTCTCATAAGCAAAGTTTATTGGAAGCATTTGATGCATCACAAAGATTTTCTATTCTTTCAAAGTATATCGATGAGATATCATCAAATTAAAAAATTTATATTTCAAGAGGATCTTTATTAGATTTCTTTCTTAGCCAATTTACTGTTTTTAAAATACTAGGGATAGCAATAAGTTTTCTTTCTAAACGATACTTTCCTGGATAATTGCTTAATATCAATCCAATAAATATTGTAAATAAACCTTGTCCAGGAAGAATTAACATAAGAACGCCGCCAAAAATTAAGGTGTACCCAATTAAATTTTTAATAATAATAGATATTAACCATAAAAATGGATATGTTTTTTTAAATTCTGAGTCATCCCTATCAATAAAATAATTAGTTGGAATTTGGGCTGCAAGCCATTTAATGCTAATTAAACTAAAAATAAAAATAAAAAAAGAAATCGTCCCAAGCCAAAATATGTATATCTTATAAGTTAATAAAAAATTATTAGATATTTCAATAAAGTTTATTTCCAAAATTACTTACCCTTTTAATAATTATGATTTAGTATATCAACTACTATTATATTGATAATATTAACTTAATTTTGTCGAAGAAAAATCTCTCTCAAATTTGTAACTTAAGCCTAATTGAAAGCAAGGCCAAAGATACTCTTTCTATAAATGTCAAAGGCATATCTTCTTTTGCAGATGAGATAATAATAGTAACCGCAAATTCAAATAGGCATGCTGCTGCTGTATCTGAGAAGTTAGTAGAAAATCTTAAAAAAAATAATATCAATGTTATTGGTGTTGAAGGTGAGATTGAGTCCGGATGGATACTTGTAGATTGTGGCGATGTTGTGGTTAATATAATGAAACAAGATCAAAGAGATTTTTATGATCTAGAAGGACTCTGGAGTGAGAGCAGTTTCTTAAAGAAACTTAACTAATGTTGATTAAGGTTATTACAATTGGAAATAAACCTAATCAATGGGAATCAAAAGGCATTGAATTCTATACCAAGCAATTACCAAAGAATCTAACTATTGAATTTGTAAATTTAAAAAGTCAACAAAATCCTAGTTACTCATTAAATGAAATACTTGAACGGGAATCAGACTTAATTCTTTCTAAGGTTTTAAAGGATGATTATGTTATTTCTTGGGACTCTGGAGGAGAAATTATAAATAGTAAAAACTTCAGCAGCTTTATTTTAGATTGCCAAAGATCAAAGCCTAAGATTGTTTTTGTAATTGGAGGCTCGTTTGGATTATCAGAAAAGGTTAAACAAAAATCAAATAAAGTCTTCTCTGCTTCAAAATTAACATTCCCACATAGAATATTTAGATTATTATTAGTGGAACAAATATATAGAGCCCATTCAATAATTAATAACATGCCTTATCACAAATGATTGATCTGAACCAAAGAACTCAAGAAAAAAAGAATTTCTCTAATAGATTAACTGTAGTTTATTTATTTTTTGGACTGTTATTTTCATTTTTTTTATTTCGAACATTTTCTCTTCAAGTTTCAAGCTATACGGACTATGAACTTGCTTCTTTAAAAAATAAGACAAGAGAAATACTCATCCAGCCAAGAAGGGGAATTATTTATGACAGAAATGGAAAGATCATAGTAAACAACAAACCTAGTTATAATTTAATACTAAATCCTTCAAAGATAAATAATATTGATGAGCATATTTCTAAGATACAAGTCTTAATAAATATATCTGAGGAAGATATTTTATTTGTAAAAGAAAATTTTAAAAGAAAAGCTAAGCTAAATAGAGAGCTCATCTTAAAGAAAAATCTTAGCGCGGAGGAAATTGCTAAGTTTGAAACCAGAAGATATAAGTTTCCAAACACTTTTATTGATGAAAGATATTCTAGAGAAAGTATTTATTCAGGATTATTTTCTCATTCAATTGGATATGTTGGTGGTTTAAGTGATGATAATTTAGAAGAGATACTTAACGAACAAAATCTTAGCCCTAAAGAAACCATCTTTAAATATTCAAACGGTTATTTGGAGGGAAAGACAGGGCTTGAAAAAGTTTATGATAAAAGACTGAGAGGGTATTTTGGTAAAAAGATCTATGAGGTAGATGCATCTGGAAAATTGCTAGATGAGTTAGAAGAGATTCCAGCTAGGGATGGAGAGAATTTATATACCTCTCTTGATTTAAATAGTCAGAAAGTCGCTTATGAAAAAATAGATGGTAGAAGGGGGGCAGTAGTTGCTGTAGAAATAGATACAGGCGCCATAGTCACTTACATTAGTTCGCCCTCATTTCCAATCAATAAAATTACAAATGGAATGTCATCCAAAGAATTTAGTAAATTATTAAATGATAAAGATAAACCTTTTTTTGATAGAGCTGGTCAGGGAAGGTATTCACCAGCCTCAACTATTAAACCTGCAATTGGATTGTATGGAATAGAAAATAAGATAATTGATTGGGAATATACTATTGATGACCCGGGTTTTTTTATTCTGCCAGAGGATAAAAGGGTTTATAGAGGTTGGAAAAAGGGTGGTCATGGGACAATTAATCTTATGAATGCAATCATTGAAAGTTCGAATACTTTCTTTTTTTCGTTGGCATATAACTCAGAAATAGAAAAATTAGTTGAACACTTATCTAATTTTGGTTTTGGAAAAAATATTTGCATGGACTGTTTTATTCCTGATAAAGGATTGTTGCCTGATCCAGAATGGAAAATGAATACACTTAATTTCGGATGGTTTAAAGGAGATACTGTTAACATGGGCGTTGGTCAGGGATACTTGAGTGCGACACCGATTCAGCTTGCCTATTATTCTGCATTTTTGGCAAAAAAAGGAAAACTAGATAGATTTTCTTTTATTCAAGATGCTAACCCACCAAAAAAAGATATTTTTATAAGTAATAATCTTAAAGATCAAGATTGGGATAATATTCATAATAGTATGATTGGAGTTATAGACAATCCAAAAGGAACAGCAGGAAGATTAAAAAATTTAAAAAGTTATAAAGTTGCAGCTAAATCTGGAACTGTTGAGCTTGTTAGTACTGAAACGAAAGAAGACTACAAGATAATCAGAAAAGTTGAAGGCCAAAGGGACCACGCAATAATTATTGCTTTTGCGCCTATGCCAAATCCAAAATATGCAATTAGCGTAGTCATTGAAAATGGAGAAAGTGGCGGATCTGTTGCAGGACCAGTCGCTATCGAGGTCTTAAATAGTTTGATAAATAGTGAATAGGTTTTTAAAAATATTTAAATCAAAGGTCTATTTTGATCAATATCTTTTTATATCTATAACTTTGTTATCGCTAATGGGATTATTATTTCTTTATAGCGCCTCTCAAGGGAATATCGAGACCATTATTAAACAATCTTTTTTTGTGATACTTGGATTAATTCTTATGTTTGCATTAAGTCAAATAGACCCAGATTTTTATAAAAATAATGCTTTATTTTTTTTAATACTCTCTATTTTATTAATACTATTAACTATTCTTTTTGGCAAAGAAGTAAATGGTGCAAAAAGATGGTTAGATTTAGGATTTTTTACATTGCAACCCTCAGAGATTGTCAAAATAGCATTACCTGTTTTTTTAGCAGCTTATTTATATGATAAACCACTTCCAATAAGCTTATTGAATACATCAATCAGTATGGTTGTTATTTTTGTCATAGTTAATTTAGTTAGAATTCAGCCTGATTTAGGCACTAGTTTGGTTATACTGATAGCAGGGCTTTACATATTATTTTTAGCTGGTCTAAGTTGGAAATTTATCGGAGCATCTTTAAGTATTCTTATTTTATCCCTTCCTTTTATTTGGAATAATTTCTTAGAACCCTTCCAAAGACAAAGGATCATTACTTTATTAGATCCAACAGCAGATCCATATGGATCTGGATGGAATATCACTCAATCCAAAATTGCAATTGGTTCTGGAGGGATACAAGGTAAGGGATATGGATCTGGATCACAAGCCCATCTAGATTTTTTACCTGAAACCGAAACAGATTTTATTTTTTCAGTTATAGCAGAAGAATTTGGCTTTATTGGAGCCTGTATTTTGTTATGCATTTTCTTCTTTATTATGCTTAGATGTTTTTATTTAGCTATTAATGCCAGAGATAGATTTTGTAGATTAACAATTGGAGGACTTAGTCTGTTGTTTATTTCTACAATATTTATAAATTTATCAATGGTTGTTGGCATAATCCCAGTAGTGGGTATGCCTCTTCCATTTATAAGCAAAGGAGGATCATCTTTGTTATCATTTTACATAGCATTTGGTATTATAATTTCTATGGCTACACATAAAAAACTTATGCAAAAATGAAGAATTATTACTTTGTAACAAATCAGCTTCCACAACGTTATATTAATATGAAAAATAAAAAAAATATTTATTCAGTCTCTCGTAACATATCTTTATTCATGTTAGTGCTATTTAGTTTTGATATTCATGCTGACTATTCAAATCACATTAAAAGCAAAGATGTTATAAATGAGCTTGTAAATGAACATGGATTTAAAGAATCTTATGTTATTGAAGTATTAAAGAATGCTGAAAGAAGAGATGAAATGCTTAGATCAGTAGCAAAACCAGCCGAAAAGACAAAAACTTGGGATGACTATAAGGCTATCTTTATAAAGAAAAAAAGAATAAAAGATGGCAAGAAATTTTTAAATGAAAACATTGATACTTTAGAAAGAGCTGAACAAGATTTTGGTGTCCCTAAGGAAGTCATAACAGCTATCTTAGGAGTTGAAACAAATTTTGGAAGCAATAAAGGAAGCTATAGAGTAATAGATAGTCTAACCACATTAGGTTTTGATGATCCTAGGAGATCTAAATTTTTTAGGAGTGAGCTTATAGAATTTTTTCTTCTAACAAGAGAGAATAATTTAGATATTCTTAAAACTAAAGGCTCCTATGCTGGAGCTATGGGTTACGCACAATTCATATCATCAAGCTATCGTGCATATGCAATTGATTATGATGGAGATGGGTATGTAGATTTATTTAATTCTGTCGATGACGCCATTGGTAGTATTGCTAATTATCTAAAAGTTCATGGTTGGAAAAGAGAAGGAAGCATTGTAACTAAAACTGATCCAAACAATGTAAGAAAATTCTATAAACCTCATGAATCTTTAACACAGTTCATTCCATTAACATTTATCGAGAATGGAGAAGAATTTCATTTTATTGGAGATGACAATTTTCGCGCTATAGCTAAATATAATATTAGTGATGTTTATGCAATGTCAGTGTATTATTTATCAGAAGAGTTTAAAAAATGAAAAAAATATTATTATTAGCTTTGATATCATCTAATTTTATTTTAAGTCAGAGCTTTGTTCCAAATGCCCCTGAACTTAATTTAAAAAGCTATATATTGATTGATCCAAATACCAATACAGTAATAGCAGAATCTAACTCTGATGGACTCATTGAGCCTGCAAGTATGACAAAGGTGATGACTGCCTACGTTGTAGCAGACCAAATTAATAATAATCTTATTAGCTTAGATGATGAAGTTTTAATTAGTGAAAAAGCATGGAAGATGGGCGGCGCTAAAATGTTTATTGAAGTTGGTAAAAAAGTAACTGTTTTGGATCTCCTTAAAGGAATAATGATTCAATCTGGTAATGATGCTTCTGTAGCAATTGCAGAGTATGTTGGTGGAAGCGAAGATGGTTTTGTGGATCTTATGAACTCTTATGCAGGCGCAATAGGAATGCAAAGCACTTATTTTGTAAATTCTACTGGATTGCCTAACGAAGGCCATTTGACCTCTGCAAGTGATTTAGCTCTACTCACTTCTAAGTTTATAACTAACTTCCCTGATATTTATTTATTGTTTAAAGAGAAAGAATTTGAATATGGAGGGATATCTGGAAATAAATATAATAGAAATAAATTATTGTGGAGAGATGAAACTTCAGATGGAGTAAAAACCGGCCATACCTCATCTGCTGGATATTGTTTAATTGGTTCAGCAAAACGAGCAAATATGAGACTAATAACAGTAGTTGCTGGCAGTGATAATGCGAATAGTCGTTTTTCAGACACACAAAGATTGCTCGAATTCGGCTTTAGAAATTATGCGACTCAAAAATATTTTGAAGCTAATAAAAAATATACATCATCTAAAGTTTGGGGAGGCAAAATAGATACTATAAGCCTTGGCGTCTCTCAAGATATTTCAATCACTTTACCAAGAACGAGCTTTAAAGATCTCAAGGTTAACTATAATATTAAAAATAATATTCAAGCACCTATTTCAAAAGGACAAGAAATAGGAACTCTTGAGATTATTAGCAACGACAATATAGTTTTAACCTCTGAGCTCGTCGCCTTAGAGGAAGTAGAAGCAAAAGGTTTCTTTGGAAGATTATGGTCTAGATTTATTCTTTGGGTTATGGGTATATTTGGAATTTCTTAAAATGGATAAAATCTTTGCTGTTTATAACAGCATATTTAGTTATCTTGACGAAATAAAAATATCACCCTTGAGCAGAGCTTATACTTTTTCTGATAGCGTCTATGAGGTAATACCTTTTTGTAACTCTAACTTGATAGCTTTTGAAAATCACATTAATAGATTAGAAAAAAGTTGTGATGCATTAAATTTATCCTTAGATATGGAAAAAACATCTAAAGAAATATGCGATTTAATTTCTAGAAGTAAGTTAATTAATGGCTATGTTTATTATCAAGTATCTAGGGGAGTTGATCTTATTCGATCCCATATTTTTGATGATTCACTTTCTGTTGAAACATTTGGATATGTGGTTGACCATGCCTTTAAGTCTCAAAAATTAAAAGTAATGATTTGTGAGGATTTGAGATGGCAAAGATGCGATATTAAATCCACATCCTTGCTCGGAAATGTTTTAAGTATGAACGATGCAAATAGTCATGGCTGTGATGAAGTAATTATGCATAAAAATAATATCCTTACAGAGGGCGGTGCATCAAATGTTTTTTTTGCAAATGAAGACACGGTCTTCACCCCGGCTTTATCAAATAATATTTTACCTGGTATTACAAGAGAGTTACTTATAAATGAAATAAAAAATTTAGGTATAAAAGTTGAAGAGGGTGATTTTGATATAAATGAAATAAAAGACGCTAAATCTATTTGGCTTACAAGCTCTACAAAAGGACTGGCTCAGGTTATAGATATTTTAAATCTAGAAACTAATCTTATTGAGGATCACATTCTTTTTCAGAAATGTGAACAAATATTCGTTGAAAAGTTTTTAAGTGGTAGTTAAATCAATAATCATATTATCGATTTCTTGCCAGAACTGATCTTTTGTAATTCCTGCCAAACCCTTTGATGCCAAATCTAGCTCGTATACCTTTTTCTGAAGAGGCATCATTTTTTTAAGTGTATTTTTTTTTATAAAGTTCATGTAGGCTGGTATTTTATTTTTCCAGATTCCAGCTTTTTCAAGACTAGTATTTTTATTTTGATGACAACTAACTGAAGTAGTAATTATTTTTCCTATAATAAACACTAACAGTGGACCATAATGGTCATCATTCTTTTTTATAGATTTTGCAATTCTTAAAGCATAATCAGTATTCAATTCTATTATCTTATCTTCTAAGTGATATGGTAAAAATTCAGCATTATCTGATCCAATATCTTGATCATTTCTGTCTTCAGAATATGTTAGTTTTAGAATACTAATCTCGTTGTTCTGGGCAATTAGATTTCCAGAATATATGTCTGTAATTCTTTCAGTATATTCTTTTGCATTTTTTTCACTCATGAAATCTAACTGATTTTTCACCCAAATTTTTTCTTCAAAAGATTTTAGTTTTGTGCATTGGATAATCAATGCTAAGGCATTCATTTTTTTAACCCATTTTGTTTTTTGATTAATTTTTTCTAATCCGGACCTTATTACAATAACTATATTCTTCATTTTTTCTATATTTAAGATTTCAAATATATTTGTAATGTCTTTGGGAACTTTTCCACCATTATGAAATATTTCTATTATTGTTTTTGAGCCAAACAAAGAACCTCCAGCATTTTCAATTATTAGTTTTTCTATGTTCTTGAAATCTTTTTCAAAAATAGTTTTTCTCTCTGTAAATCCCTTTTCTGTATAAAATTGTTTGATCAGGTCTGAAGAATTATTTTTTAAAACAATTTCTGGACCGAATACAAAAAATATTTGAGGGGATTTATCAATATATTTTTTTAAAGAGCCTGCGTCACATATCAACTAGATTCACCTCTAAAATTATTTGATTAAACAAGTCTTCTAGAATTTCATTTTCAATAAAATCAATCATCTCTTGTTCAGCAAGAGGGTTCAATTCTACTGAACCAAATCTTTTCATGCTCATTAAAGTTTTATTCACAATTTTATTATTATTGTTCATTGATAAGTTGATAGATGCCTTAATTTCACTTTCTAAGGATCTCAACGATTCGCCTGAATATATGTCATATTGCTTAGATATGTAATTACTAATAGAAATTTTAATATTCTCACTTTTTTGATTATCAATTTTCATTTTTAACGTTGAATTAACTTTAGTTTGAAGTGATTTAGGGATACCAGAATCAAAAGTTACTAAATAGCTATTATCATTAATTTTTATTTTTTGATATTCATTTAATGCACAGCCTTGAATGCACATTAATGCCATTAAAAGAACGATAAAGTTTATTTTTTGTATCATTTGATAATTAGTATATTAGAAATTAAGAATAAGAGCTTAGATTACGAAATTAATAAGTTTATCTTTAACGTATATAGTTTTCTTAATCTCTGAACTGTTTATAAAATTTTTCACGTTTTCAACATTTATCGCAATATTTTTAACTTCTTCTTGCTCAGCGCTTTTATGTATCTTAACCCTACCTCTTACCTTTCCATTAACCTGAATGATTAACTCAAATTCCTCCACCTCCAATAAACTTTCATTTACCTTTGGCCATGAAGCTTCGATATCAGAATCTTCTTCGTAAAACTCTTTCCATAAATGTTCACATATATGGGGCGCAATTGGAAATAGCATCTGTAATATAAATAATATAGCTTCATCAAGGCAATACTTTTTTGATTTAGAAGCCTCAGCATATTTAAAGTCTTCAGGTATAAAATTAAGTAGTTCCATAATTGCAGCAATTGCAGTATTAAAAGAAAATCTTACTTCGTAATCATTCTCTACTTTTTTTAATGTTGCATGAGATTTTCTTCTTACAGCAAGTTCATCTTCAGAGAACTTAAATTGATCATCGAGGTTGTTGTATTTTCTTTTATTTACTAAATTCCATACTTTCTTTAAGAATCTAGCAGATCCCTCTACAGATGATTCGCTCCATTCAAGACTTTGTTCTGGAGGAGAGGTGAACATCATATATAGCCTTACTGTATCAGCTCCATATTTTTCAATATATGATTGAGGATCAACTGTATTTCCTTTTGATTTTGACATCTTGGCGCCATCTTTTAGAACCATTCCTTGAGTCAATAATCTCTTGAATGGCTCATCGCCCTCAACCAAACCAATGTCTCTTAATGCTTTATGAAAGAATCTTGAATATAAAAGATGTAAGATAGCGTGTTCGATTCCACCAATATAAAGATCTACTGGGAGCCAGTATCTAGTATTTTCATCAAATATTTCTGTATTGTTGTTAGATGATGTGAATCTTGCATAGTACCATGATGAGTCCATAAAGGTATCAAAAGTATCACCCTCTCTTTTTAGATTCTCACTGATTTCTATGAAGTCTTTATTTTGACTTAATGGGATTGGGAGTGAGTCTTCTTTTAATTTTGGAAGTTCAACCGGCATATCAATCTCATCTATAACTTTTGGGACATTATCTTTATATGTTACGGGAATCGGACATCCCCAATATCTTTGCCTACTTACTCCCCAATCTCTTAATCTAAACTGTATTAGCTCCTCACCTAATTTTAATCTTATAAGTTCATTTATAATTTTTTTTGAAGCAATATCAGATGATATTCCATTAAAATTTTCTGAATTTATAAGCTCTCCTTTTTCTACAATTGGAAGTTCATTATTATCTGTTTCAATAACCTGTTTAATATCTAATTTATATTTTGTTGCAAATTCATGATCTCTAGCGTCATGAGCTGGTACTCCCATAACAACACCAGTTCCATAATCTAGTAAAACAAAATTTCCAATCCATATAGGAATTTTGTCACCTGTCAGGGGGTGTATAACATTTATATTTGTATTTATTCCAAATTTATCTGCTTTTGCAATATCTGCTTCGGCAGCCTTTATTTCTTTACATTTTTCTAAGAAATCAAAAATTTCTTTATTATTTTCTGCTAATTTGATTGCGAGACTATGATTTGGAGAAATAGCTAAGAATGAAACCCCAAATATAGTATCAGGCCTAGTAGAAAAAGTTGTTAAAAAATCTTTAGAGCCATCAAGCCTATATTTAATTTCTGCCCCATAAGATTTACCAATCCAATTTTTTTGCATTGTTTTAACATTTTCTGGCCAATCAAGAGTTTCTAGTGAATCAAGAAGCTCTTCAGCATATTTGGTGATTTTGATAAACCATTGATCTATCTCTTTGATTTCTACTTGGGCACCAGATCTCCAACCTTTTCCATCAATAACCTGCTCATTTGCTAAAACTGTTTCGTCAACAGGATCCCAGTTAACCATGGATTTTTTTCGATATACTAAACCGGCATCAAAGAATTTTTTAAATATAACTTGTTCCCATTTATAATAATCTGGATCACATGTCCTTAGTTCTCTTGACCAGTCATAACTCAATCCAAGAGATTTAAGTTGAACTTTCATATTTTCTATATTTTGGCTTGTCCAATCTTTTGGATTAACTTTATTAGCAATAGCTGCATTTTCTGCTGGTAGCCCAAATGCGTCCCACCCCATAGGCTGAAATACATTAAAATTTTTCATTCTTTTATATCGAGAAATCACATCCCCAATGGTGTAGTTTCTAACATGTCCCATATGAAGTTTTCCAGACGGATATGGAAACATTGATAAACAATAATATTTTTCTCTATCGTCTATCCTGGTGACATATTTATTTTGCTTATCCCAGCTTTCTTGAATATTTTTTTCAATTAATTGGGGTTTATAATTTGAACTCATTATTATTACTTTTCGATTTGGCTAAATTTTGCCTTTACCTAATCTATTTTATCTGGAGAACTATTATCTTTATCAACTTTGATATCATCAGATTGCTTAGAAATTCTTACAGATTCATCTCCTTGACTTACTTCAATTTCTTTTAGATTTGACTCTTCTAACATTTCGATTAGCGTTTTAATTTTTCTTATATCCATAATTTTACCTATTTATATTTAATGCTTCATTTAAAGCAAGTTCGTAGCCTTTAACTCCATGACCACTAAAAACCTTTTCGGCTATATCACTAAAATATGATTTTTTTCTAAAATCTTCTCTCGATTCAACATCAGATATATGAACTTCAAAAAAAGGAATCTTCACTGCTAACAAGGAATCTCTTAAAGCTACACTTGTATGAGTATATGCAGCAGGATTAAAAATAATTGCATCGATATCCTTATTTAATGAACTTTGTATTACATCTATAAGTTCATGCTCTGCGTTGCTCTGATAGAAATATAATTTACAATTATTTTTTTCAGCAATTATATTAAGTCTGTTTTCAATGTCTTTAAGTGAATCGGATCCATAAATATCTTCTTCTCTTAAGCCAAGCAAATTTAGGTTGGGACCATTTAAAACTAATATGTTCATTTAATAGATTTTAACAGATTTTAGATATAATTATAAGAATTTAGTTGATATTAAAGCTCTGAACAGGATAACAAAAACCTTTTTCTGAGCATCCTTGATAGTATATTTTTGTTCCTTTTTTTTCAGGCATGTATTTAAAAGAGATTTTATATGAATTTTTGATTATTTTTGTTTTTCCAAAAAATTCATCCTCATGATCCAAAACATTTCCTTCAAGCTTCTTAAAGCCAATTTCATTATCATTGTGCTTTACAGATATTGAACTTTGATACAAGTAGCAATCTTCTTTGATATTCCATATAGCAATAATGTTTCCATCTTTTTTAAGGAAGCTCAGATCAAAAGCCTCTTCTGCTGAAACAATTCCATTATTTTCTTCTAGAAATAAGACGCTTTTTTCAGCTAGCATTCCAAAGCTAGTTACAATTGTAATAATTATTAATAATACTTGTTTCATTAATATGTAGGATAAACTTCACCAAATGTAAAGTGAAGTGATACTTTTGATTATAATTGTTTGAATATGATTAGAAATTTTTTAATAAATCTTTTTTTCTTAATGCCCTTATGGCTATTAAATCTAATATCTTTTTTAAATAAAGATGTGAAAAGAAAATTTATTTTTGATACTCAGTCCAAATTTTTCTTATCACTTATGCCTAAATTTGATATCCATGAGATTTCTGATGAAGAGCTTCCAAAAATAAGAGAACTCATAGAGACAAAAAGAAAAAACTTAAATTTATCAAAAAAAACAAAAAAAGTTGTAAAAAGAAAAGATCATCTGATTGGAGAAAGTAAAGACATTCTTATTAGAGAATATATTCCTTATAAAACTGATAATGATAATGTAATACTATTTTTTCATGGTGGTGGATATGTATTAAATTCTGTAGAAACCCATGATCCTACTGTTGCATATTTTTCAGAAAAGCTTAGAACAAAAATTTATTCTTTAAATTATTCTTTATCACCAGAATATAAATTTCCTTATGCATTAAATGAGGGAATGAAAGCAATAGACTGGCTTGAAAGCTGTGGAATAAATATTAAAAATATAAGTTTATGCGGTGATAGTGCTGGAGCTCACCTCGCAGCTTCAATAACCCATCATTTAGCAAATGAAAATAAAGAAAATGTTCATAGTCAATTCTTGATATATCCTATGTGTGATCCAAGTTGTGATTATGAATCACATGAATTATTTAAAGAGGATTATTTGCTAACAAAAAAAGCAATGCATTGGTTTTGGAAAAAATTTCAATCTAACAAAAAAGATGAATTAATGAACACCTTCAATTTATTGCTACACAAAAAATCAGTAAAATTACCAGAAACAATTATAGTTACAGCTGGTTTTGATCCTTTATCTGATGAAGCTGAAAATTATGCTTTTTTACTTTATGAAAGTGGTACTTCTGTGAAACAATTACATTACCCATCATTGTTTCATGGTTTTGCATCAATGACTCGGTTGAAAGCTGCAAAAAAAGCAGTAAATGATTTTTTATCAGAATATAAAAAAATACTATGAAAAATATTGTTGAAGTGCGAAATTTAAGCATCAATTTCAAAGTTAGGGATGGCTTTTTTAGAGCTGTAGATGATATTAGTTTTGATATTAAAACTAATAAAACTTTAGCACTGGTAGGAGAATCAGGTTCTGGTAAATCAGTCACAGCAATGTCGATCATGCAACTTTTGCCAATTCCACAAGCAACATACTCGAAACATTCATCTATCAAATTTAACGAAAAACAAATTATTAATGCCTCAAAGAATGAACTTCTATCAATAAGAGGCAATATAATTTCAATGGTTTTTCAGGAACCAATGACTTCGCTGAATCCATATCATAGGGTTGGCGATCAAATAACTGAATCAGTTCTTTTACATACAAATTCTTCAAAAAAAGAAGCTAAAGATGAAGCAATCGAGCTAATGAAATTGGTTGAAATTGATGATGTAATAAGAAGATTTAATTCATATCCTCATGAGTTATCGGGAGGCCAAAGACAAAGAATAATGATAGCAATGGCCTTGGTAAATAAACCAAAACTATTAATCGCAGATGAACCTACAACAGCATTAGATGTAACTATACAAGCCCAAATACTTGATCTTATGTCAAAATTAAAAAAAGATTTAGGAATGTCTATTTTATTTATTACACATGATTTAGGTTTGGTTAAAGAGTTTTCAGATCAGGTTTGCGTAATGCAAAATGGGAAGATAGTTGAGGCTGGAAATACTGAAAATGTTTTTGAAAACCCTCAACACACCTATACTCAAAAATTATTAAGCGCCGAGCCTCAGCCAAAATTAGATATCAATAATAATGAGGATTCGCTTATTGAGATAAATAATCTAAATGTTTATTACGATATGCCAAGTTTTAATTTTTTAAAGAAAAATAGGTTCCACGCAGTAAAAGATACCTCTTTAAAGATATATAAGAATACAACTATAGGTCTGGTAGGTGAATCAGGATCTGGCAAGTCAACATTAGGGAAAGCAATAGCAAATCTTACTAATTTCGAAGGAGAAATTAGTTTTAATGGAAAACAAATTAAAGACTCATCAAAAGAAATTAAAAAACATATACAAATAGTTTTTCAAGATCCCTATGGTTCATTATCACCAAGAATGACAGTTGGAGAAATTGTTGGAGAGGGTTTAGGAGTGCATTTTAAATTATCAAAAACGGAAACACAGAAAAGGATCGATAAAGTTCTTACAGATGTTGGCATTGATCTTAATGCAAAAAATAAATACCCGCATGAATTTTCTGGTGGACAAAGACAAAGAATTGCAATAGCCAGATCATTAATAATGAATCCTGCTTTTATGATTTTAGATGAACCAACTTCGGCACTTGATCGATCAATACAGATACAGGTAATAAACTTATTAAAAGATATTCAGGACGAATATAAATTAACCTATCTCTTTATCAGCCATGATTTAAAAGTTATTAGGTCTATGTCAGATTATATTTTTGTTATGAAAGATGGGAAAATAGTAGAATCTGGTCTTTCAAATGAGGTTTTTGATTACCCAAAAGAAAAATATACTAAAAAATTACTTTCAGCTGCGTTAAGATACGCATCCGATTGAAAAAATGTTTTAAGAAATGAGTTCAAGAAAATACTCCAAAGATCTAATTGATGGACCAAATCAAGCTGCATCTCGTTCCATGCTTCGAGGTGTTGGCTTTACAACAGAAGATTTCTCAAAGCCTCTTGTAGGTGTTGCTTCAACGGGCGCTAAAGTAACTCCGTGCAATATGCATTTAAATAAACTTTCAGAAGTTGTTGAAGATTCAGTTAATTCCTCTGGCGGAAAAGGAGTTTTATTTAATACTATTACTGTCTCAGATGGTATTTCAATGGGCACACAAGGCATGAAGTATTCACTAGTCTCTAGAGAAGTTATTGCAGACTCAATTGAAACTGTCGTTGGTTGTCTTGGTTATGATGGACTAATCACTATAGGCGGTTGTGATAAAAATATGCCTGGTTGCCTCATAGGGATGGCAAGGCTAAATAGACCCTCAATATTTATATATGGAGGATCTATTAAACCAAGTAAAGAGAATACTGACTATGTTACTGTTTCAGAAAAGGTCGGAGAATTTTCAAAAGGAACTATTGATGAAGAAGAATTAATTCATTTTGAAGAAATATCTGTTGAGGGTCCAGGCTCATGTGGAGGCATGTATACTGCCAATACTATGGCTTCTGCAATTGAGGCATTAGGCATGAGCCTCCCAGGAAGTAGCAGTCAAGATGCTGTTTCATCATCTAAGAATCAAGATTGTATTGATGCAGGAACTGCAATAATGCATTTATTAGATAAAGATATAAAACCATCTGACATCATGACTAAAGAAGCTTTTGAAAATGCAATTACAATAGTTATTGCTTTAGGCGGCTCAACAAATGCAGTTCTTCATTTATTGGCTATGGCGCACTCTATTGGAGTCAAGCTTTCTTTGGATGATTTCACTGAGATTGGAAAAAGAACACCTGTTTTAGCCGATCTCAAACCTTTTGGAAGTCATTATATGTCTGAGCTTAATGCGTCGGGAGGAATTCAACCTTTAATGAAAACTTTACTAGAAAAAGAGTTACTTAATGGTGATTGCATAACGGTAACGGGCAACACTTTAAGAGAGAATCTGGTAGATATTCCCTCCTATCCAAATAATGAAATTATAAAAGATTTTGAGAACCCTATTAAGAAAGACAGTCATCTAAGAATCCTATATGGCAATCTAGCAAAAGATGGTGCAGTTGCAAAAATTACTGGAAAAGAGGGAGTTTCTTTTGAAGGTAAAGCCAAGGTTTTCAATTCTGAAGAAGAAGGCGTGGATGCAATACTAAACAATCAAATCAATGAAGGTGATGTTGTAGTAATAAGATATGAGGGACCAAAAGGCGGCCCTGGTATGAGAGAAATGCTGAAACCAACTTCTGCAATTATGGGACTTGGACTAGGTGATAAGGTTGCTTTCATTACTGATGGTAGATTTTCTGGAGGAACCCATGGATTTGTTGTTGGACATATTTCTCCTGAAGCTGCAGATGGTGGCCTTATTGCATTAATTGAAAATGGAGACAGCATATTAATTGATGCAAATATCAACCAACTAACTTTAAAAGTTGATGAAGGTGAAATAGAAAAAAGAAAATCAAATTGGAGTAATCCTACAAAGATTCCTGAAAAAGGAGTTTTATCTAAGTATGCAAAAAGTGTGCAATCAGCAAGCTTAGGAGCAATAACTGATTAAAATGTTTATTGATAGAAAATTTCCCAATACAAGACTAAGAAGGTTGAGAAGAAATAGTAGTTTAATAGATCTGGTATCCGAAACAAATTTAAGCTCAAATGATTTAATTCAACCTGTCTTTATTAAAGAGAATTTTGATGGTTCAGAAGCAATTGATTCAATGCCTAACATTTTTAGACATGGAATTGATAATGCTATAAAAGAAATTGAAGATATTAAAAATTCAGGAATAAACTCAATAGCAGTTTTCCCTGTAATAGATTCGATAAATAAAGATAGCAAAGGTAGCCAGGCTGTGAATAGTAATAATTTCATTTCAAATTCTATTAAGACAATCAAGAAACAATTCCCTGATATTGTTCTCATAGCAGATGTTGCACTTGATCCATATACTGATCATGGCCACGATGGAGTTGTCATTAATGATGAGGTTGATAATGATGAGACTATTAAAATATTAATAGATCAATCTTTGATTTTGGCTGGCGCAGGTGCGGATATTATCGCCCCATCTGACATGATGGATGGAAGGATTGGTTTGATAAGAAAAGCTCTTGAAGACAATGATCATAAAGATACAATTTTGTTATCCTATGCTGCTAAATACAATTCTAAATTTTATGGCCCATTTAGAGATGCAGTAGGGTCATCATCAAATCTAGGAAAATCATCAAAGTCTTCTTATCAGATGTCTGCAAAAAACAAAGAAGAAGCTCTTCACGAAGTTGCTATGGATATAAATGAAGGAGCTGATATCGTTATGATTAAACCTGCAATGCCATATTTAGATATTATTCATGCAATAAAAGAAAATTTTAGGATACCAACTTTTGCATATCAAGTAAGTGGAGAGTACAGCATGCTTAAACTTGCGATTAATGAAGGCTGGCTTGATACAGGGGTTATGCTAGAATCCATAATTAGTATTAAAAGAGCAGGAGCAGACGCTATTCTTTCATACGCTGCTAAAGAAATATCCAAGGAGATGAAAAAAATATGAGTAATGTTGTAGAAGTTCAAAATAAAGAAGATTTTGTAAACGAGGTCATTAATTCTGAAGTACCAGTTTTGGTAGACTTTTGGGCAGAATGGTGTGGACCTTGCAAACAACTAGCTCCTCTTGTCGAAGAGGCTGCAGAAGAATTTAAAGACAAGATTAAAGTATGTAAAATGGATATTGATTCTAATAGAGATACTGCAGCAGAATATGGCATTAGATCAATTCCAACATTAATGATTTTTTCAAATGCGGAGAACATAGGGACGGAAATAGGCGCATTAACTAAACAGCAACTTGATGAATTTATAAGATCTAAGGTTTAATTTTTATATATAACTTTGCATCTTTTAAAAAAGAGAGTTATCATTTTGCTTCCAGAGTAAAAAAAACCTACCAGTTACAATCTTTTCTAATTAAACAAAACGGAATTATTTTATGAATCTTAGTGAAGTTAAAGATAAACCGATAAGCGAGCTAGTTGAAATCGCAACTGAGCTTGGTCTAGAAGATCTTGGAAGATTAAAAAAACAAGAAATAATTTTTCGTATATTTAAACATAAGGCTTCTGAAGGAATAGATATCTTTGGCGGCGGTGTTTTAGAAATACTTAATGATGGTTTTGGTTTTTTGAGATCACCTCAAGGGTCTTATTGTGCAGGTGAAGATGATATTTATGTATCACCAAGTCAAATTAGAAAGTTTGGTCTAAGAAAAGGTGATTCTGTTGCAGGTAAAATAAGAACTCCAAAAGACAAAGAAAGGTATTTCGCCCTTATTCAGGTTGATACTATCAACGGTGAAGAGCCAGCAAAAACAAAAAATAAAATTCTTTTTGAAAACTTAACACCTTTATTTCCAAATGAAAGATTAATGCTGGAGCAAGGTAGTGGTTCAAATGAAGATCTATCATCACGAATAATTGATTTAATTGCACCAATAGGGAAAGGCCAAAGAGGTTTGATTGTATCTCCACCTAAAGCAGGTAAGACTTTAATGCTACAAAGTATTGCGCATTCAATAAAAAGTAATAATCCAGAAGTTGAGCTAATTGTTCTTTTGATAGATGAAAGGCCTGAAGAAGTTACAGATATGTCTAGAACTGTTAAAGGAGAGGTTGTAGCAAGTACATTTGATGAACCTCCAACACGACATGTGCAAGTTGCGAATATGGTTATAGAAAAAGCTAAAAGGTTAGTAGAGCATAAAAAAGATGTTGTTATTTTATTAGATTCAATAACTCGATTAGGAAGAGCTTATAACTCCGTTCAACCTGCCTCAGGAAAAATCCTAAGCGGTGGTGTAGATTCAAATGCTCTTGAAAGACCAAAGAGATTCTTTGGAGCAGCTAGAAATTTAGAAGAGGGCGGAAGCTTAACTATTCTTGCTACTGCTTTAGTTGAGACTGGTTCTAAAATGGATGAAGTGATTTATGAAGAATTCAAGGGCACAGGTAATATGGAAATTCATCTTGAAAGAAAAATCGCTGAAAAAAGAATCTATCCGGCGATAAATATAAGAAGATCAGGAACTCGAAGAGAAGATCTGCTTACTACTGATGAAGAGCTGCAAAGAATGTGGGTGTTAAGAAAAATTCTTGATGAGATGGAAGATGCTCAAGCAATTCAATTCCTCATTGACAGAATTAAAACCTTTAAGACTAATGATGAGTTTTTCAGCTCAATGAAAAACGGAAGCGGGAAGAAATCTAAATAGAATTTTTAATTTCTTTTGCAATATCATTTGAAAAATAATCTATTAATACTCCCTCAAAACCTAAATTTTCAATGGACGCAACAATTCTATTGGATATACCAAAGAACTTAGCTTTAGTTTCATTTAAATAAATTTCTTTAAAAAATATCTTAACAGCCAATGTGCTTGGAAAAATTATTGCATCTGCTAAAAAATAATCCTCCTTGAGATCATCATAATTATCAAATTTTATTCTTTTATAGCAACAGACTTGGTCAGCCTCAACTTTCTTATTCTTAAGATAGTTGAATATCTCATCTAACCCATCTCTGCCTTTAACTATGAGAAACTTTCCTGACTTAATTCTATTTTCAATAACTTTAATAAGCCCAGCTGATCCTGGAATTTCAGGATTTGTAGATTCAAAACCTTTTTCTAATAAGGATTGGTATGTAGCTCTCCCCATAGAGTAAATATTATTTTTATTTAATATATGATGATGTTGAAAGAATTTAACAGCAGCAATGCTTTGAAAAACTATATCGGTATAGTCCTCTGATAATAATTTATATTCAATGGTCTTGAATTTGTATAATGGTATGTTTTTAATAGAGCTTTCTTTTGAATATATCTGGAAATCGGAAGCTCTGGTATCAATTATGTTCATTTAACAGATCCTCCCCCCCCACATTATAAAATTCTTTTAAGACATCTTGTAAAACTTGATCCTCACCTTTATGCCCATCCTCACCTTTATTTCCCTTAGCATGCAGAAAATAACTTCTACTTTTTCCATATATGATGCAATTAATTTCTGAATAGTTGAAATTTTCAGAAAGTTCACCAATAGCAGAAACAGCTAATGAAGAATGACAATCAGCACCTATTTCTTTAAGAAATCTATTTGTTAAACTAATATTACTTAGATTTATATCTGAAGCCGAGGTAACAGCTGTGTTTAATGTAGCTTCTAACCATTCTGAATCCGGCAACATAAAGTCTTTATTTTTTTGCATGCAAAGCATACCTTGACCAGTTGGAGTTAAATGATCGTATAGTGGTATCGCATTTATTTTACCAAAGTCACAATAATCATCCCTGCTTTCTATAAAGTCCAGCCTACTACATCCAGCGTATGCAAGAATAATACAATCAAATTCACCACCTTCTAATTTATCTATTCTGGTATCAATATTTCCATTAAGATTGCCGATATTTTTTGCACCCAATTCAAATTTAGCTTGCATTTGTCTTCTTAGGCTAGATGTGCCAAGTCTCATATCTTTTTTAAAGACTGGCTCTATGTCGCTTCTAAAAATTAGAATATCTTTATTCATTATTTCTAAATCTTCATATCCACCATCCTTGTGATCGCTTATAAAATAATTATCAAGATTAAGATTAAGTTCAGCTGGCATATCTTTTGCTGAATGAACTGCAATATCAATATCTTTTGAAAGTAATTTATTCTCAATATCTTCTACAAAATTTAGTTTATCAAATTGCGTATAACCCATTTCACTCTTCTTATCACCTTCGGTAGAAAATTTAACAACCTCATAATCATCTATTTCTAAATGCCTCATAACAATTTCAACTTGCTTGAGTGCTAGTTTCGATTTTCTTGATCCTACTTTTATTGTCATTTTATTTTCACCAATAACGCCTTAACATCACCAATTGCTTTTTCTTTTAGTATTTCAAATGAATTAGATAATTTTATTTCAGAAAATTTACTAAACTCGATATAGATTTTACATGAAGATTTTAAATCTTTATTCTTACAAAGTATTTCCAGTACCTTTGTTTCATAATTATTATCAAATGGGGGATCAAGAAAAATCAAATCAAAAACAGATAGGTCATTCTCTTTTATCCAAGCTATACCATTTTTAAATAGCACCATAGATTGAGTATTTAAATTAAGTTCTGAGATAGATTTCTTGAGTGCTATATAGTTTTTTTTGTTTGATTCAATGAAAACTGTTTTTTCAGCACCTCTTGATATAGCTTCAATACCAAGAGCACCTGTTCCAGCAAATAAGTCTAGACATTGATAATCTTGTATTTCAAATTGTAGCCAATTAAATAAGACTTCTCTTAATTTGCTTGATGTTGGTCTAAGAGAGCTCTTAAAGTCAAAAGAAATTTTGTTACCTTTAAGTTTCCCTCCAGTTATTCTGATATTATTTTTCATCTATAATATTTTTCTTTAAGTATAATTCATACTATGAGTATTCAAGATAATTTTAGACTAGCAATGCGGCGATATATTTATTCTGTAAGCATTATGTCTAACAAAGATGAAAATGGAGACCCCAATGCAATCACTGTTTCTTCTGTAACATCTATATCAATGGATCCACCAAGCTTATTAATTTGTATAAACAAGTCTTCAAGAATTCATGATACCTTAAAAATTGATTCAAAATTTTGCATCAATTTATTAAATAAGAATCAAGAGGGACTATCAAATATATGCTCAGATGAAGATAGATATGAAGAAAGATTCAAAGATGATAATTGGGATATTGAACAAATTCCATATTTAAGAAATGCTCAAGCAAATATTTTCTGCAAAGTGGATAAACTTACTTCATACCATACCCATACTATTGTTGTTGGGCTTGTTAAGGATGCAAATTATTCTAATGATATTTCAACATTGACCTATGTTGATGGAGAATACCGATAAGATTATCAGATTAGCTAGTTTCAATCAGACCTGTTATAACCTTATCTAAGTGGAAATCGAGATTTTTTGATATTTGATTGGCAAATGGCATTGGGCCATTTTTATTTCCATCACCAGCAATGTTTACTTTTCTAATAATTCCAACTAATCCATGAACCATAGACCATAAAGTTATACATTTAAAAGCGACTATCTCATCATCATCATCAGATAACTTTTTAAAGCTGGATAATAAGATTTGAAATAAGTTATTTGCTGAATCATTAAGCTCAGGATGGTCTGCATAATTTTTAACAGCGGTTCCAAACATTAGGTCATATGTGTTTGAATTTTTAAGGCCGAAATTAATATACGACTTCCCACAATTAATAAGATAATTTTTTGGATTCTTAGATTCTATAGATGACATTTCTTTATTGAGCTTATCAAAACCCTCTTTCACAACCGCTGCATAAAGATCTTCTTTTGTTTTAAAATGTCTATATGGTGCAGTTTGCGAAACTTTACTTTCTTTTGCTAAAGATCTAATACTTAGTTTGTTATATCCATCTTTTTCGCATAACCTGCATGCAATCTTTACAAGCTCTTCTTTAAGATTTCCGTGATGATATGTTTTCATTTTATTATCACAATGTTGACACTGCTTACATAATCCATTAATGTTTACACTGCATACATTAGGATTTTTATAAAAAAATGTCAAATTTTAAATATTTACTTTTAATTGGATTTATTTTTCCGTCAAAGGTTTCTTCTATAGAAGTTCTGGAAGTAAAAATCCTAAATTCTTATTCAATTACTAAAGAGTTCCCCGGTAAACTTCTTCCAATAGAGCAATCAAAATTGGCTTTTGAAATACCAGGGAAGATAAAAAAGATTAATGTGGACGTTGGTGATTCAGTTAATGAAGGCGAGATACTTGCAAAATTAGATGATAGAGAAGCTCTTGCGCAAGTTAATCAAGCAAAAGCTAGTTATGATCTTTCCAAACAAATTTTAGAAAGATTTGAAGACCTAAGAAAACAAGGGCATATATCGATACAAGATTTAGATAAAGCTAAATCAGACTTTATTATTGCAGAATCTCAATATGAGTTTTATAAAGTTAAATTAGAGCAAACCAGTCTTATTTCTCCTTTTAATGGAGTTATTCAAAATAGATTTTTAGATACAGGTACAGTAATCAACTCAGGAATCCCTATACTTGAGATCATTGATTCAAATTTTGTTGAAGCACATATTTCTGTACCTGTTATCTATTTACAAGATATGCAGCTTGAAGAAAAATATAATTTTAAGTTTGATGGAGAAATAGTAAAGGCAACTTTTTCAAAGTTAGCACCAATGTCTCCAGGTGGCTCAAATAGCAGATTGGCAATATTTAAATTTAGTGAATTCTTTAATCCAGGTTCAATAGCAAATCTGCAATTAAAAATTTCTAAACAAGCAAAAGGTACTTGGGTTCCTTTAAAATCTCTCTCTCAATCAGATCAAGGTTTATGGACGATCTACACAATAGACAGTAACAATATTGTTGTTAGAGATATTGTTGAAATAGTTTACTTTGAAAATGACTATGCTTTTGTTAGTGGCACTATAAAGAATGGTGATTTAGTGGTTTTGGGTGGAGCATCTAAAATTATTGAAGGTAAAAAAATTAATTAGAGAAGATGAAATTTATAAGCATTTTTCTTGATAGACCAAGAATTCTCTTTTTAACTCTAGCCTTTATATTGCTATCTGGAATTTCTTCAGTTTTCACATTACCAATTCAAGAGAATCCAGAGCTGGCTGAGAGATGGGCAACTGTTACGATTTCTTATCCTGGAGCTACGCCAGAGAGAATAGAAACTCAAGTTGTTGATAATCTTGAAAATAAATTAAGAGAAATTGTTGAGCTTGATATTGAAGATCTATCATCTGTAATAACTCAAGGTTTTTCTGAAACGGTTGTTGAATTACGTCAAAGTGTTCCGCCAGCATTAATAGAAGAAGTATGGTCAAAAGTTCAAAATAAAATTGATCAAATAGAGATGCCTGATGAAACAACAATGTTGCTTGAAAGGTCATCAGGTCCTCCCATAACAGTTGAATATATTATTGATTGGAAAGGCGAAGGCAGTGAACCAATCATTATGATGTCTAGGCTAGCGCAACAACTTCAAAAAAAATTAAGTTCTGTTCCAGGAACAGAAAAAACAGCTATATATGGTGAAGCAGAAGAAGAAATAGTTGTTGAAGTTGATTCAGCAAAAATGTCATCTTTGGGATTAACATATCAAGAAATTAGTTTAGCAATTAGGTCCTACGATAATAAGAAGCCTATTGGAGTAGTTTCTGATGAATATTCAGAATTTTTAATAAGATTAAAAGATAATATTACCAGCCCACAAAAGATTGGCGAGATACCAGTAAAGGTAATAAATCAATCAGAAATCATCAGACTTCAAGATATTGCTGAAGTTTCCATGCAACCAGCAAATCCAATTGAGGATATATTTTTATATAACGGCAGAAGGGTTATATCAGTATCTGCTACAGGCTCTTTCTCTCAAAGAGTTTTTGAATATGTAGAAAACGTAGATGATCAAGTTGATGATATGCGACAAACATTGCCAGAAGAATTTCAAATAGAGCGAATATATGATGAGTCTATATACGTTTCTAGTAAATTTGGTGAGCTGATTAAGAGCTTTTCATTAGCATCTTTTTTTGTATTAAGCCTAAGTTTCTTTTTTTTAGGAATTAGACCAGGAATAATAGTAACTGCTATTTTGCCATTTTCAGTTTCACTTGTTTTACTTGGTTGCAGATTAATAGATCTACCTCTTCATCAGACATCTATTACTGGAATAATTATTGCCCTAGGTTTATTAATTGATAATGGAATTATAGTTGTTGAAGACTACAAATATAGAAGATCAATTGGACTCTCAATAAGAGAATCTATTAATCAAACATTAGTTCATATCTCAACCCCATTAGCTGCTGCAACTGCAACAACTGTTTTTGCCTTTATGCCTATAGTTACCGGAGAGGGCTCTAGTATTGAATTTGTGGGCGGGATGGCTCTAACAGTTATCATGTCAATTATTTCGTCATTATTGTTAGCATTAATAATGGTTCCAGTTTTGATGAGTTATATGGAGCGTATTCCATATTTTGCCAATATAAATGTTCATGAAGAGGGGTATAAGAATGAAAAAATTCTCAAAAAATATAGAGAATTTCTTACTTGGGCTTTTGATGTTCCAAGACGTGCAATATTAATTTCAATTTCTTTGCCCATGCTTGGTTTTTTGTTATTTAGCACAATTCCAAAAGATTTCTTTCCAGCAAATGATAGAGATATGTTCCGCATACATATAGAGTTGCCTACAAATTCATCTTCAACTAAAACACTAGAAAGAGTTCAAGAATTAAGACAACAGATAATTGATAGCAATCTTATTGAATTAGATAGAGATTATTGGTTTATAGGAAGATGGATGCCCAGGGTGCTAATGAATATTGTTGGTGGTGAAGAGAAAAATGGCGCCAATAATCATGCACAAGCAGTCTTATTTGCAAAAGATTATTTTGAAATGATTGATAATTTACCAGAGCTTTCAAAAATGTTGGTTGCCAAAAATTCTGATCTGATTATTTTTGTCGATAGTTTTCAATCGGGACCTCCAGTATTTTCTGATATCCAATATTCTATTATTGGTGATGATGAAAATGTTTTAAGAGCTATTGGTTCAGAATTAGAGTTAATTATCAATGATGCGCCAGACGTTAGCCATACGAAATCTTTAGCAGGCTATTCAAATACCAATATAGAATTTGAATTTAATAGTTCTAATGTTTCACTATCTGGTAAAAATACTGAACTTCTTGTGAATGAATTATATGCTGAAAATAATGGAATTATTGTAAGTTCCATGCTTGACTCAAACAAAGAAATACCAATTAGGGTTAAAGGTATAAGAGAATCCTCAGACATAATTGGTGATACTAGCTATCTATCTATACCCACCCAAAATGGTATAGATTTTATTGGAAATTATGGTGAAGCCACAATTAACAAAACGACTTCATATGTTACAAGAAGAAATAGCCAAAGAGTCAATCAAGTTGAAGGATGGATATGGACAGGAACACTTCCACATAAAACAGAGCAATATTTAGAAGAAAAATTTAATGAATTTAAAAGGAATTTACCACCTGGGTATTCAATAATAGTTGGTGGTGAGGCTGAATCTAGGGGCCAATCTCAATCCCAAATATATTCATCGGCAATTATTTATATTTTGTTAATTACCATAGGTTTAGTTTTTGCATTAAATTCATTTAGGCAAACGGCAATCATTTTATCTGTAGCTATTTTTTCCGTAGGACTTTCTTTTTTAGGATTAAAAGTTGGTCAACAAAATTATGGATTTATTGGAACAGTTGGTGCTCTAGGTTTAATAGGTCTCTCAATAAATGATTCGATTATCGTTCTATCTCATATCAAAGAAAAAGCTAATCAAATTGCAATGACAAAGGCTGATTTAATTGAGGTTGTTATTAGATCAACCAGACATATTATTACAACTTCTTTAACAACTTTAGGTGGATTCTTACCACTTATTTTTGCGAATATTTTCTTTAGGCCTTTAGCCTGGGGAATGAGTATCGGCGTTTTGGGAGCAACAATGACCGCTTTATTATATATCCCTGCAATGTTCATTTTATTGAAGAAGATCAAGACTTAGAACAACCTTTTGAACAATAGCTGCTACCATATTTTTTAATTACTAGAGACTCATGAACATAAGTTCCGCATACTGAACAGCTTAACATTTGTTCAGACTTTCTATTTTGCTTGGTAAATATAATTTTACTTACATAGGCTCTAGCCATTTTTGTTAAGAGATATATAAGAAGAGGTATTAATAGCGGTAATAATTTTAATAACACCACTTTATTATTATTTATTAGGTTTTGTATTATTTAAAAAATTCCATGACCAGCTTTTTTGTTGAGACTTCTGTATAGATTCCTGATCAGGATAGTTAATATTTATTACGACTCTTAAATCATCAAGTAAATTAGAGTATCCAAGAGCATCATAGCTTACTTCTAAAACCTTAAGCGCTCTATAATTCTCACTAGAATTTGGAATATTTTCAATGACATAGTTTGCTCTTCTTATTGCTGCAATATAAGCATCAATTGTAAGGTAATAGTCTGCTGCAGCTAACTCATTCTTTGCAATCATATTTCTTAGATATACATTTCTTTGTTTTGCATATGGCGCATACTGACTATCAGGAAATCTTGTTAAGAATTCTGTAAGTTCTGCAAATGATTCTTTTGCACCTGAAATATCTCTATTAGACAAGTCAGTGTCTGAAACCCTAGTTAAAAATTCTCTATCTCTTGTGTAACTTGAAAGTCCCTTCATGAAATATGCATAATCAATATTTGGATGCCTTGGATGAAGACGAATAAATTTTTCAGCTGCTGTATGCGATGCCTCAGTTTCTGAATTCATGAAATGAGCATATATTAATTCTACTTGAGCTTGTTCAGCATATACACCAAATGGATATCTATTTTCTATTGCCTCAAGAGACTCTATTGCACCGAAGTAATTTTTTGCATTCATTCTCTTTTGAGCTTGATCGTAATAAATTTTTTCAGGCTGCTCAATTTCAGGGCCATCAGAATTGCATCCGACTAAAATAGAAGCCATTAATACCATTAAAATGTTATATTTTTGAGAATAAATTTTATTTTCCATTATTTGATTATTTATTTTACCTGCATAATTACATTTTGGTCTTTAAAAACATAAAATTAGAACAATTTTTTTTGAATAAGTTCATATGCAAATAGTAAAGAAAGTATCTGAAGAGTTTTCAGGCATGAGATTAGATAAGGCTTCTTCAATAATTTTTGAGGATTTTTCTAGAACTCAACTCAAAAAATGGATTATTGAGGGGAGGATCCTATTAAATAATGAGCTAGCATCTCCTAAAGAAACAGTCCATACAGATGATGAGATCGAAATAAATCCTATATCGGAAATCAAAACATCCTGGGAACCAGAAGAAATACACTTTGAAGTAATCAAGGAAGAAAATGAATACCTAATTATTAATAAGCCAAGCAATTTAATAATGCACCCTGGTGCTGGATGTCATGACGGCACTCTTGCGAATGGATTGCTTTTTAGATTTCCAGAATTAAGAAACATTCCTCGAGCTGGAATTGTCCATAGACTCGATAAAGATACTTCAGGAATTATTTTAATTGCTAAAACTGAGAAGTTTAGAAATTACTTTGTACAACTACTTCAAGAAAGAAAAGTTAAAAAAAATTATAAAGCAATTGTGGTAGGTAAAATTATTGGTAGCTTTGAAATCACAGATCCAATTGGCAGAGATAAAAACAATAGAACTAAGATGGCAGTAAGACCTGATGGCAAAGAAGCATTTTCATTTGTCAGATTAGAAGAAAGCTTTCAAAATTATTCTTTATTAGATATTTCAATCAAAACTGGAAGAACACATCAAATAAGAGTTCATTTAAGCAGCAAGAAGCTTCCTATTATTGGAGATAAAATATATAACCCTTCAAAGCATATTGCTAAAGAAACTCGAAGTGATTTAGTTGATGTGATAAGAGATTTCCCTAGACAGGCTTTACATTCATATAGATTGTCATTTGAAGACCCACATACAAATGAGATACTTAATTTTGAAGTGCCAATGCATGAAGACATGAAAAATTTAATTAAAAGGTTTAAAAAACATATTTAAAAATATGAAAAAAACTTGTTTTTATAAGTAAGATTATTGTATAAACCTTTGTCTTAGGAATTTATTATGAAGTTAGCTGGAAATGATATGTTAATTCAATCCCTTATAAATGAGGGAGTTGAATATATTTTTGGGTATCCCGGTGGGGCTGCTCTGCATATCTATGATTCAATTTTTCAACAAAAAGAAATGCAACATATTCTTGTTAGACATGAACAAGGTGCTACTCATGCAGCTGATGGATATGCAAGAGCAACTGGTAAACCTGGAGTGGTTATGGTGACATCAGGACCAGGTGCAACAAACGCCATCACAGGAATAGCCACTGCTTTTATGGATTCAATACCTATGATTGTTATATCTGGACAGGTCCAGAGCCATTTAATTGGCACTGATGCCTTTCAAGAAACAGATATGATTGGTATATCAAGACCTATCGTTAAACATAGTTTTACTGTAGATCATCAATCTAATATTGCTCAAATAGTTAAAGAGGCTTTTCATATAGCAACATCTGGTAGGCAAGGACCAGTTGTAATAGACATACCTAAGGATATAACAAGCCCAGATAACCTATTTGATTTTGAGTATCCTAAAGAAGTTAATATTAGATCTTACAATCCACCATTAGATCCTGATCCTTTGCAAATTGAGAGAGTTGTAGAAGCAATATTAAATGCCAATCAGCCAGTTATATATGCAGGTGGAGGGACTATATCAAGCAATGCCTCTGAAGAATTGAAAGAGCTAAATAGTTACATAAATGTACCGGTTACAAATACTCTCATGGGATTAGGAGTCTATCCAGCAACGGATGAAAAATTTTTAGGCATGCTTGGCATGCATGGAACATTTCAAGCAAATATGGCAATGCATAACGCTGATTTAATTCTTGCGATTGGAGCAAGGTTCGATGACAGAATTACAAACACACCTGAAAAATTTGCACCTAATGCACAAATAGTACATTTTGATGTAGATCATTCTTCAGTATCAAAAATTATAGAAGCTGATATTGCAGTTTTTGGACAGGTCAAGAATTCACTTACAGCAATTAATTCATTAATTAAAAAAAGATCAGCTGAAATTGATAGTACTAAAATTCAAAAATGGCATGCTCAAATTGCTGAATGGAAAAACAGTCATGGTCTTAATCATGATCTTTATAAAGATACATCTGATGATAAACCAATATTACCTCAGGCAGTAGTGCAACATATTTATCAAGCGTCTAAAGGAGATGCATTTGTTACATCAGATGTTGGGCAACATCAAATGTTTGCTGCACAATATTATCATTTTGATGAACCAAGAAAATGGATTAATTCAGGTGGACTTGGAACTATGGGTTTTGGATTGCCTTCAGCTATGGGAGTAAAGCTTGCTTATCCTAATGAAGAAGTGGTATGTATTACCGGAGAAGGAAGTATACAGATGTGTATTCAAGAGCTCTCAACTTGTTCTCAATATAAATTACCAATTAAGATATTCAATATTAATAATTTATCTTTAGGTATGGTTAAACAATGGCAGGACATGAATTACGATGGAAGACATTCATCAATTAGCTATGAGGATTCATTGCCAGACTTTAAAAGCTTGGTTGAATCGTATGGTCATGTAGGAATTAAGATTACAAAAAACTCCGAATTAAAAAATGGGATTGAAAAAGCTTTTTCAATAAAAGATAAACTAGTTTTTGTTGATATCTTTGTTGACCCTAATGAACATGTTTATCCAATGTTGGTTGCACCTAACGGAAGTTTAAAAGATATGTGGCTATCTAAGGGAAATAAAACATGATAGAAAGACAACTTACCTTAATTATGGAAAATAAACCTGGAGCCTTAGCTCGAGTAGTTGGCTTGTTTCATCAAAGAGGTTACAACATTGATAGTTTGCATGTAGACCCTGTAGAAGACTTTGTACCTTATAAATTCATTGAAGATGAATTGAATATAAAGTTCTCTAAAGGTGAGGTTTCACGCCTTATAATTAAAACTACAGTGGGGGATGCCCTAATGAGACAAATTTTAAGACAAATAAATAAATTAATAGAAGTAATTGCTATTAGTGATAATGAGAGTACATATTTAAAGGGGATTCTAAGAGATGAAAATTTATTATGACGATGATGCCAATATAGAGCTCATAAAAAACCTAAATGTAACAATTGTAGGATATGGATCACAAGGCCATGCTCATGCAAATAATCTTAAGGATTCAGGAGTAAATGTAACTGTTGCTCTCAGAAATGGTTCATCATCATGGGATAAAGCCATTGATGCAGATTTAAATGTAATGACTGTTGAAGAATCAATTCCAAATGCTGATTTGGTTATGATGCTTGCTCCAGATGAATTTCAAAAAGGAATATTTGAAAAAAGCATAAAACCAAATTTAAAAAAAGATGCAATACTTGCTTTTGCTCATGGTTTTAATATTCATTTCAAGAAGATAATTACTGAAGAAACTAACAGCGTAATCATGATTGCGCCTAAGGGACCTGGACATACTGTTAGGAGCACATATAAAAAAGGTGGAGGCGTTCCATCATTAATAGCCATCTATCATGACTCTATTCATGGCAAAGAATATTCAGCAAAAGACATAGCACTATCCTATGCAAAAGCGAATGGTGGTACTAGAGCAGGTGTTCTAGAAACCTCTTTTAAAGAAGAAACTGAAACTGATCTATTCGGAGAACAAGCAGTTTTATGTGGTGGTATGACCGCATTAATTAAAGCTGGTTTTGAGACACTAGTTGAAGCTGGCTATAGTCCCGAAATGGCATATTTTGAATGTTTACATGAAACAAAGTTGATTACCGATCTCATACAAGAAGGTGGTATTGCTAATATGCATTACTCTATTTCTAATACAGCCGAGTATGGCGATTACCTTAGCGGCCCTAAAATTATTACAGATGAGACGAAGGGAGCAATGAAAGAAATTCTTAATAACATTCAATCAGGTGATTTTGCTAATGAATTTTTAGATGATTGTCGTCAAAGTAATGATGGATCAGGCGGACCTTTTATGAAAATCAATAGACAATCTACTCAAGATCATCAAATTGAAAAGGTTGGAAAAGAATTAAGATCTAAGATGAAATTTCTTAATTCAGAGAAGCTTGTTGATAAAGAAAAAAATTAATTAAAATTATTAAATAAAAAGCTATCTTCTTAAACATATCTCCGTTAGAATACGTTTCCCGTCCATGGAGTCGGTTGTTCTTTAAAATATTTGGTTACTCGTGTGGGTGTTCAAAATACGAGATAAAATTTAGATTTTTATTTAAAAATCAACAGACATGATATTAATTGAAGAGTTTGATCATGGCTCAGATTGAACGCTGGCGGTAGGCTTAACACATGCAAGTCGTGCGAGAAAGTATCTTCGGATATGAGTAGAGCGGCGGACGGGTGAGTAACGCGTAGGAATCTACCTAGTAGAAGGGGATAGCCCGAGGAAACTCGGATTAATACCGTATACCTCCTTAGGGAGAAAGAGGGCCTCTCTTGAAGCTTTCGCTATTAGATGAGCCTGCGTAAGATTAGCTTGTTGGTGAGGTAATGGCTCACCAAGGCTACGATCTTTAGCTGGTCTGAGAGGACGATCAGCCACATTGGGACTGAGACACGGCCCAGACTCCTACGGGAGGCAGCAGTGGGGAATATTGGACAATGGGCGCAAGCCTGATCCAGCCATACCGCGTGTGTGAAGAAGGCTCTAGGGTTGTAAAGCACTTTAAGCAGGGAGAAAAAGTTATAAGTTAATACCTTATAACCCTGATGTTACCTGCAGAATAAGCACCGGCTAATTCCGTGCCAGCAGCCGCGGTAATACGGAAGGTGCAAGCGTTAATCGGAATTACTGGGCGTAAAGCGCGCGTAGGTGGTTTGTTAAGTTGGATGTGAAAGCCCTGGGCTCAACCTAGGAACTGCATCCAAAACTAACTCACTAGAGTACGATAGAGGGAGGTAGAATTCATAGTGTAGCGGTGGAATGCGTAGATATTATGAAGAATACCAGTGGCGAAGGCGGCCTCCTGGATCTGTACTGACACTGAGGTGCGAAAGCGTGGGTAGCGAACAGGATTAGATACCCTGGTAGTCCACGCCGTAAACGATGACAACTAGCTGTTGGGAGACAATGTCTTTCAGTGGCGCAGCTAACGTTTTAAGTTGTCCGCCTGGGGAGTACGGCCGCAAGGCTAAAACTCAAATGAATTGACGGGGACCCGCACAAGCGGTGGAGCATGTGGTTTAATTCGATGCAACGCGAAAAACCTTACCTACTCTTGACATACTTGGAAGCTCTTGTAATGAGAGTGTGCCTTTTGGAGCCAAGATACAGGTGCTGCATGGCTGTCGTCAGCTCGTGTCGTGAGATGTTCCGTTAAGTCGGATAACGAGCGCAACCCTTACCCTTATTTGCCAGCGATTCGGTCGGGAACTATAAGGGGACTGCCGGTGATAAACCGGAGGAAGGTGAGGACGACGTCAAGTCATCATGGCCCTTACGAGTAGGGCTACACACGTGCTACAATGGGGAATACAGACGGACGCTAAGCCGCAAGGTGGTGCTAATCCTAGAAAGTTCTTCGTAGTCCGGATTGGAGTCTGCAACTCGACTCCATGAAGTCGGAATCGCTAGTAATCGCGAATCAGCATGTCGCGGTGAATACGTTCTCGGGTCTTGTACACACCGCCCGTCACACCATGGAAGTGGATTGCACCAGAAGTAGATAGTCTAACCTTCGGGAGGGCGTTTACCACGGTGTGCTTCATGACTGGGGTGAAGTCGTA
>CABYNW010000005.1 GCA_902520495.1 uncultured SAR86 cluster bacterium | reverse complement strand
TAGGAACTAGTTATGGAGCTCCAACAAGTATCGAATCGGTGACGGCAAAACTTATAAAAAAATGTATGCCTTCTATAAAAAAAATTAGAATGGTGAATTCTGGAACAGAGGCAACAATGAGCGCTGTTAGACTTGCAAGAGGCTATACAAAAAGGAATAAAATAATTAAATTTGATGGTTGCTATCACGGTCATGTAGATTCTTTACTTATCAAGGCCGGTTCTGGAGTTACAACCTTTGGTTTGCCTGATTCACCAGGCATACCAAAAGAATTAGCAAAACAAACATTGAGTTGTGAATTTAATAATAAAGAAGAGTTTTTAAAAGTATTCAATAAAGTAAAGGATGATCTTGCAGCTGTAATTATTGAACCAATAGCAGGAAATATGGGTTTCATTCCTGCAGATAAATCTTTTTTAAAGCTTATACGAAAAAAAACTACCCAAAATAAAACAATATTAATTTTTGATGAGGTTATGTCAGGTTTTAGAGTTTCACTTGGGGGTGCTCAAGAAATATACAAAATTAAACCAGATTTAACAACTCTAGGTAAAGTTATTGGTGGAGGTCTTCCAGTTGGTGCTTTTGGTGGTCGAAAAGAAATCATGGATTATTTAGCTCCTAATGGTCCTGTTTATCAAGCGGGGACTCTTTCTGGCAATCCTTTGGCAATGGCAGCAGGATCTAAGTTAATAAGATTGCTAATTAAAAACAATCCATATAGTGCTTTAGAGAAAAAGGCTAATTATTTGTTGTCTGAAACAAAAGAATTATTTTTGAAAAATAATATCCCTCTATCTGTTGATGCCAAGGGTGGGATGTTTGGTTTCTTCTTTTCAGAGAATTTACCTAAAAATCTAAATGATGTAATTGCTACAAATGATAAACAATTTAAAAAATTTTTAAATAAATGTATTAATAATGGAATTTATTTTGCGCCTTCAAAATTTGAAGCAGGTTTTATATCTACAAAACACACTAAAGTTGAAATTAATCATACAATTAGAACTATTAAAAAAATACTAGAAGAGGGGATATAAGATGAAATATGATATTAGTGCTCTTGGAAATGCTTTGGTTGACACTCAATACATGGTTGACCATGATTTTTTAACGAATATAGGATTAGAGCCTGACTCAATGACTCTTGCTTCTGCAGAGGAGCACTCACCTATTATAAAAAAACTCAAGGAAATGGGGGTTGATTCAGTTTCCGATTGTGGAGGATCAGCAACTAATTCTTTGGTAGCTGCATCTTATTACGGATCAAAATGTCATCATGTGTGCAGAGTTGCAGATGATGAGGATGGAAAAAAATATCTAAGTAGTCTCCAAAAAGCAGGAGTAAAACACATAGGCTTTAGTAAAGAGGAGTCAAAGCTCCCTACTGGAAAATGTCTAATCTTTGTTACTCCTGATGCCAAAAGAACTATGAGTAGCATGTTAGGAATAAGTGCCTATCTTGGACCTAAAGATATTGATTATGATGCTGTTAATAACTCAAAGATTTTTTATATTGAGGGTTACATGGTAACTAGCGATGAAAATTTCAGTGCTGTTACTTCAGTTCTTAAAAATATTAAAAATGATAAAACACTTAAGGCATTATCTCTTTCTGATGCCGGTATAGTTCAGGGCTTTAAAGATAAGTTTAATGAAATAGAGTCATATGGGATAGATATTATCTTTTGCAATGATGATGAGGCAATAGCATTTGCAGGAACAGATAATTTAGAAGAAGCCGTTGAATTTTATAAAAAACAGTCCTATATGATAGCCATAACCCAAGGTGCAAAAGGCAGTATTGTAATAGATCAAGGTGAAGAAATTTACTCTCCTGCAGAAGCAATAGTCCCTATAGATACTAATGGCGCAGGTGATATGTATGCTGGTTCTTTTATGCATGCTTACCTAAATAACTTCACTATTTCTGAATGTGCTGGTTTTAGTAATTATGCTTCATCAAAGGTTGTTGAAACGTTTGGACCAAGATTAAGCAAGGATGGTTATAAAAATGTTTTAAATAAATTGAGAAAAAGCTAGCAAATTTAGCTAGTATCTGATACTTTCTCCACCCTAAAATATTTCTGAATCAATAATGGCTGTAAAAAAAGCAAAAAATACTTCAAAAAAATCTATAAAAAAAGTTCCAGTAAAAAAGCCTGCGGCTAAGAAGATTACTGCAAAAAAAACACCGGTAAAAAAATCTCAAGCAAAAAAATCTACACCCAAAAAAGTTAAAAATACTTTAAAAACAAATACTGTTGCAAATAACAAATCTAAAATTGCTCCATATAAGCCAAAAAAGAACGAAAAATATATGAGTGCGGCTATGAAAAGACATTTTATTGCTGTGCTGCTTCTTTGGAAAGAACATCTTTTAGATGAGATGCAGAAAACCTTTGATCATCTAAGGGCAAAAGGAGAAACATTTGCTGATCCTGTCGATAGAGCTTCCCAAGAAGAAGAATTTGCATTTGAATTAAGAACTAGGGACAGAGAAAGAAAATTGATAAATAAAATTTCAACATCGATTGAAAAAATTAAACAAGATGATTATGGTTGGTGCGATTCTTGTGGTGATGAAATTGGAATAAAAAGACTTGAAGCCAGGCCAACTGCAACTCATTGTATCGACTGTAAGACTTTAGATGAAATAAAGGAAAAGCAGCTTAGCGGATGATTCTTAAATTTCTATCAAAACTAAATTTTGATAAATAATAAAAAAATAAGTAAATTTGCTATATCTATAGTAAAAGAGCTCCAAGAAAAAAATTTTCAAGCATACTTAGTAGGTGGATGCGTAAGAGATTTATTATGCGGATTGGAACCAAAAGACTTTGACATTGCAACAAATGCAACCCCTGAACAAGTTAGAAAAATTTTTAAGGCATCTAGAATAATTGGAAAAAGATTCAAATTGGTTCATATTTTTAATAGATCAGAATTAATTGAAGTTGCAACTTTTAGATCTGGTGAAGATAGCTCAAACATTGGAAGCTTGGTTAAAGATCAATCAGGTAAAATTTTAAGAGATAACATATGGGGTACGTTGGAAGAAGATACATACAGAAGAGATTTCACTGTAAATGCCTTATATTTCTGTCCAATAACTCAGAAGATCAAAGATCACAACGACGGAATTAAGCATATTCATGAGAAAAAAATTGTATCAATTGGAGATCCCCAAAAAAGATTTTCTGAAGATCCTGTCAGAAGTCTTAGAGCGATTAGGTTTAGCAATAAATTAAATTTTAAAATTGATCAAGAAATAAAAGCTGCCATTTATGATAAAGGTGGGTTACTTTCAAGTATATCTAATGCTAGATTATTTGATGAGTTTTGCAAAATATTTTTAAATGGGATCGCTGAAAAAAACTTTAATAAGCTAACAACATTTGGTTTAAATAAATATTTAATTGGGGCAACTCCTAATGTAAATAAATTTACAAACAATTTAATTATTGAGGCCCTGAGGAATACTGATAAAAGAATCTTCAATAATCAATCTGTTACTCCAGGCTTTCTAATTGCTGCCCTTTTATGGCCCCAGCTTATTGAAAAGTCAAATCAAAATGGAGATATAAATTTAAGGAAGTTTTTTAGATCTATGGATGGAATTTTAAGACGACAACAAAAACTTACTGCAATCCCAAGAAAATTTCATACTTATATTAAAGATATCTGGGTCTTACAATTAAAACTTCACAGCAGAATTGGCAAGCAGCCATATAAAACTCTAAAGCATCCCAGATTTAGAGCTGCATATGATTTCTTATTAATAAGAGAAAAGGCTAACGGTCAGGATAAAGAATTAGGTAAATGGTGGACGAGTTTCCAAAAGAATGATGACAAGATAAAAAAATCTTTAATAAGTGATTTAAATGAAAGAAAAAAAGAAGAATCTTTCAAAAAATTTGGTTTCTCAGAGGAGTTAAGATAATCTAGAGGCTAGAAATTAAAAATTGTAATGAAGCCAGCTTTAAACGAAATACCATTACCAAAATATATTGCAATTGAAGGACCAATTGGTGTTGGTAAAACCACTCTTGCAAATAAAATTGCAGAATCATTCAACTATGATGCTTTTTTAGAACAACCTGCAGAAAATCCATTTCTAAAGAATTTCTATAGAAATCCAAGTCAATCTGCCCTGGCTACACAATTATTTTTTTTATTCCAAAGAATGCAACAAATTCAAGACCTTAAACAGCGCAGCCTTTTTGAAAATGTTCGCGTTGCTGATTTTTTAATTGAAAAGGATAGACTATTTGCTGAGGTCACTCTTTCAAATGAAGAAATGAATCTTTACGACAAAGTATATGAGCATATTACTTTAGATGCTCCAACCCCAGACCTAGTGATCTATCTTCAGGCTCCCATAGAAATTCTAAAAGAAAGAATTACAAAAAGGGGCAATATCAATGAACAATATTTAACTCTAGATTATTTAGAAAAACTAAATGATGCATACACAAGATTCTTTCTTGATTATAGCGCTGCTCCGCTTTTAATTATTAATGCCGCTGACATTAATTTAGAGTCAAATGAATCTGATTATGAGGCATTAATCGATATGATAATGTCTAAGCCTAAGGGCAAAATTTTTGTTAATCCTAAGCCTTCAATTATCTAAAAATTAGCCGTGTCTCAAGAGCTATATAAACCCAAATCATCAAATCCATATATAAAAGATATTCAGGAATATCAAAAAATGTATGAGGAATCTATAAAAAACCCTAAAAGTTTTTTTAAAAAATTAGCTAAAGAAAATATTTCTTGGATAAAAGATTTTGAAGAGGTTCATAACAATAGTTTTTCTAATACAAATTGGTTTGTTGGCGGTCAAACAAATGTAAGTTTCAATTGTATAGATAGACATTTAACAACTAACGCTAATAAGACTGCTCTTATATGGGAAGGAGATGATCCATCTAATTCTAAAAAACTTACCTATCAAGAACTTCACGATGAGGTCTGTAAGTTTGCTAATGTTCTAAAAGATCTTGGTGTAAATAAAGGCTCAAGAGTATGTATTTATATGCCCATGATTATAGAGGCAGCCTTTGCTATGCTTGCATGTACAAGGATCGGAGCCGTTCATTCAGTGGTTTTTGGTGGTTTCTCACCAGAATCACTTAAGGATAGAATTCTTGATGCCGATTGCAAAATTGTAATAACAGCAGATGAGGGTCTAAGGGGAGGAAAAAAAATACCTCTAAAATCAAATGTAGATGAGGCTTTAAAGGGATGTCCAGATGTAAAAAATACTTTGGTTATAAAAAGAACTGGAGGAAATATTTCATGGGATAAAAATAGAGACGTTTGGTATGAAGAGTTATCTAAGAATGCAGAAACCTTGTGCGAACCCGAACCCATGGATTCAGAAGATCCTCTCTTTATTCTTTATACCTCCGGTTCTACAGGAAAACCAAAAGGTGTACTTCATTCTACTGCTGGTTATTTATTAGGTGCTCATATAAGTTTTAAATATCTATTTGGTATAAAACCAGAAGATAAATATTGGTGTACTGCTGATGTGGGTTGGATAACTGGGCATACTTATATTTTATATGGGCCTTTATCAAATGGCGCTACAACCTTAATGTTTGAAGGTCTTCCAACTTACCCTTCCGCATCAAGATGTTGGGAAATATGCGATAAATATGGAATCGATATCTTTTATACCGCCCCAACTGCAATAAGAGCACTTATGGCGCAAGGAGATGAACCTGTTTTAAAAACTAAAAGAAACTCTCTTAGGATTTTAGGTACTGTTGGTGAGCCAATAAATCCTGAAGCATGGGATTGGTATTACAACATTGTTGGTCAATCTAAATGCGAAATTATTGATACTTGGTGGCAAACTGAAACTGGTTCAGTGCTTATATCTCCAATTGCAGGGGTTACGCCTACCAAACCAGGGTCAGCCACTCTTCCTTTTTTTGGTGTTAAGCCAGCGCTCTTCGACGAAAATGGCAAAACATTAGAGGGAGCGAATTCCGGTAACTTAGTTATTGAACAATCTTGGCCAAGTCAAATCAGAAGTATTTATGGTGATCATCAAAGAATGATAGATACCTATTTTAGTATGTATGAAGGTATCTATTTCACCGGAGACGGAGCTAGGAGAGACGAAGATGGTTATTACTGGATTACGGGAAGGGTCGACGATGTCCTCAATGTTTCTGGACATAGACTCGGCACCGCAGAAATTGAAAGTGCTCTTGTGCTTCATCCAAAAGTTGCTGAGGCAGCAGTTGTAGGTTTTGACCACCCTATTAAGGGTCAAGGTATATATGCTTTTGTAACTTTGATGGTCGAAGAATCATTTGATGATGAACTTAACAAAGAATTAAAACAATTTGTTGCAAAAGAAATCGGTGCAATAGCAAAACCAGATTTAATTCAAAATGCTCCAGGCCTTCCTAAAACAAGATCTGGAAAGATAATGAGAAGAATTTTAAGAAAAATTGCTGAAGGTGATTTATCTAATTTAGGAGACACCACCACCCTTGCGGACCCTACAGTTGTAGAATCTTTAATTATTAATAAAATAAATCTATGAAAAAAAGAATTTTCAACATTTTTTTATTCCTACACCTTATCTTTTTGATATCACTTGTTTGGTATAACAATAAAAAGGATATTCAATCTAACATTCTAATAGAAGAAGATGATCAATCTAACATTCTAATAGAACAAGATGTTAAATCTAACACTCTAATAGATAGTAAATGTCCTTCAGATCCTCTAGAAGTCTGGCATAACTGTTTTGGGTCTAGATATGCTATTAAAGAATTTGTTGAAGCAGAGCTTAAAAACATCGAGCTTTTAACTTATCTTGGCGATGAATGTGAAATATCAGATCAAAGTTCTAATAAACACTATTTATTTCTTTCTAATTCCTACCTCCCATCATTAGATGGAAGTGAGGAGAATGCATGGCTTCTTAATGGTTACTGGGAAAGTAATATGATGAATGGGCAAGGGACTGCTACAGCAGCAGATGGATCAAAATACGTAGGTGAATATAAAGAAGATCGAAAACATGGAGAAGGAACATATATCTCGGTTAATGGAAACAAATATGAGGGTGAATGGAAAGATGATCTATCTCATGGACAGGGAATTTCAACTCTTTGCACAGGCAGTACATATGAAGGTGGTTGGAAAGAAGATCAAAAATTTGGACAGGGGACTTTTACTTGGGCTGATGGAAGCAAATATGAGGGTGAATGGAAACATGATTTGCCCCATGGACAAGGAACTTACACTTATGCTAATGGAGAAGTATACGTCGGTGAGAACAAATATGGAAAAGCTCTTGGACAAGGAACTCATACTTGGCCTGATGGGAGAAAGCATGTAGGTGGATATAAAGAAGATCTAAAACATGGTCAGGGAACTTTTACTTCGGCTGATGGAAGCAAATATGAGGGTGAATGGAAAGAAGATAAATTTAATGGAATAGGAACTTATACTTGGGCTGATGGGAGAAAATATGTAGGCGAATTTAGAGATAATCGAAAACATGGTCTGGGAACTTTTACTTTTAATGGAGAAAAATATATAGGTAGATGGAAAGATGATAATGCGAATGGTTTTGGAACTCATACTTGGTCAAATGGAGATAAATATGAGGGTGAATGGAAAGATGGTCTTATGGACGGCGTGGGAACTATGACTTATGCTAATGGAAGAGAAGAATTTGGTACATGGAAGAATGGTAAATATTCTTTTAATGAAAGCCCTAATTCATTTACTTTAGAAGAAATAAAAGTTAAAAAACCTAAAAAACAGAAAAATTAAAAAATTAAAATTTATATCCGATGGTGAATTTGCAATAAAAAAATAAATTATATGAAGAGAAATAGTTTACTAATTATCCTTTTATTAACTTTCTTTGGTTGTAATTCTAACCAGAACTATGATAAATCTATGCTTCCAAATGCAGATCCGCAAGTTCTAAGTGAGGTTAATTCAAAAGTATTAATATCTTGCATGCAAATACCAGTACCTCGTCCACCCGTTCCAATAAATCCCAGCCATAAAGTGTCAACTAGTGAAGTTTATGATCAAAACGATTGTGTTGAAAATAAAATGGGCGACAATGAGCGCAAGAGACTGCTTAACAATAAAAAAGAAAAGGAAGAATTTAAGCTCGAAATTAACTTAGAAGATCAAGAAGGGGAATAAAGATTTTTTTTGCTTTTTATTTTTCCATCATCATCAAGTTTTATCAAATGAGCCAAAAGACTCATTTTTGCAATTGGATGAAGCATTTCAGGCACATCGTCGTAAACTAGTGGTAATAAATCTTCAATATTCATATCTTGATTTTTTTCAATACATCTCAAGACTTTTGATTCTCTTGATAGTCTGTGTCTAATAATGGACTTAATAGTTTTATTTGGCTCTTCCATAAAATTGCCGTGACCAGGCGCAAAGAAATTAATATTATAATTATTTAATAACTTTAAAGAATCTATATATTCAGTCATATTGCCATCTGGCGGTGCTATTACAACAGTTGAACCATCCATAATGTGATCTCCTGTCAACAAACAACCAATTTCCTTTAAGTAAAAACATAAATGATTAGAAGCATGACCCGGAGTATGAATTACTTCAATAGAATACTCATCTGTTGAAATTTCATCCCCATGACTTAAAACAGTGTGTGGTTTAAATGTTTCATCTTCCCAATCAGAATCTCTATCAACCAATCTTCCATACATTGGAATATTTAACTCTTTTGAAATAGGAAGAGCAGCCGGGGAATGATCTGTATGAGTATGAGTAACGAGGATTCTTTTAATCTTCCCTCTTCCTTCTTTTAAAATGCGTTCTATATGTTCGGAGATATTTGGGCCAGGATCGATTAAAGTAATGTTATCTTTTCCTATTAGGTAAGTATTGGTTCCATTTCCTGTAAAGACCCCTCCATTAGGAGCTGTTATTTTTTTTATTAGCTCATTCATCAATGATCCTCATAACCTTCATCATCAGGAAATAACACAACCCAATTTCCATTTTTTTTAAAAAACTTCGGCAAAATAGGTTTAATATCGCTATTAGAAAGTTTCTTTTGATTGTCTAGCATTTCCATTGCATTTTTATAATTCATGCAGGATTTAAGATTTTCAGTGGTTGGTAAAATCATTTGCATTTCTCCATCCAAAGCTTTCTTAAGAGCAATATTTGGATTTATCCATAAACTCTTGGTTAATTCCATGCCATCATGCTGCACGATCTGCTTTTCTGGCAAGTAGGCTATAAAAAACCTTGTATCAAATCTCCTAGTCTCAAATTCCGGAGTTATCCAATGAGAGAGAGGTGCAATATTTGCTGTAGAGAGAATCAAGTCTTCCTTTTTGCATACATCTAAAAGATTTATTTCATTATTGATTAACATTTTTCTATATTCATCAAACTTAGATTTATCTTCTTCTTCTAAATTAAGCTTTTCTCCAGATTTTTTTGTTGCTAAAAGTATGCCGACTTCTTCAAAACATTCCCTAATACATGCAACCCAATAGCTTAGTCCACCGCCATTTAAGCCTAAAGTGTGCGATGCATTTTGATCATCATGCCCATCACAGTATGACTCGAGATCATCTAAACAATCGCTCTCATCAATTTTACCTCCTGGAAAAACATAAAGATTTTCGAAAGGAGGTTTTTTAGATCTTTTGACCATTAAAACTTCCATACCGTCTATAGAGTCTCTTAGAACCAATACAGATGCAGCAGGAGTTAAATTATTATTCATATATTTAATAGATTTAGCTTAGAATACTGCTTATGCAAATTACTGACAATCTAAAAAATGATATCTCTGATGCTCCTGCTTGGTTTCATGATGCTGTTTCCATAAAACCAAGTGAAAAAATTTTAGAAGATATTAAAGGAAACCTTTCATATTCTGTATGGCCATCTTCATCTGAAAATAGAAATCTTATAATCTTTATCCATGGAACTGGTGCTCATAAAAAGTGGTGGTACCCAATCGCCCCTCAGTTTATAGATTATTCAAATGTGATTGCTGTTGATCTTCCAGGTATGGGCGATTCAGGTTTTAGAGAAAAGTACAGTATCAAAGACTTTGGTCAATGCATTATTTCAATTATCGAGAAAGAGAAGTCCAATATGAATATTGATAGTATTTCTATTATAGGTCACTCTTTAGGAGGGCAAGTAGCTGGATATGTGGCTTCAGAAAAAAAAGATCTTGTCTCTAATTTAATTATGATTGATACCTTTATAAGGCCTCCTGATTGGGATCCATCTCAAAATGAGGGTGGGCCATTAAGAATGATTAAGTATTATCAAGACAAAACTACAATTCTAAAAAGATTTAGACTTCTTCCTCAACAAGAATGCAATAATGAATGGTTCGTAAGGTATATATCTGAGCATTCGGTTAGAGAAACATCAGAAGGATGGCGTTGGAAATTTGATGACTCAATGTTTAATAGTCTTGAAAGGTTGTTTGGATATAAATTCTCTTTCAGTTGCCCTGCTCTTTTTATTTATGGAGCAAATAGCCTCCTAATGTCAGCAAATATCTTGGATAATATTAAAAAAATGTATTCTGAAATTATGGATTTTAATAAAGTTGATGGTGCCGCACACCATGTTCCGTTAGATAAACCATTAGAAATAGTTGATATAATAAAAAATCGTCTTTTTTAGATTTGTATATGAATTATTTTTATTTTTTCTTTTTCTTAGTTCTATCAGTTCTAATATTAATAAAGCCATTTACAAATATCATTTCTAATTGGGTCATGCAATCCAAGAAACTAACAATAACTGGTGTGGTCATTCTTTTAGCAGGAGCTTTGTGTCTATACATAAGCCTTACATACGAATTTTGGTATGAACGAGTATGGTCAATTGTAACTTTTGTAATAGGAATTGCCCTTTTAATAAGAGGTTTCGTAACTATTTTCTTTTTTAAAAAAATAAAAAAAATGCTTCCTTATTTCATGAGTAACTATTATAAATTTTCAATACCAATCTCACTTGTTCTGGTTTATGTATCAATTTTAATTGTATCTAACGATTATATTGGTCCTCAAAAAGATATTAGCTCTTGTACTTCAGACAAAGATATAAACGTGATTTGTAATTTTTTCAACCCAGAAGATATTGTCATTACTCCTGATAGGAAATTCCTGCTTATGTCAGAATTTGGTGGCATAGGTCCATACGAAGAACAGAAACCTGGTTTTTTTGCATTATTAAATTTAAAAACAGGAAAAAGAATTATTCCAAATATAACTATTGCTAATAATTCATGGGGTGACCCATCATGCAAAAGGACTTATGAGGAGCAATATGGACCGCATGGTATAGATCTCGTAGAGCGTAATGATGGAAAACTTCAACTAGGAGTTGTGAGCCATTATCCAAATGAGACTATTGAAATGTTTGAATTGATAAAAACTAATGAGTCATGGAATTTCATATGGAGAGGTTGTGTTGATGTTCCATATAAATATTATTTTAATGATATAAGTCTCAAGAAAGATGGTAGTTTTTTTGCATCACATATGTATGAAAGAGATATTACTCTTAATGAATGGCTGTTAACCTCTCTGTTAAAAAGAAATTCAGGTTACCTTGTAGAATGGAGTGATAATTTATTTACAAAAGTCTCAGGTACCGATGGAAGTGGTCCCAATGGAATAGCATTTGATGAAGAATCCAATATTATTTATATAAATTATAATCAAGGCGATAAAATCGTGAGTTTTGATCTGCTAAATAATGAAAAATTAAATAGTAGCTTTATTGAAGCTCCTGATAATCCATACATTGATAATGATTTCATATGGGTAACATCTTTAGATTTTCAACCAAATGATTTTGGAGAGTGCGAATTTAAAAAAATCTGCTCATTGCCTTTTTCAATTTATAAATTAGAAAAAAAGAGTTTGAATATTCTTGATAAATATTCATTTAGTAAAACAGTTTTTGGTCTACCTACGGTTGCAGTTCCATTTGAGAACAAAGTATATATGGGCTCGTTTCATTCAGATAGATTGGGATTTTTTGAAATAAACTAAATATATGGTTGAAAAGTTTAATTTTGAAACAATAAATATCGAGATTCCTGAAAGAAATAACAATTCTCATAAAGGGGATTTTGGAAGGGTTGCAGTTTTGGGTGGCTCAGAAGGTATGGGTGGAGCAGCTATACTCTCTTCAGAGGCTAGTTTATTCTCAGGAGCTGGTTTAACCCATTTATATACTCATTCAACTAATGTTGAGGCAGGCCTGCAAAGAAATCCAGAAATAATGAGTCTTGGCATTAATTCTAACTTTGAAATTCCAAATAATATTGATGTGCTCGTTTGTGGTCCTGGTCTGAAGAATGATGACTGGTCAGAGAATGTATTTAACAAAGTATTTACAAATAATGATATAAATACGATCGTCCTTGATGCTGGAGCATTAAATTTTCTTCACAAATCGTTTATAGAATATTCAAGGTTAAAGTCTGAAATAATCTTAACGCCTCATCCTGGCGAAGCAAGCAAGCTTTTGGATGTTTCAATAGAAGAAATACAAGAAGATCGATGCTCAGCTGCAGTTAAAATTGCTGAAAAGTATCATGCAAATGTTATTCTCAAAGGAAATGGAACAATTGTATGTTCAAAAAAAAATCTTGAACTATATCAGTGTGTAGAAGGTGGTCCTGAATTGTCTTCAGGAGGAACTGGTGATGTGTTGGCTGGTGTAATAGGTGCATTAATTGCACAAAATGTTAAGCCTATAGATTCATGTCTGCTAGCTGTGGCTGTTCATTCAAGGGCTGGAAAATTGTTCAAAGAAGAAATAGGCGAAATTGGTTTGAATGCTAGTAACTTGATAAAAAGAATAAGAGATTTATTAAACAAATGAATAAGTTTAATCTTGCAAACGAAGAAGCAACAAAAGATCTTGGCAAAATAATTGCTAAAGAGATCTCTGATATAAATAAAGAATCTATTGAAATTCATTTAGAAGGTGAATTAGGCACAGGCAAAACCTTCCTTACAAGATCCATAATTGCAAATTCAGGATGGACGGGTTTAGTTAAAAGCCCTACCTATACACTTTGTGAGGAGTATGATCTGGGTGAATCTATTTTTCTTCACATTGATCTTTATAGAACAAATGAATTAGAAGATATTCATATTTTTGATTTAGAAAGAACAACTCATTCTAAAAAGATAATTATTGTTGAGTGGCCTCAAAAACTTCAAGAACCCAGAAAATTTGATTTAAAAATATCTTTCAAGCATATTAATAATCAAAGAGAAATCGAAATAATAGACACAAACAATTTGTTTTTAAAATTAACCAAATAATGATGAGAAAATTTTTATCACTTTTGCTTTTATCATGCTTTATAGAGTCCAATGAAGTTGTGTTTAATGAAGTAAATGATCTAGGCAATGGCACAATTGAAATATCATTTTTATTAAATAGTGTCTCATTAATAAAATCATATTCATCAGAAAACCCATCAAGAATAGTGATGGATGTTTATGACACTAAACCAAAGTCAGTTATTGATGAATCATATAACTATCCTGTTAAAAAAATTAGGTCTATATCAAAGGAAAATATCACTAGTATTGTTATTGATTTATATGAATACGTTTACTGGGTAAAGCCTACTCAGGTAAAAACAGACAAAGGTGTTCTTTTAAGCTTACAAATTTCAAAAAATAAAAAATTAAAAAGTAGTATTAGAGAAATCGTTGTTGCTATTGACCCAGGTCATGGAGGTAAATATCCAGGTACCGTTGGATCAAATAATATAGTAGAAAAGGATATCACCCTTCTAATTGCTAAAGAATTAGAAAGAACACTAAGGGATACTGAGGGTTATAGTCCAGTAATGATCAGACAGGGAGATGAAACTGTAAGCTTGAATAATAGATATCAAAGGGTTAGACGATATGGTTCTGATATTCTCATTTCGATTCATGCTGATGGGTTTAGACTCCAATCAGTAAAAGGTGCATCAGTATTTGTATGGTCTGAAGAGGCATCCAGTACTGTTGCAAATAATTTATCTGAAAAACAAAGAAAACGAATCCAAGCTGATATAAAAAATATAATGCCTGATGATTTTAATGAGGATAAGGCAAGAAGGTTATACCCAAAAATATATAGCCAAAAAATTAATGAAAGTAAAATACTAGGAGAAAAAATTTTAGATCAGCTAAAAAAAGACCCATTTACAAAAATGCATAAAAAAAATGTTGAATTTGCAGATTTTAGAGTTTTAAAATCAATTGATATCCCATCAGTTTTAGTTGAATCAGGTTTTTTGACTAACCCAGAAGATGCTGAAAGACTAAAAGGAAAACCAGGAAGACGTATGATTGCCAGATCAATTTTCTTAGGTATCCATAATTACTTTCTTGAAAATCCAATTGAAGGCACATTTATAGAAAATAAACCTTTATATGTGAATTATGAGATTCAAAAAGGAGACGTTTTATCTGAAATTGCAATAAGGTTTGGTGTTACAGTTGAATCAATAAATAATTTAAATAATCTTGAAGATAAATCTATTTTTCCGGGCCAAATAATTAGAATTAATATTTAAGACATGTCATAAGGATCTATGTCATAGGACCATTTAACTTTTTTGGTTTCAGGCCATGATTCAAACTCTTTGGTTAAAAATTTAAGCACTCTATTAAGGTAAGTCTTAGTTGGAGACTTTATAATTAAATGATTTCTTGTATTGCCTTTTGTTTTATACGGAATAGATGGAAGAGGACCGATAGTACTTATGCCGTTCTTATTAGATAAAGTTAGTTGTGTTCTATCTAGAAATTTTAAAGAACTTGTTTTTTTTGGAGAGACCGCTCTAAGAATGCAAATACTTGAATACGGAGGCATACTTAATTCTTTGTTAACTGTTAAACACTTATCTGCAACTAATCGGTAATCTCCGGTTTTAATTTGTTTTAAATTTATATCATCAGGATATCTCGTCTGAATGATAACTTTTGCAAGATTGTTATTTCTCCCAGCCCTTCCAGATACTTGTATTAATTGTTGAGAGATTTTTTCAAGAGCATTAATCTCGGGACTTATTAAACCATTATCTGCATTTAAAATAATACATAAGGTTACTTTTGGAAAATCATGACCCTTTGAAAGCATCTGTGTTCCAACTAAAATTGCCTCGTTACTAGTATGAACTTTTTCATAGATTGCTTCTATTGAACCCTTTAACTTTGTTGAGTCATGGTCTACTCGAATAATTGGTACCTTTGTAAATGCGTTTCTAAGAACATCCTCAACCCGTTCTGTTCCGCTACCATACATATTGATTTCAGATGAATAACAGTCTGGACAATTCTTATTTACAGCAAATGCTGACTCACACTTATGACAAATAAGTCTATTACTTGATTTATGGAAAACTAAATTAGATTCGCATTCTGAACAACTTGCTACCCACCCACAAGAATCACATTCGTATATAGGAGCAAAGCCTCTTCTATTGATAAAAACCAAAACCTGTTCTCCTTTCTTTACCGTTGCTCCAATAATGCTCATTGTTTGCAATGCTATTCCTCCAACGAGAGGGGATTCACTAATATCAAGTGGAATTAATTTTGGTGGCTTCTTGCCATCTACTCTTCTTAATAAATCAAATTTTTTATATTTTTTTTCTTTTACAAGCTTAAGCGTTTGAAGCGATGGAGTCGCAGATCCAAGATATACAGGGATATCTTCTAGCTGAGCCCTCTTAATTGCTAGATCTCTGCCTGAAAACTTAAACCCTTCAGATTGTTTATAGGATTGATCGTGCTCTTCATCAACAATTATTGCTCCAAGACCCTTAAGCGGCATTAAGACTGATGATCTTGTTCCAATTACAATTTTTATTTCTCCAAACTTAGATCTTAGCCATACCTTAAATCTCTGACTTGGTGTCATTCTTGAGTGGTAGACTCCAATATCCCCATTAAATCTTTTTTGAAATCTTGTTACCAACTGGGGAGTTAAATTAATTTCAGGAACTAATATAAGAATAGCTTTCTTTTGTTTCAGAAGTTTTTCAGCAAGTCTTAAATAAATTTCAGTTTTGCCAGATCCAGTTACACCAAAGATTAATGAAGGTTTGAAACCTTTTATCTTTTTTAATTTTATTAAGTTTGTTTCTTGTTCTTTTGTTAAATTAAAACTCTTATCTTTTTCATTTAATTTATATGTTGAGACTTCATTGGTTGGCTCAATTATCTTATTACCTTGATTTCTTAAAAGAGTTGGCATAAACGAAAAAAAAACTTCGCCAATAGGGTGATGATAATAATCTGATGCCCATAAAATAGTATTAAAAATTGATTTATCAAAGCAACAAAATTGCTCATTAGTTGAAATAATTTCTTTTATTGCTCCTGATTTATTAAAGGAATTGGGTTTGGTTATTTTTCTAACCACTATCCCTGTCAATGTTTTATTTCCAAAGGGAACTAACACCCTGTTACCCTTCTTAATAATATCAACTGATTTATAGGTAAAGCACTGTCTAATTGGTAATCCAACAGCAATATCGTAGTAAAAAATTTTCATTTTTTAATTGTAATGGAGTTTATTTTTGCTATAGTTCTCATCCTAATTTAATTTTATTATGAAAAAAGACATACATCCTGAATATCGAGAAATACTTTTCCATGATACAAGTGTGGATGAATATTTCATTATTAATTCAACGCTTGAAACTACTCAAACAAAAGACTGGGAAGATGGAAAAACTTACCCATACTATCCTGTTGAAATTTCTTCTTCTTCTCACCCCTTTTATACTGGCAAACAAAAGATTATAGATACTGGTGGTCGAGTACAAAAATTTGAAGAAAGGTTTGGAAAGAAGAAATAAAAATATCAATTTATTCCAGAACTCCCAAACCCCTTATTCCCTCTTAGAGATTCTTTAAAACTTTCAACTATCTTAAAATTAGCTTGCACCACAGGAACAATTATCATCTGAGCTATTCGATCACCTGGACTGATTTCAAATTCTTCATTTGATCTATTCCAAGCTGGAACCATTAATTCTCCTTGATAATCAGAATCAATAAGACCAACCAAATTTCCAAGAACAATTCCGTGTTTAGAGCCAAGGCCTGATCTTGGAACAACTAATGCTGCCAAAGATTGATCCTCTAAGTGCATTGCAAATCCCATTGGTATCATTTTTGTTTCACCTGGTCTTAAAGTTAGTTTTTTTTCTATGCATGCCCGAAGGTCTAGACCAGCAGAGCCTTTGGTTTCATATTTTGGTATTGGAATTTTCTCTCCTACTAAAGGATTAACTATTTTTATTTTAATATCTTTCAAATCTCTATTTCCTTTGGTCTATATAATAATTTTAACTTACATTTGGATTTGGATAGTTTTTTCCATGCATCTGCAAAAGTTATTACAGCAAGATTGCATGTGGTAAGTTTTTTAATCCTTTCATTTGTTAATTCTTCAATCAAATGAAATAAGGTTGGATTATGGCCGATAAATAAAATATTCTTTGATTCTTCGTCTAACTCTCTTAGACGATCAACAATATTACCTACATTTCCATAATAAAGATATTCTTCATAGAATAGATCGTTTATATAATCAAACCATAAACCATCCATCATTAAATCAAGTGTTTCTTTTGCTCTTTTAGCGCTACTGCAAAAAACTTTATCAACAATAAAGCCTTTTTTCTCGATGAAACTACATAGCTTTTTTGCATCATTTTTTCCTCTATTTGATAAAGGCCTATCGAAATCAGATAGCTCTGAGTTGTCCCAAGAAGATTTTGCATGCCTAAGAATATAGATTTGTTTCATATAATATTAATTATAGTATTGATAAGTAAGCTTCTGTTCTATAAAATCGCGATTCTATGAGTAAAAAATGTCAAGTAACAGGAAAGATGCCACAGTCTGGGAATAACGTTTCTCATGCTAATAATAGAACTAAGCGAAAATTCTTTCCAAACCTCCATACTCACAAATTTTGGGTTGAGTCTGAAAATAGATTTGTTAATCTAAAAGTTTCAGCAAAAGGTATGAGAATTATTGATAAAAAAGGTATCAGTCAAGTTCTTAAAGAAATTCGCGAACGTGGCGAAAAAGTCTAAATAGTAGATCTATTTATAGCCTACTTCCTGGGCAATAAATACCGCCTCTTTTTGAAGCGAACCAAGTTTACTTACATTAATATCATCCTCAATAAAATTACCCCAATTCTTTATCGAATCAGCAATAGATGCATTTTTAAGAACAGGATACTCTTTGTTTGCTGATGCATAAAAATCTTGAGCCTTTTCAGATGAAAGATACTCCAAAAGGGTTTGGGCATCTTCTTTGTTGATTGATGACTTTACTATTCCTGCTCCAGAAATATTCACATGTACGCCTCTACTATCTTGATTAGCCCAAAATAATTTCAAGTTATCATATTTAGAATCATCTAATAATCTTGCCAAATAATAAGTATTAACAATTGTTACTCCGCATTGTCCACTTGATACAGCTTTAAGGGCGTTGGTATCATTTGAAAAGACTTCTGTTGTTAAGTTAGCAACCCAACCAGCTACAACTTCTTTAGCTTTATCAAAACCATATGCATCAATCATGCTAGCTATAAGCGATCTGTTATAAACTTTCTTAGAAGTTCTTAAGCACAATTTTCCTTTCCATTTAGGATTAGCTAAATCTTCATATGAAGAAAAGTCGGTATCAGAAAATTGATCATTTGAATAAACTATTGTTCTAGCTCTCTTAGAAAGTCCAAACCACATGCCGTTTGGATCTCTAAAGTAACTTGGAATGTTCTCTTCAAGAATCTGAGATTTTGTTTCACTAAAAATATCCCTTTCAGCTGCCTGCCATAAAACTCCAGCATCAACAGTCATAAAAATATCAGCCTTTGATTGATCTCCTTCAATATCTATTCTTTCCATAAGCTCTTGAGCATTACCAGAAAGAAGATTAACTTTGATGCCAGTTTCTTGATAAAAATTTTCAATAATTGGTTCTAGAAGCTGAGGCTGTCTAGATGTGTATATGGTTAACTCTTTATTTGATTCATAAGCACATGAAACTAAAAAAAATAAAGAAAACAGTAAAGAAATTTTTTTCATTTTAAACCTCGCTAGAAAGAAATTTTATTTTTTTAGGTGTGCTTTAAATATTATATCTTATTGTTTCCTGAAGCGTGATTTATAAAAAATCTTTTTATAAAATTTGTTTTATTTACACTGGAAAGACCAATGTTTCTTAATAATCTTATATATAAATTATCAGATCGGAACAAATCTACAAAAAAATCCATAGACTTGAGCATCAATAAATTCATGTCTTTTCGCCTAATTTCATATTTTTTTAAAACTAAATTTTTGTCGAAATTGATTTTACTTTGATAGGCTTTAATTATTTCCTCACAGAAGGCATCTGCATCTGCAAAACCTAAATTTATTCCTTGTCCGGCCAATGGGTGTATTGAATGAGCCGCATCTCCAATTAAAACCAAAGATCCAGAAATATAGTTTTCAAAGTGATGATTAGATAAATTAAAGCTAAGAATATTGGAGTGTATATTTATTTCAGCATTGAGTTTTCTTTCAAAGTAAGAAATATTTTTCTTAACGAAGTCTTCGATATTATTCCCTTTAATTCTCTTGTGATCTACTGACCAAACTATAGTGTGTGTTAATTCTTCCGAAGATGGCGGTAAAGGCATTATTGCAAATATCCCTCTTTCAGAAAAAATCTGATACGCTGAATTTAAATCGCCAAGGTTACATTTTGCAGTAAAAGTTATTGCTGTTTGTTCATAAACTGATGTAATGGGTTTTAATAACGATAATTTTGCAACATTTGAATTTCGTCCATCACATCCTGCAATAAATTGTGAATTAATTTCTTCGCTTCCAGATAACAAAATATTACATGTATTGTTAGAATCATTTTCTTTAAAGTTTTTAATCTCTGTTTTAAATAGAGTTCTTTCTTTTTCTCCTTTTTTTAATTCTGATTGGAGATCATTAAAATAACAAACATAAGAAAGATTATCTGAACGGATTTCCTCTGAAGAAAAATCTATTCTTCCAGAACCCTCACCATCAAAAACATTTATTTTTTTGATTTCAGCATATTTAATATCTATCCCAAGATCATCTAAAAGCTTCTTTGAGTAAGGATTAAGTGTTAGTGTTCGTATATTTTCAGCTGCAGGCAAAATTGAAGCAGATTTTTCAATAATAAGAGATTCGATATTGTTATTGTTTAATCTCGATGAAATATAATTCCCAATAATTCCACCGCCGGATATTGTAACGATAGGGTTCACAGTTCTATGACATTAATGATTCAATTTTATGAGGATCTGACGGTACTTTTTTAGTAAGATTTTCGTTTCCATCTTTTGTTACAAGAATATCGTCTTCTATCCTTACTCCAATTCCCTTCCATTTATCATCAACATTCATTGAGCTGCTTATATAGATTCCTGGTTCTATAGTTGTAATCATCCCAGCCTTGAATTTCATAAAATCATCTCCTTCCATATAATCGCCAGCATCATGAACATCAAGTCCAAGCCAGTGACCTATTTTATGCATATAAAAATCTTTATAAGCTCCTGATTTATGTAATTCTTCTGGATCCCCTTCTAGCAAACCAATTTTAACAAGGCCATTTGTTATAACTTTCTCAGAAATTTCTTGAGGTTCCATAATACTGTTACCTTCTTTAACACATTCTATTGCTGCATTCATGGCTTCATGCACAATTTCATATACTTTAAGTTGCTCCTCAGAAAACTTGCCGCTAATTGGAAAAGTTCTTGTGATATCTGCTGCATACATTTCGTATTCACATCCAGCATCTACTAACAATAAATCCGATTCATTGAGGACTTGATTGTTCTCTACATAATGGAGCACGCATGCATTTTCTCCACCGGCAACAATTGGGTTATATGCTGGATATCTAGCGCCACGTTTTGAGAATTCATGTATATACAAACTTTCAACTTGTTGTTCTAAATCTCCTTTTTTTACTGATTTCATAGCTGCAATATGTGCCTCAGCAGAAATATCACATGCCTTTTTAATTAAATCTATCTCATGATCATCTTTTATAAGTCGAGCATTGCCAATCAATGAGCTTGCATCGATTATATTTATAGATTTACTATGACGATCTTTTGATGATGCTGCAGTAGTCCAATCGATTACTTTCTGATCAAAACCTGATTTTTTACCAATAGGATATAGAACTTGTTCAGAACCATAAAGTATGTCAGGAAGCATTGAGTCAATCTGAGTATTATCAAAAGCTTTATCAAATAAAAAGTCTTCAACTGCGCCTATAGGACCGGCTCTGTATCCATCCCATATTTCTTTAAGCTTATCTTTTGGAGGAACAAACATAATTGAGTTTATGCCATCTTTATTATTTACAATAGCAATCAAAGATTCGGGCTCACAAAAGCCAGACATATAATAAAAACTACTATCTTGCCTAAAAGGGAAGGTTGAATCAGCATTTCTATATTGCAAATCAGCTCCAGGAATTAGCAGCACAGAATTCTCAGGCAATGTATCCTTTAAATTATTTCTTCTATTTTTATATATAGTCTTATCCATTTGAGTATTTTACTCTTTTAAACAAACTTTCCAATTCATTAAAGTAGAATTAAACTATTAAAATGTCTAAATCAAATAATTCATCTTCTAAGATTTTTGAAAAAAAATTAGATTTACTAATAAAAAGATTCGAAGAGCAGAAAGGTATTATAGACTCATATATTAAAAGAGAAAGAGAATGGAAAAAAGATAAACTGCTCCATAAAAAAGAAGTAAATCGTCTTGAAAAGATTTTAAAAAAGGTAACAGATGAGTAAAGTAGAAACAGTTTCTCTTAGAATATTTGGAAGAGATTTAACTCTAGCCTGCCCTCCTAAAGAAAAAGATAACCTTATTAAAGCAGCAAAGCTATTTAACGAAGAGCTTGATAATATTAATGATAAGAATAATGCTCTAATCATTGCTGGTCTAACTTTGGCGAATAAATTGCTATCTAACGACACAAAATCGAGCAAAGTAAGTGATTTAGATTTCTCAAAGCTCATAAATAAAATTGAAAAGGCTATAGAAAAATAACCTTTATCTTATATTTGAACTCAACTATACTTAATTAGCATTCTGGTTCATTTGCTAATGTGTTAATAAATTTGAACCGATACTAATAATTAGGTGATTTTCCACTGTCTTTGTTGAGCAATACCTAAAAGGGAAGCCTGATCTGACATGATATTCACCACCTGAACATTCGGTTCAGGTATAACACATAGCGGTGATCTGGTTTGTAGCCTTTGCAAAATTTATGGTGAAAAATAAAATTAGAAAATCACTTCTTGAGCAGGGGCAGCTTCTTCCAAAAGACCTCTATGACAAATACGATCAAAAAATACAAGAGACTGCGCTAAATGAAATTGATTTAGTTTCTTCTAAGAATAACCTATTGTATTTTCCATATAAAAGAGAGGTTAAGTTAAACCTTCTAATAAATGAAATAAATAGCAATTCAAACAATATTTACATGCCAAGAATTCTCTCAGATATAAATATGAAATTTAATTTACTATCTGAGGATAGTGTTCTAAAGACTAATAGGTATGGTATTGAAGAGATTGATAGTCCAAAATATTTAGAACCTAGTTTATTTAATACTATGTTTATACCGCTTGTTGGAGTAGATAAATATGGTTATCGTCTTGGCTATGGCGGAGGTTATTTTGATAGGGCTCTTGAGGGAATTAGACTATTAAATAAAAAGCCTCTTATTGTTGGTATGGGCTTTGATTATCAAATAATTAATGAAGAATTTGGCATGGAGCATGATATGCAATACGATATTGTTATAACTGAAACTCGTATACTTTCATATCTCTGAGTTATAAAATACGATTCTTATAAACACATATGAAAAACTTCCTTAAATATTTATTCTTGTTTTTTCTACCATCTGTATATGGGGAATCTATTGTAATTGATGCAAATTTAGATGAAGCAGAATGGAAAAACGCTGAAGTTGTAAATGCATATTATGAGACTGTTCCATTTACGTTATTACCTGCAAAAGTAAAAACAGAAACAAGAATTATTTCAAATGAAAATGGTATATATGTTGGATTTACTAATTTCCAAGATAACCAATCTATGTTATCGAAAAAGTCCATGAGAGATGAGGTTCCAAATAATGTTGAACAAAATGGAGTTGCAATTGATTTTGATGGAGATGGTCTTAAGGCATATATGTTCTTTGTTACTCTTGCTAACATCCAGGGAGATGGCATTAGGCGTTTGGGCGGCTGGCCGGAGTTTGATTGGGATGGTGATTGGAAAGTGCAAACCAAAAAATACAATGGTTATTGGGTTTCAGAGTTTTTAATACCTTGGGATGTGGTTTTAATGAAAAATATTGATGGTCCTAATAGAAATATTAATATTACAACTTTTAGATATTATGCAAAAGATCAATCCTGGCTTAACGATACTAAAACTAGTGGTTTTAGGACAAACTTTCTTTCTAGCTTAAGATCAATCAATGTAAAAAACTTTACAAAAAGAAAGATTAACTATTTCCCGTATATATCAAAAACATATAATTCTGTTTCTGGTTTTAATGAAAACAAGGTAGGTGCAGAAGTCTTCTTAAATACTGGAACAGGTAAACAAATTAATCTGACTGTTAATCCTGACTTTGGACAGGCTGAGAGTGATGAGGTGATTGTAAATTTTTCTGCTCAAGAAACTTTCTATTCAGAAAAAAGAGCTTTTTTCAATGAAAATCAGTCTCTGTTTGATCTATCTCATTATGATAGATATAGGGTAATAAATACTAGAAGAATTGGTGCAGCAAGCTCTTATGATTGTGAAATATCTTCTAATGAAAATGATTGTAATAATGCAAAGAAAAGTTATACAGATATAGATTTTGCTCTAAGATACACACAAAAAAATAGTAGTAATGATATTGGAATATTTGTTGCCCAAGAATCAGACGAATTATTTACAAAAGGAAAAAGTTTTTATGCTCTGAGATCAAAAAATATGGTTGGAACAAGATCTATTGGTTATTTTCTTACTCATGTTGTAGATAATTTTAAAAACGAAAAGGCTACGGTAAATGTAATTGACTTTACAAATGTTAAATCAAATAAATTAACTTTATATACAGACCTGCTCTCTTCAGAAAAAGAAGGGGTATCTGGCTTTGGTCTAAGGTCTCAATTTGTTTATAAACCCTCGCAACTTAGCAGAAGATCTGGAAGTATTTTATTTTTTGAAGATACTTTTAGACTAAGTGATTTTGGATATCTTAAAAAAAATGATTGGTTCCATGTTGGATTGGGCTCAGATATTACGAAGGTTGATTTTAATGAATCTAGCCAGATTAAAGAAAGAAAGATTGGCATTGACTTTAATTATGATGCTGACACGTCAGGAAATTCCAATCCGATTCAAATAAAACAAGAATATAATTTCAAATATAAGAATGCCTCCAGCTTTCAAGCATCATGGGATCTTAAAACATCTGGTAAAAACACAACAATTACAAGAAAAAACATTGATTTCCCTTATATAAAGAGAAATGGAAGTTTTAGCTTTAATCTAGACTATGAATCCCCAAGTTATGGTACTTGGGAATATGACTGGAGAATTGGTTATGAGACATCAGATAAATATCAAACATGGAGTTCTGAGGGATACGAAAGAAGATTTGCAAAGATTGCAGGATCTCTTTATCCAATCGATGATTTTAAATTAGGTTGGCAATTTAGAGTAAGAGAAGAAGATGAATGGCTTAATTGGATCGAAGATAATGAGCTTGCTGTCTATGATTTAACTCAAAAGATTGTATCTATCAATGCAAACTGGTTTAAAGGATCTAAACACGAAATAAGATTAAAGAGTCAGTTTGTGGCATTGGAGGCAGAGAACCCTATTAGCTTGATTTCAGATAAGGCTGGATATCTGTACAACCATGACTCTATCGTAAAACCTTTTACAGATGGTATTACCTCTTTTCAGATTAGATATAAATATGAGATTGCTCCTTTGTCCTATATCTACCTAGTCTATACAAAAGGCGGAAGAGTTTATGATGATGAGAATGAAAGAAACACATCTGATGTATTTATGGACCCATGGGAAGATCCTGATAATGAAATCTTTTCTCTTAAGTTTAGATTAAAGTATTGATATGGTTTTATTTCAAGAAATCTAAATAGGCTCTGTTATTGCTCTCTTCCTTGAAGGGAGTCCCGCATTTATCAAGATGTTTTAGAAGTAAAGATTTATTCTTATTTGAATCTTCTATTCCAATCAAAATATTTCCGTAAGCTGCTCCAATATTCCTATAATGGAATAAAGAAATATTCCAATTTGTCCCAAAGTTTTTTAGAAAATCTAAAAGAGCTCCAGGTTTTTCTGGAAACTCGCCATTAAATATTCTTTCGTTATGCTCAGATTCATCAGATCTGACCGATCTTCCCCCAACCATGTGTCTCAAATGATCATTAGAAATATCATTACTGGTTAGGTCGCTAAATTTATACTTTAATTTCGTAAGTTTATTTTTAAGTTTTGTAAAGCTATCTTCTGATGGAGTTCTTATCCCAACTAAAACAAAGGCATCTTCCTTATCAGATTTTCTATAATTAAATTCTGTTACAGGTAATTTTCCAAAAACTTTAGCTAGTTTTAGAAAGCTCCCAGGCTCTTCAGGAATTTTTATACTAAGAATCTTTTCTCTATTTTCTCCAAGCTCTGATCTTTCGACTATAAAACCCAATTTTTGAAAATTTACATTTGCTCCAGAGCTTAGCGCAAGTAAATTTTTATTTTTTACTCTTTTTGAATAGATTTTTAGGCCGGCTAATGCGACTGCACCTGATGGCTCAGAAAGAACCCTGGTGTCTTCAAAAATATCTTTAACTGCTGCGCAGACCTCATCTATGTTTACTGTCATTACTTCATCTACACACTCTTTAATCACTTCAAGATTATGTTTACCAACTTGAGATACAGCAACACCATCTGCAAATAAACCCACTCTTTTAAGAAGAACTCTTTTATTAGATTTAAGCGCCTCTGTTAAGCAAGCTGAATCATCAACCTCTACTCCAATAATTTTTATTTTTTTACTATGATGCCTTACCCAAGCAGAAATACCTGCCAGTAATCCTCCTCCTCCAACAGGAACAAAAATTGCGTCATAATTAATGCCATCTTCAAGAATCTCTTTACCTATAGTTCCCTGACCAGCAATGGTAAACGGATCATCATATGGATGGACAAATGTATACTTATGTTTTTTACAAATTTCATCTGCCTTCACAAGAGCTTCAGCTAGATTTTCTCCATACAAGGTTATTTTTGCACCAAGGCGTTTTACTGAATTTAGTTTATTTTCTGGAGCGGTCAATGGCATAACTATATTGCAACTAATATTTAATATCTTACAAGCCAATGCTACACCTTGGGCATGATTTCCAGCTGAGGCTGCTATTATTCCTAAAGACTTTTGCTTATCAGATAAATTAAATATTTTGTTGTAGGCACCTCTATTTTTAAATGAAAATATTGGCTGCAAGTCTTCTCTTTTTAAATAGATATTATTTTTCTCTTTTAAAGAAAGATTAACAGCATGAGTTGTTGGAGTATTAAATGCAACGTCATAGACCGAAGCCTCATTAATTAATTTAATGTACTTTTTTGAGTACGTAAATTTGCCTGTTTTTTTTATTTTTAATCTCAATTTAAATCACACAGTATATTTTTCTAGTATTATAACTGTATGAGCACTGCAAAGATAAGTGTTGCAAAAAAAGCAATAAGTCATATTGAAAAAAAACTGACTAATAATATGGTTCTTGGTATCGGGACTGGCTCGACAGTTAATTTTTTTATTAATGAGCTTATGCTTTTTAAAAATCATTTTAAAGGTGCTGTGTCAAGCTCAGAAGCTTCTAAAAAACTACTAGAGGCTAATGGAATTGAGGTATTTAGTCTAAATGATGTAAATGAAATTGAGTTTTATATTGATGGCGCAGATGAGGTTTCACCAGATAATTTTCTTATTAAAGGTGGTGGCGGAGCACATACTAGAGAAAAAATTGTTGCGTCTGCATCAAGAGAATTCATTTGCATTGTGGATGCATCTAAAATGGTTCAAAGGCTTGGCACCTTCCCTCTTCCAATTGAGGTAATACCAGAGAGTAGAAGCTTGGTTGCCCGAAAAATTGTATCTATGGGAGGTAACCCAATATATAGAAATGGTTTTATAACAGACCAAGGAAATCAAATTCTAGATGTTAAAGACTTAGATATCTCTGAACCGAAGGAACTAGAAATTTATATTAACAATATACCTGGTGTAGTAGACAACGGAATATTTGCATTTAATAAACCTGGACTGGTTTTAGTGTCTGATTGATTTATTTATCAAAGAAGTTCTTCGATTTTTGCAGTAAGCTCTTTAGAGTCAGGTTTAACTTTTGAGCCAAATGTAGATACAACATTGCCATCTCTAGAGATTAAATATTTATTAAAATTCCAGGAAGGACTATAGCCACTTTCCTCAATAAGCTTTTTGTAAAATGGATTAGCTTTCTTGCCTCTAACCTTTGAAGTTGAAAGCATAGGAAAATTTACCCCATATTCAGTTGAACAAAATTCTGCAACATCTTCTTCGTTAGAGTATTCTTGCATAAAATCTCTAGATGGAACTCCTACTACAACGAAACCATCGTCTTTGTATTCATCATATAGATTTTGTAAAGAAGCATATTGATATGTGTATCCGCATCTACTGGCAACATTGACAACAAGCATTACCTGATCTTCATACTTGCATAGGTTTATTGTTTCAGATGAATCTAGCAAACGCATTTCAGTATTTAGAATATCAGAGCATGCAAATATCAAAGAAGGGAAAAATAGAAACGATATAAAGAATTTATTCATATTTATTAGTGTAGCTATGTAATCGGAGTAATAGCTGACAATGAAGATACAAAAACAGTTATTAAAAAGATTATTTCAATATTATCTCTAATTTTATCCATAATTTAAACCTTTCAAAAAAGATATGGAGGGCTAAGCCCTCCACATTTCCAGAGTGTCAGCAAAATCTAATAGGGGAGAGGAGTGCTGACAACAATTATTATATATAGTTATAATTAATTATCAACCTTATTTATAAAATAAATTGTATTTTTTTTATGTATAATGCTTTTTCTACCTAAATTTGGAGAAATATTTTGAAAGGAACCGTTTTATATGATGTTAGAAGAAAATTAGCTGGTTTATATGAAAAGACTGATGGAGTTGCAGTACTTACAGTAGACAATCCTCCTGTTAATCCTTTAAGTGATGGTGTTAGAACTGGTTTATATGACGCTTTGGTTAAAGCAGAAGAAGATCCTACAGTTATAGGGGTTGTTCTTACTGGAAATGGAAGAGCTTTTATAGCAGGTGCAGATATATCAGAATTTGGTGGAAATGTTGAGGGTATAAGTCTAAATGAAGTATTTCATAAACTAGAGAACTGTTCAAAGCCTGTTGTAGCAGCATTAAACGGCATTGCATTAGGCGGAGGTCTTGAAACAGCCTTATGCTGTAATTATAGATTAGCAGACAAAAATGCCTTTGTAGGCCTACCAGAAGTTAATTTGGGGCTACTTCCAGGCGGTGGAGGTACACAGAGGCTTCCAAGGTTAACTGGGGCTAGTGAAGCATTAAAAATGATGCTTTCAGGTAGCCATGTTCCTGCCAAAAAAGCTTTAGATATAGGAATTATAGACAAAATTGTAGAAAATGTAGTTGAAGATTCCATAGATTTTATAATTCATTTGGTTGACCTGTGCGAAAGGATGGGGATGAAATTTTCTGAAATGGATCATCCAAAAGTTAGAGATAAAAATGAAAAAATGCTTGAAGCAAGAGGCGATGATAAAGTCTTACTTGAAGCTCAAGCAATGGCTGCAAAAGGAAGGAAGGGTCAGTTTGCACCTGGACAAATCATTAAATGCGTTGAATCAGCTATAAATCTAGACGATTTTGATGAAGGACTAAAAAAAGAAGGTGAATACTTCCTAGAATGCCTGCTTCATCCTCAGAGAGAGGCAATGATTCATATATTTTTCGGCGAAAGAGCTGCTTCAAAGATATCTGATGTTCCAAAAGAAACAAAAACTAAAGATATTAAAAAGGCAGGAATAATTGGTTCAGGAACAATGGGTGGCGGTATTGCAATGTGTTTTGCAAATGCAGGCATCCCTGTTCACATTATCGATCAGGACCAAGATAATCTTACAAAGGGAATTTCTGTTATTGAAAAAAATTATGAATTTATGGTTGGTAGAGGCAAATTAACTCCTGAACAAAAAGATGCTGTTTTTGGGTTAGTGACATCAAGTCTTGATTATAAGGATGTCTCTGATTGCGATATTGTTATTGAAGCTGTATATGAAAATTTGGAACTTAAACATGAAATTTTTAAATCATTAGATGAACATGTAAAAGAAGATGCGATACTTGCCAGCAACACATCAGGGTTAGACATAGATTCAATAGCATCAGTAACTAATAGACCCGAAATGGTAGTAGGTACTCACTTTTTTAGTCCAGCAAACATTATGAGATTGTTGGAAGTTGTAAGAGGTGAGAAAACTTCTGATGAAACGTTGGCAACAATTATGGCCATTGGCAAAAAGCTCAAGAAAGCGGCTGTGGTCTCTTTAAATGCACCAGGCTTTATTGGCAATAGAATGTTATTCGGATATACAGCTCAAGCGAACATGCTTCTATTAGAGGGCGCCCTTCCCCATCAAATAGATCAAGCTCTAGAGTCATTTGGTTTAAATATGGGTCCCTTCAGAATGATGGATCTTGTTGGTTTAGATTTGGGATGGAGAGCAAGAAAACTTAGCGGTAAAGAATCACCATTACATGCAAAAATTGGTGACGAATTGTGTGAACAAAATAGATTTGGTCAAAAAAGTAGTGCTGGATATTATAACTATTCTGAAGGCTCCCGTGCACCAAATCCAGCACCAGAAAATGAAGCTACCTACGAAAAAATCTCAAGTGAAAATGGTTTTGTAAGAAGAGATATTTCTGATGAAGAAATTGTAGATAGATGTATTCTTGCCTTAATTAATGAAGGTGCTGATATTCTCTCTGAGGGAGTAGCGCAAAGAGCAGCAGATATTGATGTTGTATACATCAATGGATATGGATTTCCAATATGGAGAGGAGGTCCTATGCATCACGCAAATGCTATGGGATTAGATGTTGTAATTGAAAAACTAGAGAAATATAGAGAAATTACAGGTAATGACGTCTATAAACCAAGTGAAATGCTAATAAAATTAGCAAAAAATGGTGAAAAATTAGGAGAAGCGCCTCAAAAAGAAGATAGAAAATCAAAATTAGGATTTGAAATGTCTTCTGTGGCTAACAATTTTTAATTAAATTTATATGTAAAAATAGGCTTCTAAGTCCTAATATAGACTTTTGTCCCTTCTTTGACCATATCATATAAATATATAACATCATCATTGAACATTCGTATACAGCCATGGGATGCTTTTTGCCCTATAAGCCCCTCTTCATGAGTGCCGTGTATGTAAATGTATCTCTGAAAAGAATCAACCCCCTCTCCGCTATTAATCCCTTCTTCTTGGCCATCAAGCCATAAGATCCTGGAAGTGACATGATCATCATCTGAATCTATCTGTTCGTCAATAATTTCAGCCTGACGGTGTGTATTTATCCTTGATACAAATATAGTATTAAGATTTGCGTTATCTCCAATTTTTTCTTTTATCTTATGATCTCCTAGAGGTGTTTTAAATGAATTTTCTATACTGCCCTCACCATATTTAGAAGAAGAAATAGGAAAACTTTCTATAACAAGGCTATTTTTAAGCAAATAAAGCCTTTGTTCTGAAATATCGACAGTGATACCTATATCAAATTTATCATTCCCCATAGAAAAAGTAATATTAGGAAGACTAATTAAAACAAGTAAAAATGTTAATTTGTATGAGATTTTTTCCATATTTTGGTAAATAAAGCCATTAATAAGATTATAAAGGAAAAGAGATAAGTAAATAAGTATCCATAGTTATTATATAAGGTGTTATTATTAATTAATTCTACTTCACCCTCAAGAATTCCAGATCTTCCTTTTTCTAATTTATCAACAACTGTCCCATTACTATTAATAATTGCAGAAATACCATCATTAGTTGATCTAATAGTCCATCTTTTATTTTCTATTGATCTTATCCTTGCAATATTTAGGTGTTGATATGGGCCGATTGAATTACCAAACCAAGTATCATTTGAAACATTTATCATTAAAAGTGAACTTTTGTTCATTATTCTAACGGTATTTGCAAATGCTATATCAAAACAAATAGGCGTTGATACCGCTATATTATTTAATATTCTAATATTTTGTTGGTCTTTAGGTCCATGCTTTACATTTGACATGGGTAAATCAAAAAATGCTACTAATCCTCTTAGGCTAGATATAAAGGGTATATACTCTCCAAATGGCACTAAATGAATCTTTTTATATGAATCATAAGTTTTTAGACCATAAATAGAATTATATACAGAGTTTGTATCAATATCCCATGCGCCCATTACTATTTTTTTAGAATTATTTATTCTACTTATAAATTGATCAAATTGTGTGCTTCTTATGGGATAAGGTAATTCAGCTTCAGGCAAAACAACTATTTCTGATAATTCTGAACTGGTATTAATTAAATCGAGTAAATTCATCTCTATTTGTGTTTGATAGTCTTTTTTATATTTAAGAAATGGATCGCTTGAAGGTTGAATAACAGATACCGTGATTCCATCTTCAATTTCTTCAATCAATTTATAATTTGGGATTATAGAGATAATAATCAAAATGATTATTATTAAATAGTTTTTATTCTCATTATTAAGAAAGATAGCTAAGCTGCAACATAAAATATATATAATAATTGAAGAAGCAGATGCCCCAAAAAGAGGATAAATATTTTGAGTTATAGTATCTAAAAATATATTACCAGGTATTAGCCATGGCACTCCATTTAGAAGATGGTATCTGCTAAATTCTCCTATGATAAGTAGACTAGTGATTACTAATATTTTCTGGTAATTTTTTGTAATATCTAGATTATTTAAAATATGTCTAATTAAAAGAAGAGGGCAAGTAAAAACGATTGATAATATTATTACTAATAGAATAAATATTGCCAGAGATAAATAAATGCTTGATTCTCCGTAATAGTAAACACTTACTATTATCCACGACATACCAAATCCCCAATGTCCAATTCCCCATATAAAAACTTTTAAAAATCTATAACTTCTTTCGTACAATATGGTGTGTATGAGATATGCATATGAAACAAATATTAAAAATTTAATTGAGAAGGGCGCAAAAGAAAATACTCCTATTAACCCTATAATAAATGGGGTTATGAAATTTATTATTTTCATAAATCTTTTGTGACTTTAAACTTCTTGATTCTTCTTGAATTAGTGTCTGAGACTTTAATTGTAATATTATTAATTTTAATCTTGTCTCCAGTCTTTGGAAGGACTCCAAATTTAGATATAAATAAGCCTCCTAATGTTTCTGCATCAATTGATAGCGGATCTATTTTAAGTTCAAAAAAGCTAATAAATTCTTCTAATTCTATTTTTGCATCAACCCTAAAAGTGTTTTCAGATATTTCGATAATTTCATTCAGATCTACATCATGTTCATCTTCAATTTCACCAACTAATTCTTCAAGGATATCTTCAATAGTAATAAGGCCACATATTGCGCCATATTCATCAATAACAACCGCTAAATGAGACTTGTCTTCTTTGAATTCTTCTAGAAGTGTATCGATTTTTTTTGTTTCTGGGACAACATTAGGATCTCTAAGCATTTCACTGATATCAAAATCTGTACTACCTTTAAATAATTTAGGCAACATATCTTTAGCTAGTAATATGCCTATAACTTCGTTTCTTTCATTTCCCAAAACAGGATATCTAGAATGACCTGAATCAATGATTTTCTGAATTATTTCATTAGTATCTTCATCTATTTGAATAGTTATCATGTCAACTTTGGGAATCATTATTTCCTTAGCAGTTATATCGCCTAGCTTTATTGCTTTAGTTGCTATTGATTCTGCTTCTTTGTCTATTATCTTTTGATCAACTGCATCTTTAAGAAAATCGGTGACTTCGGATACGGATTGAGTTTTTATGAAAAAAGGATTTCTAAAATACCTTTTTAATTTTCCAAACATTCCCGATGGAGGTTGGCCTTCTTCATTATTTTGTTTTTCGTTCATCTAATTATATGGGTTTCTAATATTTAATTTATTTAACAAAGCTACTTCTTTCTGTTCCATAGCTTTTGCCATTTCGTCATTTTCATGATCAAGCCCTAATATATGATATATCCCATGTATTAACATGTGAATAATATGATCATCAAAAGTTTTACCTTGTTTCTTTGATTCTCTCTTTATAAAATCATAATTAATTGCAATATCTCCTAAGTCTCCGGTCATAGATTTAGAGATATCATGATTTATAAAAGAAAGAACATTGGTTGACGAGTTCTTTCTTCTAAACTGCTTGTTTAAGTCAACCATCTCTTTATCATTAACTATTCTTATATTTATTGTATTATCGCTTAGATTTTCCTCATCAGAAATTGCTTCAAAAGCTTTATTAAGCTTATGCATTAATTCTTTGCCTATGTCTAAGTCATTGTTATATGAAATTTCTAAGCCCACCTATGAACCTTTTTTTTCTTCAAAATACTTATAAGCATCAATTATTTTCTTAACCAATGGATGTCTAACAACATCTTGAGAAGAAAACTCTGTGAAGCCAATTCCATCAGTGTCAAATAAAGCTTTAATTGCATGAGATAACCCAGATTCTATTTGTTTGGGGAGATCAACTTGGGTTAGGTCTCCATTTATGACAAGATGTGAACCAAATCCCATTCTAGTTAACACCATTTTCATCTGTTCTTTCGTCGTATTTTGACTCTCATCTACGATAATAAAAGAATTATTGAGTGTTCTTCCTCTCATATATGCAAGCGGAGCTATTTCAACAACTCCCTTGTTTAATAGTTTTTCAGTTTTTTCAATGCCTAACATCTCATACAAGGCGTCATAAAGAGGGCGCAAGTATGGATCAACTTTCTGTGAAAGATCTCCAGGAAGGAAGCCAAGCTTTTCACCAGCCTCAACAGCAGGCCTAACAAGAATAATTCTATCAACAGCTTCATTTAAAAGTGAATCAACTGCAAGCGCAACAGCTAAATATGTTTTTCCTGTACCAGCAGGACCTATACCAAAATTAATATCAAATTTTTTGATATTTTCTATATAAATTATCTGATTTTTTCCTCTTGGAATAATACTTTTTTTTGGTGTTTTTATTTTTACTTCTTTGCTCATTACTCTATTATCAGAATCTTGTATGCATAGATGCAAGATTTCTTTTGTTATCTCTGCTCCTTCTCCAGCTTCCTTATGGAGCCTTTTTAAGGCTTTTGTAGACAATCTAACGCTTTCTTCAGATCCTTTTATTTTAAGATTGTTTCCATTTTGGAAAATCTTTACATTAAAGGTCTTTTCAACAAATTTAAGGTTTTCGTTAAGCTCTCCTACGAACCTAATCATTATATTTGTATCTGAAGGTTTTAATTCAAGGTTAGTTAAAGCTGAATCTTTAGACATTAATTTTGTAAATTACCTCTTAAACAATTTGGAAGTGCTTCATTTATTTGAATATTAATCATTTGTCCAACTAAATCAATATCATGTGAAGAAAAATTAACAATACGATTGCATATTGTTCTTCCTTGTAGCTGACCTGGATCTCTTTTTGATTGGCCATATACTAAACAATTTTGAACTGTGCCTACCTTCTTTCTACTGTAGCCAAACGATAGCTGGTTTAATCTATTTTGTAATATATTTAGTCTTTCTTTTTTTTCTTCTATAGAGACATCATCTGGCATTTCAGATGCAGTGGTATTTGGTCTTGGGCTATATATAAAACTAAATGATTCATCAAATTTAACCTCATTAATAACATTCATAGTCGCTTCAAAATCTTCATTGGTTTCACCAGGGAATCCAACAATAAAATCAGATGAAAAACTCATATCTGGTCTTATAGATTTTATTCTATCGATAAGATTAATATATTTATCTATATTATATCTTCGCCTCATTAATTTTAAGATTCTATCTGACCCGCTTTGAATAGGAAGATGCACATGGCTCACAAGCTCAGGAACCCTATCATAGACCTCAACAAGATCATCTTTAAATTCATGAGGATGGCTGGTTGTATATCTTATTCTTTCAATATTATCGATTTTAGCTGTCAGCTCAATTAGTTTAGCTAAAGAAGATTTTTCACCCCTGTAGGTTCCCTTAAAATTATTTACATTCTGACCTAAAAGATGTATTTCTCTGGTTCCCTTATCTGCCAATATAGAAATCTCATTTAATATATCCTCAATAGTTCTTGAAACTTCGTGACCTCTGGTTTTAGGAACAACGCAAAATGAACAGTATTTGTTGCAGCCTTCAATTATGGATACAAATGCTGATGGTTCTCCGGTACCATTAACAGGTATATGCGAAAACTTTTCTAGTTTTGGAAAAGATATATCAATTTGATTAATATTTGTCTTTTCTTTTGCATTATATAACTCTGGAAGCTTATGCAGGGTTTGAGGACCAAAGACTATATCTACTGCTGGAGCTCTCTTTATAATATTTTCTCCTTCTTGAGAAGCAACACAGCCTCCAATAGCAATTTTAAGGTCTGGTTTCTTATCTTTAATTTTTCTCCATCTGCCAATTTGGTGAAAAACTTTTTCTTGAGCTTTTTCTCTTATTGAACAAGTGTTTAAAATCAAGAGATCTGCTTCTTCTTCACTTTTTGCTAGCTCGAAATCTTCTTTTTCTCCGAGAAGATCAAACATTTTAGCAGAATCATATTCATTCATCTGACATCCATGAGTTTTTATGAATAATTTTTTTGCCATTTTAAATAAATATATATAACTTTAATTCTCTAATTTAATTCCCATATAATTAAGTATTATGAAAACTAAAAATGTTTACAAGATAATTTTCGTTCAACTTGGTGAAATTTATGAAGTTTTTGCAAAACAAATATACCAAAGTGATATGTACGGTTTTATCGAGGTGGAAGAGTATATCTTCAATAAAGATAAACAGCTAGTAGTCGACCCAAGTTCCGAAAAGTTAAAAAATGAATTTTCAAAGGTCGAAAGGAGTTATATTCCTATAAACTCAATAATACGTATTGACGAGGTAAATGAATCAGGTGAGGCAAAAATTAAGAAAAATGATGGTAAGGTGAGCCCCATTCCACTCAACATTCAACCAACAAAAAATAAAGATTGACTTAGTCTGGCATAAAAAGTCCTTTATAGAACTTAAGTTCTGCAACCGATTCTTTTATATCTCCCATCGCTCTGTGAGAGCCTTTCTTTTCATATACTTGAGCTTCATTCATCCATCTAACAGCAACCTCTTTAAAGGATGAAACGTCTATATGTCTATAATTAAAATATGACTCAAGTCTTGGCATATATTTCGATAAAAATCTCCTGTCATGGGATACTGTATTGCCGCACATGGGTGAAACTTTTTCACCAACATATTTAGAAATAAAATCCAACGTTTCAATCTCTGCAACTTGTTCTGTTATATCGCTCTTACCAACCTGCTCTATAAGGCCTGAAGATCCGTGCTGTTTTTGATTCCAATCATCCATAGCATCAATAAGTTCTGATCGTTGAAAAATTACAAGATTTGGCCCCTCAGCAATAATATTCAAATCAGAATCAGTTATCAGGGTAGCAATTTCTATAATTCTTTCTTTTTCTGGATCTAGTCCTGTCATCTCAAGATCAATCCAGACTAAGTTATCTTTTGATTGTAATGTCTTCATCTCTTCTTTTAATCAACTGTTTGGTGTATTTTGTTCTTATTATGAAAAAAGTTCAAACTGGACAAGTGATTGAATTCTATTCGAATAGCTGTCGTGTTAAAACAAATTTTGGAGAATTTACCTGTTTGGCTATTAAAAACGTTGTTGTTGGTGACTTTGTTGAATTAGAAATAATTCAAGATAGTAAAAAATTTCTTGGAAAAATTTTAAAAATCAATCAAAGATTTTCTTCCCTATCTAAAAAAAACAAAGATAAAAAAAAATTATTTGCAGCCAATATTACACATGTTGGAATTCTGATAACCCCTAAACCTAAAACATCATCAGAATTTATAGATAAATGGATATTAAAGACAAAGCTTTCTGATATTGAGGCTTTTATTATTAATAACAAAAATGATTTAGGTTCTGATAAAGAATATCAAAATAAAATTAAAATATATAAAAGTTTAAACATTAAAATCATAAATACATCAGCTAAATACGATGAAAATCTTGAGGAACTAAGTAATTATATAAAAAATAAATCTGTTTTATTTGTTGGTAATTCTGGTGCAGGAAAATCTACCTTAACCTCAAAGATTGTAGGCAAAGATCTTAAGACAAGCACACTATCAAATGACCAAGGTGTTCATACCACTTCAATATCTTCTTTATATGAATTACCCAATGGTATCAAAATAATTGATTCGCCAGGGATGCGAGATATTCAAATTATGGAGTATGACAAAGAGCAAATAATATATGGTTTTGAAGAAATATTAAAATCATCGAAAGGTTGTAAATATAATGACTGCAACCATATTAACAATAAGGGATGTAATGTTAAAAAAGCCCTATTAAATGGCGTTATAAGTAAAAGTAGATACAATAATTTCATTAAATTTAGAGATTTAGAATAAATGAATAAAAAAACTCATTTTGGGTACAAAGAAGTGGAGGAGTCTCATAAAAGCAAATACGTTGCGGACGTCTTTACATCCGTTTCAAAAAACTATGACATTATGAATGATGCCATGTCATTTGGAATGCACAGGCTGTGGAAAAAAATTTTAGTTGAGTTGGCAGCGATTAGTGAAGAAGACATAATTTTAGATATTGCAAGCGGAACAGGTGATATATCAAAGATAATTTCTAGGGAATACCCTAATACTTCGATATTTATGAGCGATATAAACTATGACATGTTGGACGAGGGTAGAAATCGAGCTATTAACGAAAGCTTTGATTCAAATTGTTCTTTCTGCCAGCTAAGCGGTGAAATTTTGCCCTTTAGTGATAATACTTTTGATTTAATAACTGTTGGATTTGGGCTAAGAAATTTTACAAATAAAGAAAAAGGTCTTAATGAAATGAAGAGATGTCTTAAAAAAAATGGCAAGCTTCTAGTTTTGGAATTCTCTAAACCAATAAATCCAGTTTTTTCAAAAATATATGATTGGTACTCTTTTAATATTCTTCCAAAACTTGGATCATTTCTTGCAAATGATTCTCAAAGTTACCAATATCTGGCAGAGTCTATTCGAATGCATCCTGATCAAGAACATCTCAAAAGTATGATATTGGATTCAGGATTTTCAAATTGTAAATTTTATAACCTGCTAAATGGCATAGTTGCAATTCATCTTGGTAACAATGATTGATATTAAAAAAGCTCTAAATAAATTACTTAGAGATCTTGAAGATTCTTCACCAAATTTAAAAAATGCCTTACAAGAAATCGGCCCAATAACTTTTTTATTAAATATAAACGGTCATAAAAATATTTATATAATAATTAATGGTGATGACTCTGATATTTCTTTCAAAGAAAAAAACTATGCATTTGAGATAAGAGCATCTCTTATTGATGTCATAAAGGTGTTGGTTTCTGGAAAATTAAGCAGAAATCTTATACATGGGGATGCTGAAATTGCTATAGTGCTGTTAGGTATAATATATAAATCTAATATTGATATCATTTACTTGATTGATAAATACTTTGGCAGCTTACCGGCTTTATTTACGTATGCTATTGTTAATAGAATGTTTAGCTCGTCAGAAATATATGAGGATAAGAATCATAGAAAGTTAAGAAAGCGCCTTAGGGATATTGCGATAAGGCTTGATAGATTAGAGGCTTTGAGAAGTTCATGAATTTTATAATAGTTATATATGAATTATTAAAGATGTCTGTTTTAGGCATCCATAAAGGTGTCTTCTATAGGCCTAATGGAAAAAAATTAGCTACTTATTTGGAATCTTTGGGTCCAATATTCACAAAATTTGGTCAATTGCTTTCAACAAGAACTGATATTTTGGATATTGAAACAGCTAAAGAGCTTGAGTCATTAACCGATAGTTGCAAGCCTTTTGATGTCTCGAAATTTAAAAAAATAGTTGAATTAGAACTTGGCGATTCGATTGAAAACATTTTTGATGAATTTGAAGAAAAGCCACTAGCAGCAGCATCTCTTGCACAAGTTCACTCAGCAAAGCTTAAGAATGGTAAAGAGGTTGTAATAAAGGTCCTTAGACCAAACATTGAAAGAAGCGTTAAAAAAAATCTTAGGCTTCTTAAGGCTTCTGCAAGAATTTTTTCTTATCTTTATAAAGATAGTTATAGATTAAAGCCAAATCAGGTTATTAAAGATTACGAAACAACGATCCTAAAAGAGCTTGATTTAAGATTAGAGGCATCTAATACAAACTTAACAAGAAAAAATTTTTTAGATTCAAGTGAGCTATACATACCAGAAGTTTATTGGGATCTGACGACCTCAAAAGTAATGGTTCTTGAAAAAATTGATGGTATTCCGTGCACAGATATAAAAGAAATTGAAAAACATAATATTGATAAAAAAATACTTGCAGAAAATGGGGTGATGATTTTTCTAAATCAAGTGTTTAGAGATAATTTTTTTCATGCTGATATGCATCCTGGAAATATCTTCGTTTCTAAAAAAAATCCTGACAATCCAGGATATATTGCTATAGATTGCGCTATAACCGGTTCTTTATCAAACGATGAAAGATATACCCTTGCAAGGATGTTGCAATCTGTTTTAAAACAAAATTATAAATCTTTAGCAAATTTATTTATAACTTCAGGATGGGTAAATCCTGATACAAATAATATTGAACTAGAAAATACTTTAAGGGCTTGCTGTGAGCCAATCTTTGAAAAGCCGTTATCTGAAATTGAATTTGGTAAATTGCTTTTATATCTTTTTCAAAGCACTAGACAATATGGCTTATCTCTTCAAACATCTCTTGTTTTATTACAAAAAACATTAATTCATATAGAGGGAATGGGAAGACAAATCTATCCAGATCTTGATTTTTGGGGTATAGCTGAGCCTTATCTTGACGATTGGTTAACAGAACAATTTAGTCCTCTTAAGCTCAAGGATTACATCATCGACAACAAAGAAGATATTTTATTTAAAGCTTCTGAAGTTCCTGGAATTGTATATGAAGCTTTAGATGAATTAAGAGGTTATTCAAAAACCAAGCAATCAAATGAAAAAAGAATTCTAGATTTAGAGCTTAAATTATCTAATCAAAAATACCTTATTATGGTAATCAGTATTGTTATAATGGTTTCTATAGCTATTATGATGATAGTTTCATAGGAGAAATTATGGGCTTTGGTGGTATAAGCATATGGCAATTATTAATAATTCTAGTTGTCGTTTTATTGATCTTCGGAAGTGGTAAATTAAAATCTCTTGGGTCTGATCTTGGTTCAAGCATTAAAGGTTTTAAGAAAGCTGTTAAAGAAGAAGAATCTAAAGAAAAAGAAGACTAAAATTGTTTCAAATTGGTTTTCTTGAAATCTTAATTATTTTTGTATTAGGACTAATAATACTTGGTCCTAAAAGATTGCCTGAAGTAATAAAAGCATTAATTAAGCTTTATAAAAGAATAGAAAATAAACTAGGTTCTTTCAAAAAAGATTTCGAAAAAGATATTGGAGCTGATGAGCTCAAAAAAGATGTATTCAACGAGCTAAGAATGGAAGAGCTAGAAAATAATAAAAATTCAAAAGATGGCTAAAGAATCTATCTCAAATCACTTATTAGAACTTAGGACTCGATTGCTTAGGGTTATTATTTTATTTGGTATTTTAGTAATCGCAGGCATTCCATTTGCAGCAGAAATATACTCCTTTGTTGCGGCTCCTCTTATAGGCATGCTTCCTGATGGAGGTTCTATGATAGCAACCGAGGTTGCTTCGCCATTTATGGCACCAATTAAATTAGTAATATATGTAGCTTTATTGTTTTCAATGCCATGGCTGTTTTACCAGGCATGGATGTTTATATCTCCTGGACTCTATAAAAATGAAAAAAGATTTACTGCTCCATTGATGCTGTCGACTATTATCTTGTTTTTTACAGGTGTTAGTTTTGCTTTTTTTATAGTTTGTCCAATTATCTTTAAATTCTTTATTGGAATGGCGCCTGATTCTATTCAAATAATGACAGATATAAGTCAATATCTTAGTTTTGTTTTTAAACTTGTTTTTGCTTTTGGTATAGCTTTTGAGATTCCAGTAGCTACTATCCTTCTTGTAAAGAGCGGTATAGCTTCAAAGTCCTCTTTGGCTGAGGCAAGGCCTTACTTGATAGTTCTTTTCTTAGTTATTGGAATGTTGTTAACGCCTCCTGATATATTCTCACAATTATTCTTAGCAATGCCAATGTGGATTTTGTTTGAGTTAGGCTTATTGCTATCAAGAGATAAGAGTTAATTAAATTAATGAAGAATATATTTATACATATATTTAGATTTTTATTTTGGGCATATGCAATGCTTGGGTATATTTTTGTTATGTCTCTTGTTCCTCTAATTTTATTAGAGCTATTATTAAACCCTGTAGTAAATTTAAGAATAATAGATAATGTGTTGGCTTTTGCAGATGCGATCTTAAGTAATGGGGTTATTGGTGTTCTTGCTATAGTTCTTTATGGAGGACAGTTCTTTCTTTCATATTATCTTTATAGAAGATTAAATAAGTTTATTTAAATTTATTAAAGTTTTGTAAAAAATCCACGGCAGTATTAACCAAGGCATTTGAGACTGAAGCATAATTGTTCGATTATTAAATTCAAAGAGTAAAGGATTAAAATATGTTCCCAGTGGCGACATTGGAGCCCATGATAAAGATTTACTGTCTGCCAATTGATCATGATATAAAAACATTTCTACCAGAATGTTCTGACTAATGCACCAAAATAATAGAATGCAAAATGCGCTCCAATTCCACTTTCTAAAGATAGCCTGATCTTTGTTATGAGATATCCACATAATCCAAACTCCGCCGAGTAAAACTGCTCCTGCGTCTGCCATTGAGTTCATTAACCAATTTACATTTTTTGGTATCCAATAATTTAGAGCTTCAGATCGTCTCATATCCACGGCATCCCCATCTACCCAACCATAGGTAAACCAAAGCTCCCAACCTAATGCACAAACCACCACACCAACTATATAAAAAGATGGAACCCACCTTGGTAGTCTAGATTTATTTAAAAAATATATTAAAAGTGGTAAGAAAACTGCTAAATAAACTATGGTTACTGCTCTAATCTCTTCGAAAGACATCAACTACAAACCAAGTCTTTCTGTCCAGTTGTCATCTGAAGGTCTTTTATGATTTACTACCATTTCAATCAACTCATCTGGTGAATCAGATACTAATAATTCTTTTAGATTCGAAGAAGAAATGAACCCCTCGTCGACAGCTTTATTAAACCATTTTAAGAGATAGTCGTAGTAGCCTTTAGTATTTAAGATACCTACTGGTTTATTGATAATACCTAATTGATTACTCGCCATAATCTCTGCGAGCTCGTCTAAAGAACCCACGCCGCCTGGGAGAACAATAAATGCATCTGATCTGGACATAAATTCATCTTTTCTATCAAGCAAAGTCTCTGATACAACTATCTCATTTAATCTTGGATTCGCAAGTTCTAAAGCATGCAAAGATTTTAAAGATATTCCTAAGACTTCAACACCATTATCTAGGGCGGTATCAGAAATAATTTTCATGAGGCCAACATTACCTCCTCCAAAAACTACATTGATTCCTTTTTTAGCTATTAATTCTGCAATAGACTTGGCAGCATTTGCATATTCTGGATTATTGCCCTCATGAGCACCACAAAAAATTGAAATATTCTTCATAAATTATCTAGGTTTTAAAGTTAAAAGTAACTGGTCCGTTATTAACTAAATTAATTTCCATAAATGCTCCAAACTTTCCCTCTTTAACTTTCGGAAATAAGCTTTTAAACTCAATTAGAAATTTATCATACAGTAATTTAGCTTCATCAGGTTTTGCAGCCTTATGGAAACTTGGCTTAGTTCCCTTATTTGTGATTGCAGCTAAAGTAAATTGACTAACAATTAGAGCTTCTTCATTGGAATCTTTTAAAGATCTTGATGTTATCCCTTTTGGTCCATCAAGCATTCTAAAATTTATTATCTTGTCAGTCATTTCTTTAACTTGTTCAAAAGAATCATTTACTTCAATACAGACAAAAACTAGATAGCCTCTTTCAATAGAAGAAAAAGTTTGATTATCAATAATAATTTTGGCACTCGAAACTCTTTGAACAGTAGCTAGCAAATTTTATCTTTCTTCAAGTTCCGCTTCCCACTGACCAAGAGAAGCAAGTTTATTCATTTCTGCCCTGTGTGATAATTCATCTTGAGAAATAAATATATTTTCTGGTTTTCCTCCCCATGCTTTTAAAGCTGGAGCCTGAAGAGCTCTTCCATAAGAAAAACTTAACTTCCATGAAAAGCCACCAATTTTATTCATAGCATCTAGGTGCGCGGTTGCCAAGACATCTGATTGACCTCCAGAAAGAAAAGTGACCCCTGGGAGCTCTGCCGGAACATTTTTAATTAAACAATCTAAAGTTTTCTGCGCAACCTCTTCAACTTCTGCCTGATCAGAAGAATCTTTACCAGAAGTTACCATATTAGGTTTCAAAAGTGTGCCTTTAATATTTACATCATTTTTTTCTAAATGAGCAAATAAAGACTTTAATGACCTATCGGTTGCGGTATAACATTCATCAATAGAGTGCTCTCCATCCATTAATACTTCAGGCTCAACTATTGGAACCATTCCGTTGTTTTGGGCGCATTTTGCATAATCGGCTAAAGCCTGCATATTTGCATTAATACATTTATCTGTTGGGATTCCATTGCCAATATTGATAACAGCTCTCCATTTTGTAAATTTTGCACCCATAGATGAATATTCTTTTAGTCTTTCATCTAAACCATCCAAACCAATTGTTACTGTTTCGCCCGGGCAATCCTCAATTGGTTGCAATCCTTTATCAACTTTAATCCCAGGAAGGGCGCCTTGATTAGAAATTATATCTCTCAATAAAGTTCCGTCTTCTGCTGATTGTCTTATGGTTTCATCAAAAAGTATTACTCCACCAATATTGCCGCTCATTCCTTTTGATCTAAAAAGCATTTCTCTATAGTCTCTTCTGTTTTCTTCTGATGACTCTACGCCAATAGATTCAAACCTTTTCCCACAAGTTGGATTGCTCTCATCCGCTGCAAGGATACCTTTTCCATCCTCAACTATAAAAGTTGCTATTTCTTCAATATTTTTAAGTATCATTGTTATTTAACTCCCTGTTGTTTTTGAATTTAAAACATCGATAGAAGGCAAAATTTTGCCCTCCATAAACTCTAAAAAGGCTCCTCCACCTGTTGAACAATATGATACATCATCTGATTTAATATATTTATTAATTGCAGATAATGTTTCACCGCCGCCTGCTAAAGAAAATGCCTGAGACTTTGCTATTGCTTCTGAAAGAACTTTAGTGCCTTTTGAAAAGGCGCTATTCTCAAAAACTCCCATTGGACCATTCCATAAAATGGTTTTTGCTTGAACTATCAAATCAATTGTTTCTTTAGTTAAATGAAGATCTAAGATCATCTCTTCATCTGTAACTTCATTAACAGGAATTTCTTTTATGTCTTCGCCCTCAAATGTTTTAGATGTTATGACCGTATTAGGTAAAACTATTTTTCCCTTTTCAAGTAAATCTTTTGCAAGATCGATCATCGAATCTTCAAAAATAGATTTTCCTATATTTAAACCAGAGGCCGCCAAAAAAGTATTAGCAATTCCGCCTCCAACAATAATATAATCGGCAACTGAACTAATATGTTTTATTAATTCAAGCTTGGTAGAAACTTTGGCTCCTCCAATTACTGCTAGGTATGGGCTTTCATATTTTTTAAGTGCCTGAGATAAAAATTTATTTTCCCTCTCTAAAAGAAGGCCTGCGCATGCAACAGATGCGCTTTTAATTGCTGAATGGGTTGAAGCTTGCTCTCTATGAGCAGTTCCAAAGGCATCAAAAACATAGATGTCACCAAGATTAGCTAATTTATTTCCTAGATCTTGGCAATTTTCTTTTTCTCCTTTAAAAAATCTTATATTTTCTAAAAATTGAATATCTGTTTCGCCATGAAAGATATTGCTAGAGTCCAAACTAGAAATTAATTCACAAGGCCTGTTAATAATTGTGCCTAAGTATTCTACAACAGGTTTTAATGAAAATTTTTCTTCAAAATTTCCTTCGATTGGTCTGCCAAGATGGCTTACTAGTAAAACTTTTGCATTATTTTTCAAAGCATATTTAATAGTAGGTATACAGGATTCTATTCTTGTTGCGTCTTCCACATTTCCATCTTTTATTGGCACATTCATGTCAACTCGGATTACAAGATTTTTATTTGCTATATCTATGGAAGATAAATTAATCATCAATTAGTGATTTGGCTGATTGAATTACGTTGTCTTTACTAAATCCAAAGTGTTCAAGCAGTTCACTTCCTGGCGCAGATTCTCCAAATGTTTCCATTCCAATTACTTTATCGCTTCTATTTAAAATCTTATACCAAGAATTAGGGTGAGCGCATTCTACAACTAGGACTGGTTTTTTAGGATTAATAATTTTGTCTTGCAATTCATTGCTTTGTTCTAAAAAGAGGTCCAAACAAGGCATTGAAACAACGTTAGCATTAATTGATTCATTTTTTAATTCTATGGCAGCATCTAAAGCTAATTGAACCTCGCTCCCAGAAGCAACTATAGTAATATTTGGATCCTCTTGTTCTTGAAGAAGATACCCTCCCATCTCGATAGAGGAGAGCTGTTCAGACGTCCGTTCTATTGCTGAAGTACCTTGTCTGCTAAAAATAAGACACGTTGGCGTTGTTGTTGAGCTTACGGCGTTTTTCCATGCAACAGCTGTCTCAACAAGATCAGCTGGTCTCCAACTATTCAAGTTAGGGGTTGATCTTAGAGTAACCATATGTTCTATAGGTTGATGAGTGGGCCCATCTTCTCCCAAAGCTACTGAATCATGCGTATAAACAAATATATTTGGTAGTCCCATGAGTGCTGATAATCTAACTGCATTTCTTGCATAGTCAGTAAAAACTAGGAAAGTCGCTCCATAGGGTTTGATGCCTCCGTGAAGAACCATACCATTCATAATAGCTGACATTCCAAATTCTCTAACACCATAATTAATATGATTTCCTGATGGGTTTTCATTAGAAAATGTGGAACTTGAAGCTGAGAAAGTATTGTTTGAAGGGGTTAAGTCAGCTGAACCGCCAACAAGCTCAGGCATTTCTTTAACAAAAAAATCTAGACAAGCTTTAGAAGCTTTTCTTGTTGCCATAGAAGCATTGCTTGAATTGCAATCATTAAGAAAATTAATAAAGCTTTGTTGAAAATTCTCTGGCATATCTCCTTTGATCCTTCGTTCTAGCTCTAATGACTCATCAGGATATTTGTTTTTATAATTTTTAATTAAATCGTTCCAGTTTGAATTTTTTTCAGTGCCTGAATTCTTTGAGTCCCAGAAATCATATACCTCTTTAGGTACTTCAAAAGCAGGATGCTTCCAACCAAGAGCCTCCCTAGTTTTTTTAATTTCTTCATCTCCTAGCGGTGCCCCATGAACATCAGCTGTTCCTGATTTATTTGGAGAACCAAAACCAATGGTTGTCTTGCAAAAAATCATTGATGGTTTATTAGGTTCTTCTTTTGCTTTAGAAATGGCCTCGTTAACTTCTTCAATATTATGACCATCTACGCAAATTGTTTGCCAGCCATAACTGTCAAACCTTTTAATAGAATCATCTGTAAACCAATTATCTATTTCTCCATCAATTGAAATTCCATTTTGATCATAAAAGCATATCAATTTCCCAAGATTATGAGTTGCTGCAAAAGAGCATGCTTCGTGAGAAATGCCCTCCATTAAACAACCATCTCCCAAAAAAACATACGTGTAATGATCAATAGGTTTTATGTCGTCTTTGTTAAATTCTGCTGCTAATATTTTTTCTGATATTGCCATACCAACAGCATTTGCAATCCCCTGACCTAATGGACCAGTAGTTGTTTCAATACCAATATCTATATCGTATTCAGGATGTCCTGGTGTTTTTGATTTTAGCTGTCTGAAGTCTTTAATATCTTCAATTGAAAGATCATAACCAGTCAAATGCAACAAGCTATACAACAGCATTGAGCCGTGACCGTTTGAAAGTACAAATCTATCTCTATCAAACCAAGTTGGGTTTAAGGGGTTATGTTTTAAATGTTTGCTCCATAAAGCAGTAGCGATTTCTGCCATTCCCATAGGCATTCCAGGATGACCAGAATTTGCTTTTTGAACAGCATCAACGGATAAAAATCTGAGAGCATTTATTGGTTCTGATTGTTGCAAATTATTTTCCCCTTTTGCTTAAGGGATAATAATATTTTTGAGATGAAATGCATAGATAAAATTGAATTTTTTCATATAAAGTAGTTAAATTGTATGTCGAATTCTTTTTTTAAAGAGTATCGTCGTATTCAAAAGTTTCAGGGAGAGCAAATATGAGTTATATTTTTACGTCGGAATCTGTTTCCGCAGGACACCCAGACAAAGTCTGTGATCAAATTTCAGATGCAGTATTAGATGCATACTTGGCCGAAGATCCAAATAGTAGGGTTGCATGTGAAACAATGATCAAAAACAATATGGTTTATATTGCCGGTGAAATAACATCATTAGGCAGTCCAGATTTAGAGCCTGTTGTTAGAAAAACTATTAATGATATTGGTTATGATACTGACGAATATGGTTTTAATGGCGATACTTGTGAATTTACTAATCTTGTTTTTGAACAATCACCTGATATATCTCAAGGTGTAACTGAAGGTGAGGGTGAAAATTTAGAGCAAGGAGCTGGTGATCAAGGGCTCATGTTTGGCTACGCTTGTACTGAAACTGATTCATTAATGCCTCTTCCAATCGATCTTTCGCATAGACTGGTGAAAAAACAAGCTGACGTAATGAAAAATAACAAATTATCCTGGTTAAGGCCAGATGCAAAAAGCCAAGTTAGCGCAATTTATTCTGATGATGGTAAAACTATTGAAGGTTTGTCAGCAATTGTACTATCAACGCAACATGATGAAGATGTTACACAAGAAGAAATAAAAGAAGGGGTTATGGAAGAAATTATCAAGCCGATAGTTCCTGAAGAGTGGATCTTGGATTCTACAAATATCTATATTAATCCAACTGGTAAATTTGTCATTGGAGGCCCTGTTGGCGATTGTGGGCTTACTGGAAGAAAAATAATTGTGGATACATACGGCGGAATGGCTAGGCATGGTGGCGGAGCCTTTTCTGGAAAAGACCCTTCTAAAGTTGATCGTTCTGCTGCTTATGCTGCGAGATATGTTGCAAAAAATATTGTTGCTGCTGGATTAGCAGATTACTGTGAAATACAAGTTTCTTACGCTATTGGGGTAGCAAAGCCAACATCAATAAATGTTAATACATTTAATAGCGAAAAAATTTCTAAAGAAGCAATTGAAAAAATTGTCGAAGAGAAGTTTGATTTAAGGCCTAAAAGTCTTATCAATATGCTTGATCTAAAAAGACCTATATATCTTCCAACTGCTGCATATGGGCACTTTGGAAGAACAGATATTGATCTTTCATGGGAAAGAACTGATAAGGCTTCAGAAATTTCACAATAAATATTAATTAAAATAAGGAAATAAAATGGAAAATGACTATAAAGTAGCCGATATAAATCTTGCTGAATTTGGAAGAAGAGAAATTTCTCTTGCTGAAAATGAAATGCCAGCACTTATGGCTTTGAGAGAAAAGTATAGAGCAGAACAACCTCTTGCAGGTGCCAAAATAATGGGTTGTATCCATATGACAATCCAAACTGCTGTATTAATGGAAACTTTAGTAGATTTAGGCGCTGAGTTGCGTTGGTCTTCATGTAATATCTTTTCTACACAAGATCATGCTGCTGCGGCAATGGCTGCAAAAGGAATTCCTGTTTTTGCTTGGAAAGGTGAAACAGATGAAGAATATGAATGGTGTATAGAGCAAACTATATGTAAAGATGGCAATCCTTGGGATGCAAATATGATTCTTGATGATGGAAGCGATCTTACATCAATGGTACATGCAAAGTTTCCAGATATGCTTGAAACTATTCATGGAGTTTCTGAAGAAACAACCACAGGAGTTCACAGACTAAAAGAGATGCTAGAAAAAGGCGAGCTTAAAATTCCTGCAATTAATGTAAATGATTCTGTTACTAAAGCTAAAAATGATAACAAATATGGTTGCAGACATAGCCTTAATGATGCTCTTAAGAGAGGAACCGACATGTTACTTTCTGGAAAAAAAGGCCTTGTTATTGGTTATGGTGATGTGGGTAAAGGTTCTGCTGCAAGCTTAGCTCAAGAAGGCATGATTGTAAGTGTTGTTGAATCAGATCCTATATGTGCAATGCAAGCTTGTATGGATGGATTCTCAGTTGTGTCTTGCTATAAAGATGGGGTAGTTACGCGAGATCCTAAAGATATAAATATGGCCGTTATGGGAGATACTGATCTTATAGTCACAACAACTGGTAATGTTAATGTTTGTGATTCTGCAATGATAAGTACTCTTAAAAATACAGCTGTGGTTTGTAATATTGGTCATTTTGATAATGAAATTGATACGGCCTTTATGAGAGAGAACTATTATTGGGATGAGATTAAGCCTCAGGTTCATAGGGTTTTTAGAGATACAAAGCCTGATGGAACTCCAGATCTTTCAAGTAAGAATTATATAATTCTACTTGCTGAAGGAAGACTGGTTAACCTTGGTAATGCAACAGGGCATCCGAGCAGAATTATGGATGGTTCTTTTGCAAACCAAGTTCTAGCTCAAATTCATTTGTATAAACAAGGTTTTGCAAATATCAATGATGCTGATAAGAGGGCTGAGATGATAACCGTTGAGGTTCTTCCTAAGAAATTAGATGAAGAAGTTGCAAGCCTAATGGTAGAAGGATTTGGCGGAACAGTAACCAAGCTAACTCAAGACCAAGCAGACTATATAAATGTTCCTCAAGATGGTCCATTTAAAGAAGAAACATATAAATATTAAGATATAAAGTTCATATTATGGGCATTTATGCCCATAATATGACCTGTGAAAACTTTTAAAACAATCTTGTTATTATGTCTTTTGATTACTCTATATAGTTGTGGGGTCAAAGGGCCAATAATTTTTTAATCACCATATCAAAAATGGATTATTTTAATTATAAAAATGATAAGCTTTTTTGTGAAGATGTAGATCTTCAAGATATAGCCAAAGAATTTGGAACTCCGTCATATGTTTATTCAAAAAAAACTTTGGAAAGACATGTTGATGTATATAAAAATGCTTTCAAGACGAAAAATAACCTAGTCTGTTTTTCAGTAAAATCACTAAGTAATATTTCAATACTCAAGATTCTCAATGAAAAGGGTTGTGGTTTTGATGTTGTTTCAGGCGGAGAGCTTAAAAGGGCTCTTCTTGCAGGTGCTGATCCAAAAAAAATAATTTTTAGCGGTGTTGGTAAATCCCATGATGAAATTGTCTTAGGTATTCAAAAAGAAATTCTATCTTTTAACATTGAGTCAGAGTCAGAGGTTTTTAGAATTGAAGAGATAGCGTCATTAGAGAATCAAACTGCAAATTTAGCTATCAGATTTAATCCAGAAATCGATTCAGGAGGACATGAATATATTAAGACTGGAAGAAAGGGAGATAAGTTTGGAATATCTTCAAATAAATTAATTTTAAAGATTGCTGACTACATTAACAATTCAAAGCATCTAAAACTTGTTGGTCTGGCTTGTCATATTGGATCACAAATAACAGACTTAGAAAGTTATAGATTGACTGCAAGAAATATTAAAAATCTTTCAATAACTATTAAAGAAATAGGCTCCCCGTTAGAATTTCTTGATCTTGGCGGTGGGTTGGGAATTCCTTATGCCAAAGACAAGACTCCATCACCTGAAGAATTAATCTCAATCATTGAAGAAGAATTAAAAGATATAGAGGAAAGGATTATTTTAGAGCCTGGAAGAAGTATTTCTGGGAATGCAGGAATTCTTCTTACTAAAGTTGAGTATATAAAAGATAAATTTCTTATAGTTGATGCTGCGATGAATGACTTATTAAGGCCAGCTTTATATAGCGCAAGCCACGAAGTATGGAATCTAACAGACTCTGCTCTAAAGAAGGAGTTATGGACAATAGTCGGTCCAATTTGTGAATCTTCAGATTTTATTGCAAAGGATTATCTTATTAATGCTGTTCAAGGAGATATTCTTGCAATTAAAACTACTGGTGCATACGGGTTTGTAATGTCTTCAAACTATAACTCAAGACTGAGATCTGCTGAAGTTCTTGTTGATGGTGAAGAGTTCAATATTATTCGCTCTAGAGAATCATTTAATGATTTAATAAAAAATGAGATAAATCTTAATGATTAATTTTGAAAAGTGGCATGGAAATGGAAACGATTTTGTTATTGTTAATTCTATTGAACAAAGTTTTAAGTTAAACAAAGGTTTTATAAAAAAGACTGGGGATCGGAATAAAGGTATTGGATTTGATCAGCTCATATTGGTTGGATTGCCTACGAAGCACGATCATGACTTTTTTATTAGATTTTATAATTCGGATGGTTCAGAGGCTGGTAATTGTCTCAATGGAATAAGGTGCGCATCATCATATATTTGGAAGAATAGTCTAGCACCAAAAAATGAAATTATTTTCAAGACAAAACAAAATGAGATTTCGTGTAATCTAAAACCAGATAATAATGTTTCAGTAGATATTACTAAGCCGGTTGAAGATTTTTGGAATCCTGAGGCTAGAAAAAAGCTTGAGAAAATAATTGGAGGTTATTTCTTTAGTGCAAGTATTGGTAACAATCATTTTGGAATAAAAATGGACTCTATCCAAAAAGTTGACTTGGACGCACTTTACTCTAAATTGAAAAAATCTATTAAAATACCAAAATTAAATCTATCTATATATGCCAAGAAAGATAAATTTGTAGAAATAAGAACATTTGAAAATGGTGTAGGTGAAACGCTGTCATGTGGTTCTGCTGCTTTATGTGTTGCCTCTCATCTTATGAATAAAGATAAACCAAATAAAGTTATAATTCGTTCCATAGGGGGTGAATTAAAATTTCAAAGCAATTTTTTAAATATACTAATGTCTGGTCCAACGGATTTTATCTATAAAGGAAATATTGATGAGTGAAAAATTAGACCCGAAAGATGTTGAGTTATTTTTGCTAGATAACTTAAATTTTTTTGAAACAAGAGAGTCTTTGGTTAGTGAATTAAACTTTAAACATTCTTCTAACTCTGCAGCTTCAATTCTTGAAAGACAAGTAAAGAAACTTCGTGAAGAACATAAAAACCTTATGGATCTTCTTTCCTCATTTATAAAGACTGCATCTATAAATGAAGATCTTTTTAATAAATCAAAAGAGCTTACATTAAAGATTCTGAGTTCTAATTCTAAAAAGGAAATAATTGAAATAGTTGAGTCAAGTTTTAAGGATGATTTTAAAGTAGATAAATGTTTGCTTGAGTTTTATAAAAGTAAACAGATTGATAATATTGAAAACATTACCGGATTTTCTCTTCATAAGGGGGCTATCCATTGTGGGTCTTTTTCAAACGAAAAGACAGAAGCATTTTTTAAAGATAAAAAAATTGAATCGATGGTCATTGCGGTTATTGTTATAAAAAATGAAATTGGATTATTAAAGCTAGGCAGTCAAGACAGAACTAGATATTTAGGAGATGAGGATACAACCTTTATCCAGTATATTAGAGATGTTCTGGAAGTGAAATTAATTACATAGCTTATGTCCATTGATAATGATGTTGAAGAATACTTAATATTTGTTTCTCAAGTAAAAAACCTTTCAGAAAATACTACAAAGTCATATAAAAGAGATCTCAAAAAACTATGCTCATTTCTAAAACATCTAAAAATATCAAATTATTCCGAAATTAATACAGATATATGTTCTGCATGGATTGGTGATTTATATTCTCAAGACAATAATCCAAGAAGTATTCAGAGACACTTATCTTCTGCAAAAGGTTTTTTTCGTTTTTTAAAAAAAAATAATTTAATTAGTGCTTCGCCTTTTGAGTTGGTAGTTGCTCCAAAATCACCTAGTAATTTACCAGAAGTATTGACTCCGGAAGATGTAGAACAGCTTTTAAATTTTAAGCCTAAAGACTTAATTGAGATAAGAGACTTAGCGATCGTAGAGGTAATGTATTCTTCGGGCTTAAGAGTTTCTGAGGCTATAAATATCAATATTAGTGACTTTGAAGAAGGAATGGATTTTCTAAGAGTTCTTGGAAAGGGATCTAAAACTAGACTAGTACCTATGGGTAGATATGCAGTATCTGCTATTAAAAACTGGCTAACTGAAAGAAAAAAAATAGCAGATGATACTGATGCTCTTTTTTTAAATTCAAAAGGAACCAGACTTTCTGTAAGAAGTGTACAGTTGAGACTTAAAAAAATGGCAACAAAACAGGGCTTACCACCAATTCATCCTCATATGCTTAGACACAGTTTTGCAACTCATATGCTTGAATCTAGTGGCGATCTAAGAACAATACAAGAGCTTCTTGGTCATAGCTCTCTATCTACAACTCAGATATATACAAAGCTTGATTATCAACATTTAGCAAAAATTTATGATCAAGCTCATCCGCGAGCAAAAAAATGAAGGAGATTAAATTAATCACCTTTGATCTTGATGATACTCTTTGGGATAACGTTCCAACTATAAAAAGAGCTGAAATTGATACAAGAAGATGGATCGAGGATAGAGTTGGGAAGGTTGAATGGGGTGACTTTAATGATTTTCTTAGTCTAAGAGAGGAACTGATAAAAGAGGATCCTGTTATTGAATGGGATATCAGCAAACTAAGGAAGGAAATCTTTAGAAAAAAATTAGAGCATGTAAGTCCTAAAAATTTAAGAGATGAGATAGTAGAAGAAGCTTTTAATATATTTATTGATAAAAGGCATGAGATTAAATTATTTGATGGTGTAGAGAACGCTCTAAGCCTCCTATCAAGCAAATATTCTCTTGGTGTTTTAACTAATGGGAATGCTGATGTTTATAAGTTCAATATTGGTAAATACTTTAAGTTCGCAATAAGCTCATTAGAGGCTAAGAATAGCAAACCTAATCGTGCTCATTTTGATGAAGTTATACGAAGGTTTAAAGATATTTCATTTAACGAGATTCTTCATATTGGAGATCATCAAATTAATGATATCTTCTTTGCATATAATCTTGGTATAGACACTTTATGGTTTAATAATAATAATGCTGAATGGATTCAAGATTTTGCGAAGCCAACGGAGTTTAGTTGTTGGAGTTCATTGCCAAAAATTATAGAAGATTTATATGAGTGATAAAGATTTATCAGAAGCTTTGAAGCGAGTTATTGAGAAAGAGCTAAATAACTTTAATAAGCTGTTGCCAAAAGATATTATTTCGAACATTGAAAAAAGAATATCTCCAGAACTAGAAAATATTATTGAGCAAAGTGGTTATATAAAAAAATCAAAATATGAAAATCTTGAAAAGATAGCAGATGATCTTGAAAAAAGAATTAGTGATCTAGAAAAAGATTAAAGCTGACTTAAATAGGTATCGATTCTTTCAGCATTCATTACAAAATTAGATTTAATCTTTTGAGATGCTTCTTTTACTTCATTTAAATTAATAGCTTCGCCTACCTGAATAACTCCTATCATTGCCATCATTACATGAGGGTCGCATTGATAAACATAAACACCCTCTGTATCTAAAGTAATACTTATATCCGTATTTATTTGTCCATTCCATGCATTAGCACCAACAGGAATCATTCCTTCAATAGTTGCAGAATTATGAGAGGCGTCCACTGCCTTAAAGTGGATGGTATCTCCTTTAGATACCTTTATAACAGCAGGTTCAAATATCATCTGGCCACCTTCACCAGTATTTAACATCTTAACTGTATGTTCTGAACCTTCAGAAAGCTCTATCTTCTTTACTTCTATTGGAGCCGTCGAGACAACAGATTGACTTGCTGTTGCTGCATTGCCACAGTCCTGACCCTCTAAACAAACTTTTACAGGGACCAATAATCTATCTTTAACAGCTTCATCGTATTTTTTTCCATTAAATAGCATCAAAAAACATAATGGCAATATAATTAAAAATCTTTTATCTTTCATAATCTAATCAAGAATTTGGTTTCTGAAGTTCAACAACATAATCTACTATGTTAAGCATCTCTTCATAGGACCTTTTTGTTTCAATGATATATTTACCATCAACAACAATCATTGGAGTGGATGAAATCTTAAGCTGTTTTGCATGTTTTGCATCTCGGTTAATTTTTTGTTTAATAGTAAATGAATTTAAATATTGGCTTGTTATTTCAGGCGCAACACCGAAGTTTTTAAGAAAATCTTCTATTCTTTTAGGAGTTTGAAGAAAATTGCCTTCTTTATGGATCGTAACAAAAACAGCAGAGTGAGTAGACGAATCAAGTTTTAGAGCATCAATTGTGTAATAGAGCGCAGCATGAAGTTGGTGAACTTGACTCCAAGGAACTGGCATTTTTTTAAATTTGATATCAGAGCCCTGCTTAGATGCCCAATCATTAATTGCAGGCTCAAATGAATAACAGCCGCCACAACCGTACCAAAAAGATTCTGTCACTTCGACTATTCCATCTTTTTTAACAGGCAAGGGGTTGTCTACTATTGTGTAATCTCTCCCAAGCCTGTATTCGGCGCTAATTGCTATTGTAAAAATTGCTAAAAATAGTATTCCAAATGTATTTTTTATATATTTCATCATTGATATAACCCGTGCATGTAATTTGCTAAAGCTTCTATTTCATAGTCAGTTAAATTTTCTGCAATTGACTGCATGACCAAAGAGGATTCTCCAGCATTTCTTTCTTTTGATCTATATGCTTTTAATGTAGATGTTAAATATCCAACTTGTTGGCCGGCTATTGAAGGATATCCAGCCAGGCTGTTGCCCTGGCCATAGACACCATGACAAGATGTGCATGAAGGTATTTGTTCTTTCATATTTCCAAATCTATATAATTGTGTTCCCAAAGCAAGTAACTCTTCATCATTCTTTGCTTGTCCTACAGTGGCATTATAATTCGAATAAAAAGCAGCAATATCTAACAAATCTTGATCATTTAATGTTTGTAAATATGGCGTTACTCCCATCATTAAAACATTCATTCTTTCACCATCTCTAAAATACTTTAATTGTTCATACAAATATTTTTGATTTTGACCAGCAAGTTTTGGCCAATCAGTACTAATGCTATTCCCATCAACGCCATGACAAGCAGAACATGTTTCAACTAATTGTGATCCTTTATTTACATCACCTGAAATAAAAACGTCTGGCATTTGGATTTCTTTAGATTTATCATCAGCAGCGCTCAAGCCTATTGAAAAGCTAAAGAAAGCTATGAAAATTAATAAATACTTCATCGAAAATTAAAATGTGTGTCTTGCTGGAGTGTATTATAAACATAGGTTGATATGATATAAACGATTAAATGAAAAACCTTTTTAAAAATACTGAGTTTGTTTTTGGCGTAACAAGCTATAGAAGTCTACCTGAAGATGAAGGAAGCGAGATTTTGCTTGCTGGTAGATCTAATGCTGGTAAATCTAGCGCCCTAAATGCGCTTACGGATAACCCAAAATTAGCAAGAATAAGCAAAACACCTGGAAGAACAACCGAAATTAACTTTTTTAAAGTAAATGAAGATCTTATGCTTGTGGATCTACCTGGATACGGCTTTGCAAAATCTAGTAAAGCCAAAAAGAATGATTGGGGGCCGCTATTAGGCGAGTACTTTCAAAAAAGAAAAGCGCTGACAGCAGTAATAATTTTTATGGATATCAGACATCCTCTCAAAGAAAGTGATTGGGATATGATTCAACTTTGTAGAGATTTCAATGTTCCTTTTATCCCTGTACTCACTAAGAGCGATAAGTTATCAAATAATAAAATTACTAACACTGTTAAGCTTGTTAAAAACAAAGTTCATGAAGCAGATGCAATAGCTGTTTCATCAAAAGATATAACTGGTTTTGACAAGCTTTCGAAAGAAATACTAAACTTTATAGATTAATGCTTGAATATCAAAAACAAGATTGTGATTTAACGCTCCAAGAAGGTTTAGAGTGTTATTACAAATCTTTTCCTGAATCTACAGAAGTATTCATAGATACTCTGGAATCTGGGACTTTGATGCGAGACCATGACTGTACACACGTAATTTTTGGTCTTGATATTTCTTTAGAGCAAGAAGCTATTTTGGATACTTGGGTTCTATGGGGCAGCAAATGGAAGCTAAAGTATATACTTGGGTACAATAAACTTCCTGAAATTAAACAACTAACTAAGGATTTATTTAAAGAGCTGGGCATTTTAGGTTTTCTAAAACTGTATTGGCAAGTTTCAGGTATTAAAAGAAAGGTTATGTTTAGAGCTTTTAAGATGAAGAAGAAATGGCCATTTAAAGTCCCTGAAGAATATCTCTCTATGAAAATCTCAGATCTAAGAAAAGAACATGGCATTCAAGTGTTACTTAGAGAGGAAATGAAATATGTTCCAATAGAAAGAGTAAGTTAACTATGGGCTGGCTTAAAAATCTTTTACTGGGTGGTGCTGCAGCAAAAACATATCAAAATGTTTACAATAGACCAATAATAACCCCGCCATATGGCTATGTAATTAGAGGCCTTAAACAAAAAGGTTTGGGATCAACTTGGGTGGTAAAGTATTCAAAAAGAAAAAGTATGAATGTAACCGCTCAATTCACTGTGAACGGAAGCACTAGGTCGGTAAATATTGGTGGAGATCAATTTACAGTCAATTGGCCTTAGAGAGACTAATTAAACTAATCAATAATTGGGGAGAAAACAATGAAATTAAATAATGCAAGAAAAAAAGGAGCACAAAACTTAGTTGCACTTACAATTATTGCAGTTTGTGTATATCTTGGGTTTAAACCTTTAACAGAATTTGTAGATGATCCTGTCTCTTCAGGCATTGTTGCAGCTTCTCTTGGCGCTGCTTTTGTAATAATCATAACTATGTATCTTTTAAATAAACAGACTGAAATTGAACAAGAAAGTAAGCAAGGAGAGAAATTATTCGAAGAAAAACTGAAAATCTATTGGCAAATCTTTGATGCTACTGAAGAGATGCTAGAAGACGGTCGCATATCAAAAGAACAAGAAATGAAGAAATTACCATTTGTTATGGCAAGGCTCGTTACAATTGGATCGGACGATGTCATATCAGCATACCAAGTTGTGTATGATGAAATTAATAAAGTATTTGATGAAAAGCCTGACGACGATGTTGAGTTAACTGACATACAGAAGCAAATTTTAATAACAGAAATAGTTAAATTTTCAAATGCATGTAGAGTTGACTTAGGCGTATCATTAAAGGGGCTTGAAAGAGAAGTAGTAAAGAAAACAACCACTGCCATAGAAAAATCAAATACTATCCTCGGAAGAAATGCTCCTGTTGAAAGTGATGTGGTTGATAAAGCAACAATAAAACTATCTGATGGTTCATATACATTAAAAAGGCATAAAACTGGACATGTAAGAGTTTACAAAGATAGTAATTCTGATGCTGAATCTGTAACAAAAAATGTGCTAAGAAAAATTAATGAAGAGCTAGATTGGGGTTATGAAGAAACTTATTTTAAAACCAAAGAAACCAGAACAATTGGGAAACTTTTTATTGAAAAAATAAATGAATTATTATGATTCTTTCAATAAAGTTTAGTGAGCTTCATTCCAATTTAAAGAAAAAATAATTTGAATTTCTTAGTTAATAAAAAAATTATTTACCTTCTTTTAATATTTGTATTTACTCCAGCTTGTTTATATTTCGCTCTTGATAGAGAAAATATTGATATAAATGAATTTAGATTAGATTCTGGCTATCAAGAAGTTAGATTAAGTGATGGCATTACTTCTTATAAAGATATTGGAGACAAAAGTAACAAAGTTATTGTTCTGGTTCATGGCGCTACTTTTGGATCGCTTGCATATGAGGAATATGTAAATGTCTTTGTTGAAAATAACTATAGAGTAATAACCTATGACCAATATGGCAGGGGCTATTCAGATAGAGTTCATGGTGATGTAAGTATTGAACTTATGGAAAAGCAACTTAAAGAACTTATTAAACATTGTGAAGTTGAAGACCTAATATTATATGGCGTTTCTTTTGGTGCTGCAGTTGTTGCTAAATATGCTGCAAACAATCCAGAAAACATTAGTTTTATAGGCTACCAAGTTCCACTTATTAATTCTGCAAATATTCCTCTACTTTCAATAGTAAAAATTCCTCTATATGGTGACTTATTAACAAGGGGTTTTTTGGTTCCTGGTGTTTTAAAAAGAATAGAGGAATATGAAGGCTTAATGAATAAAAAGCTATTAGATCATTACATTGAACAGTTTGAGGTCAAGGGAACTGAGAGATTTTTTAAAAACTTCTTTTTAGGAAATGCTATGGGGAATAGGCTTAATGATCATAGTATTATTGGTAATAATTCTATCCCAAGCTATTTTGCCTATGCGGAAGATGATGCGGAAATAGATTCACAACTGGTTGAAGAAGCTATTAAAAACTATAATAATCCAATAGTTAAAAAATATTCTGGTGGTCATTTTTTTTCTTCAGGTATAGAAAGAAAAGTGGCTCAGGAATTCATTGATGGTATTAAAAAATAATATGAATAATAAAATCCCTCCACCAATAGTAACTTTATTCTTTGGGCTATGTATATACTTTTCGAGACCATACTTTCCTGAATTTAGTTCTACCCTTCTAAGCTCATTAAGTGTGATTTCATTTGTGATTGGAATATCTGTTTTTGTAGCAGCAGTAAGCTCATTTAAAAAACAAGAAACTACTGTCAATCCAATATCAATAGAAAAAGCATCCTCTTTAGTTGTTAACGGAATATTTAAATACTCTAGAAACCCAATGTATTTAGGAATGTCATTTATATTGCTAGGTTTGGTTTTTAAATTTAATTTAATAGGCGGCCTATTATTCACCAGTATGTTTATGTTATTTATAACAATATTCCAAATTAAACCTGAAGAAGCTGCTATGGAAAAACTTTTCGATCAAGAATGGAAAGATTACACTAAAAATGTCAGGAGATGGTTGTAAAAAGAAAGGTTATATTTAGAGCTTTTAAAATGAAGAAGAATCCAGCTATTAAAAAGGTCTTAGTAGCTGTAATTGCTTTATAAGCTAAAGATAGTTAGAAACGTTATCAATAAAGGTATTAATGTATTCTATTTGTCCTTGATTAGATGACATTCTTTTTGATCGAACTAAATAAAATAAACCGCTTTCAGCCATAGATAAGTTAATGAAAGAGGCTCCAATATACAAATATGCGATTGCTAAAACTTCTTCAAAAGGTTTTTTACTCATTAAATAAGAGTCTAGCTTCTCAGATAGTTCAATAACTTTTTGATAATCACCGTTGTTATATAGTGATTCAATCATAATTGATGCCGCTCCTGCTAACATAGATTCAGGAATCTCATCTTTTTCAATCTCAATCTTGTTAAGAAACTCATCCATATAATTTATAGCACTTATATAATCCTTTTCTATATATTTAATTCTTGCTAACTCATAAATAAATTCATTCTCTGTATCTTTGTTTTCAAGTGCGACTTTGTAAGCTTCTTCGAATTTCTTTTTTTTAATAAGCCGAAGAGCTTTTTCATACTCCTTGATAGATTTAGAGTTATCGAATTGAAGCATTGCTCCCTCGAGAATAAAGCTGAGTCTATACTTAGCATCCTTGGTATAAATAAGTGTCTCATTGAATGATGAGGGTTTATATTTTGTATTCTTAATATAATTTATTGCTGTAATATTGAAGCCACTACAAGACTCAAAATTAGCAAAAGGTGAATGCATATTCCCACACATACTTTCTTCAACTCCTATATTAGTTGTATTGCCATCTTCATCAATATCAAAATTCAAAATTACATATCCCATCTCGCCATTTCGTTGCATTCGAGGTGGGTAAAATAGTTTATTATTTGTAAGTCTTAAATGCCTGTTAAATCCATCTAAAATATCTGCTTTCGCTAAATTCTCTTTATTTTCTAGAACATATGCCGCTCTTTTAATTCTTTCAGAAACCATACATTTAGTATTCAATCTATCAAGTTGATTAAGTTTCTCGCCTGAAACACATTTATTAAAAATATATTTTTCGGTTTCAAAAATATTACGAAAATAATTTTCAATTCTATCTTCGCCTGCTATTAAAAAGCTTGAGATAGTTAAGATTAATATTAAAAAAATGGTTTTAATGAGCTTCATTCCAATTAGAGCCGATAGCGGCTTCAGCAATTAAAGGAATATTTAATTCTACCGTTTGCTCCATAGTGTCTTTCGTTTTTTTCATTACAGTATCAGCATTATCTTTTGGACACTCGAATACTAATTCATCATGAACCTGCATTATCATTTTTACATCTGGCATTTCGTTTGATAGAAATTCATCAATATCGAGCATAGCTTTTTTTATAATATCTGCGGCCGAACCTTGAAGTGGAGCATTGATAGCAGCCCTTTCAGCAGCCTGTCTTCTTAGACCATTGGCTGCATTAATTTCATTTAGATAAAGGCGTCGACCCATTATTGTCTCTACATATTTATCTTCTTTTGCCTGAGCTTTGATATTATCCATATAATCTCTTACGCCAGTGTATCTAGCGAAATAAGTATCTAAGTATTCTTGTGCTTCTCCTCTAGGAATACCTAGCTGTCTTGTAAGTCCAAAAGCCGACATACCATACATTAATCCAAAGTTAATTGCTTTAGCACTTCTTCTTTGATCTTGGCTAACATCGTCAATTGACACGCCAAAAACTTCTGCTGCAGTGGATGAATGGACGTCGATATCATTATTAAAGGCATAAGTTAAATTCTTATCTTGTGATAAATGAGCCATGATTCTTAATTCAATTTGAGAATAATCAGCTGAAATAAGAACATTTCCTTCTTCAGGTACAAAAGCTTCTCTGATTCTTCTTCCTTCTGCAGTCTTAATAGGAATATTTTGAAGGTTGGGCTCTGTAGATGAGAGCCTTCCTGTTGAAGTAACCGCTTGTTGATATGAAGTATGTATTCTTTCTGTTTTTGGATTTTCTATGTTTATCAAGCTATCTGTATAAGTTGATTTTAATTTTGCTAGAGTTCTATATTGCAAAATAATCTTTGGGAGTTCGTATTCTTCTGAAAGTCTTTTAAGAGTATCTTCATTAGTTGATGGCTGGCCCTTTGGTGTTTTTTTAAGAACAGGTAGACCCTGTTTTTCATATAAGATTTCAAGTAATTGTTTTGGAGAGTCAAGATTAAATTCTTCACCTGCAATCTTATATGCTTGAGATGAAAGATCATCTATTTTTTCTCCAAGCTCTTTAGAATGATTAGCTAATTTTTTCTTATCAATCTTAGCTCCATTTTGCTCTACCCTTGATAAAACATGAACAAGAGGATATTCGAGTTCGTGGAGTAGTTTTTCTTGAATAGGCTTTTCTTTGAGCATTGGTCCTAAAACATTGAAGAGTCTCAAGGTTATGTCAGCATCTTCAGCTGCATAATCTGATGCAATTTCTAGCTTAACTTCAGCAAAGCTTATTTGTTTTGATGCTGTTCCAGTTACATCGGTATATTTAGTTGTCGTGTAATTTAAGTAATAATCTGCCAACCTGTCCATTCCGTGTCGAGTTGCTGTGCTGTTTAATACATAAGACATCAACATAGTATCAGCAAGAAACTTAGTCATTTTAATTCCATGCCTAGCCAATATTGGGATATCAAATTTTAAATTTTGTCCCACAGCTTTATCCTGATTTTTCTCTATTACTGGCCCAAGATTTTTCACTACATACTCCATACTTAATTGCTTTGGACAGTCCTCATAGCTGTGTGCAATGGGTATGTAACAGCCCTCGTTTTCAGAAATAGACAGAGAAATGCCTATTAAGTTTGCCGATACTGTATTTACAGAGTCTGTTTCTGTATCGATTGCAAAAGCTTCTGATTTATTAATCTTAGAAACCCAACTCTTAAGAGCTTTTTCATCTAATATAGTCTCATAATTAGAATCTTTCTTTGGAACTTCTTTTTCTTTGCTTTTATTAACTGATTTAAATTCTAATTCAGCAAAAATTTTATCAAGCTCTTTTTCATCAGGATTAAATACTAAGAGATCTTCAAATGTTTGATTTATGCTTACATCACTCTTTAAAGAAACCAGCTCCATATTCCTATCAAGATCGTCTAGAGCATTTCTAAGATTTTCTCCAACAACTCCTTTTATTGATTCTGCATTCTCTTTAATGCTTTGGATATTGCCGAACTCTTTCAACCATTTAGCAGCAGTCTTTTGTCCTACTTTTGGAACCCCTGGTATATTGTCAGAAGTGTCTCCTACCAGAGCGAGCATATCTCTTATTTGATTTGGCTTTACACCGAATTTTTCAAATACGCCATCTTCATTAAATATTTTATGCTTCATGGTATCCATCATTGTGGTATGAGGATCTTCGACAAGCTGCATAAGATCTTTATCCAATGAAGAGATAACACATTTATATTTAGCATCTTTTGCCATTTGTGAAATCGTTGCAATAACATCATCAGCTTCTACCCCTTCGATTTCTATGAGGGGAAACCCTATAGCACGGCATATTGATTTCACAGGTTTAAGTTGATCTCTTAAGTCATCTGGCATAGGTGGTCTATTGGCCTTATATTCTGAATAGATTTCATTCCTAAAAGTTCTTCCTTTAGCATCAAACACAACAATTATTGGAGAGCCTTCACTATCTTTCTTTAGATTCATTAGCATATTTGTAACACCCTTTACTGCTCCTGTGGGCTGGCCAGATGAGGTGCTTAACGGAGGCATCGCATGATAAGCTCTATAGAGATATGAGGAACCATCTATTATAAAAATTCTATCTTTCATGATTAAGTTTTATATGATGTATTATGACTCTTGTTTTTCTATAATGGAAAAAATTAAATAAAAATGTATAAAAAAATTTTAGATCTCATCAGAAATGTCTTTAATAATTATTTTGAGTTTTTTGTAGCTATTTCAGCAATATTTATTATTGGGCTAGCAATTATTATGGATTGGTTGTTTTTTCTTCAAGCATGTCCAATGTGCATATTAACAAGATATGTTTTTGGCTTAATTGCTATTTCAGCTTGCGTAGCAATGCTTATAAAGAAAAAAACCCTTGGTTATATTTTAATAATCATTTCTTCTGTGATTGGCCTGCTGGTAACATCAAGACAAATTTATATACAAAATATGTCGATTGAAGAAATTGGAAGACTTTCTGGTTGCAGTATGCCCTTTCATACTCAAATAGAATACTTCGGCATTATTGAGGCAATAAATAGAGTCCTTGCTGGAGGTCCGAGCTGTGCGGAGGATGGGTGGAGGTTTGTCTTTAATTTTGCAGAGTGGGGATTTATTTTCTTCTTTGCATACCTTGGAGCAACTATTTTAAAAGTTAGAAATCATTAAAATCGCCTGATTTTGTAGCTTAACTACAACAAAAATGTCCTTAAAATACTATAAAATAAAGGTTTTTTTAGTTTATTGACTTTTTTTTATGATTAAATTTTAATTAACTACATATTAATGTTAATGATAGCTAACAATACGTATATTATAGGTACATAATTATCTCCTCTACATATATAATTATTCCCCCCAAGTACCTATAATATTTGTTAGCACAAAAATGAATAATCAATCTCAAACAACCCAATCAATAGAGTTATCTACGGAAGAACTTATTCAAGCAGCTGTTGAAAACAACGAAGGTGTTATTGCTAGTAATGGGGCTTTTTCAACAAATACTGGAGAAAGAACAGGCAGAAGTCCAAACGACAGGTTTATAGTAAGAGAGCCTGGGACTGATAATCTAATAGACTGGGGTGAGGTTAATAAGCCTTTTGATGAAGATAAGTTTGATCCATTGTGGAATAAAGTAGAATCATATTTAGCTGAAAAAAATACATATACCTCAAGTGTTCATGTTGGATCTCACGATGAGCATTATTTGCCTGTAAAAGTTAAAACTGAAACAGCATGGCATTCTCTTTTTGCAAGATTAATTTTTGTGTGTCCAGATAACTACAACCTTTCTAATAAACAAGAATGGAGGATCATTAGTGCTGCTAATTTTGAATGCGATCCTGAAGTAGATGGAACAAACTCTGAGAGTTGCATAATTATAAACTTTGCCAAAAGAAAAGTGATTATTGCTGGTATGAAATATGCTGGTGAAATGAAAAAATCTATGTTCTCAGTGCAAAATTTTCTACTTCCTGAAAAAGGGGTCTTACCAATGCATTGCTCTGCTAATGTAAATGCAAAAGGTGATGTTGCTTTATTCTTTGGTCTTTCCGGAACAGGAAAAACTACCTTATCTGCAGATCCAAAATGTTCACTAATTGGAGATGATGAACATGGATGGAGCCCTGGATCTGTTTTCAATTTTGAAGGTGGTTGTTATGCAAAAACAATTGATCTTACAGAAGAAAATGAACCGGTTATATATAAAGCTATCAAACATGGCAGTGTGATTGAAAATGTTTTTCTTAACGATTTAAATGAACCTGACTATTCAAATACTTCACTTTCAGAAAATGGAAGATGTTGCTACCCAAGATCTCATATTGATGCAGCCGTTAAAAGCAATGCTGCCGGAGAGCCTAAAACAGTTATTTTCCTAACTTGTGATCTTATGGGCTTGATACCTCCGGTGTCCATTCTATCTAAAGAAAGTGCTGCTTATCATTTTCTAAGTGGGTATACGGCCAAGGTTGGATCTACTGAAATGGGATCAAGTTCTGATATAGAATCTACATTTTCAACATGTTTTGGGGCTCCGTTTTTTCCAAGGCCAGCAGGCATATATGCTGATCTGCTCATGGAAAGAGTTGAATCTTTTGTTGCTAAAGTCTATCTAGTAAATACCGGATGGACTGGCGGACCTTATGGCACAGGTTCTAGATTTAAAATTCCGACTACTAGAAGAATTGTAAATGCCATTCAAGATGGAGAACTTGAAAACGTTGAGACTCAAAGAATTCCAGGACTAAACCTAGACGTTCCAACCGAAGTTCAAGGGGTTGACTCTAATTTACTTAATCCAAGGAATACTTGGGAAGATAAGAAAGAGTATGATAAATATCTAAAAGAATTAATTAAAAAGTTCCAAGATAACTTTAAAAAATTTGATGTAAAACCTGAAATAGTAAAAGCTGGTCCAGGATTTGATGACAAATGATGCATTAATAAATAGACTCAAAGAATTAAAAAATAATGGGTTCTTTGAAGGCTTGGTTATTAAAAGAGGAATCGAAAAAGAATTTTTTAGAGTTAATCAAAGTGGTTTTATTTCAGAAAAGCCTCATCCAAAATCTTTAGGCTCTGCTCTAAAAAATAAATATATTACAACTGATTTTGCTGAAGCTCAGGTTGAATTGGTAACCCCAACTTTTGATGATATCGATGATCTGTATAATTTTTTATATTCTCTTCATGTCTTCGTTGCAAATAATATTAATGATGATGAGATGTTGTGGCCATTTTCTATGCCTCCAAGAATTAAAGATGAATCTGAAATCAATCTAGGCTACTACCATCAATCAGGAATTGGATTATTGAAACACGTTTATAGAAAAGGTTTAAAAGTTAGATATGGGCCAACCATGCAATGTGTTTCCGGAATGCACTATAACTTCTCTATAAAAAAAGATTCTTTTTCCCCTTTAGTTGACTCAACTAATCAAAAAAATATTAATGAAGCATACCTCGGCCTTATTAGAAACTTTAAAAGAATATATTGGTTTGTTTTGCTAGAATTTGGTCAAACAAATGTGGTCGATAAATCCTTTGTGAAAAATAGAGAACATAATCTAGAAAAGCTAAACAAAGATGACATGTACTTAAAACATGCAACATCACTAAGAATGAGTGATATAGGCTATCAAAGTAAGGCTCAAAAAGGACTTGATATCAGGTACAACTCTTTGAACGAGTTTCTTGAACAAATCAAGAATGCAATTACAGTTCCTTTTGAGGAATTCAAGAAAAAAGGACTTATAGGTTCTGACGGAGAGTACCATCAAATATCTGATGGGATAATACAAATTGAAAATGAATATTATGATTCAATAAGGCCTAAGAGATCTGCCTCCAATAACATGAGACCATATGACTTATTGAAAAATTTTGGCATAGAATATCTTGAAATAAGAGGTGTGGATATTTCTCCATCTGATATAACTGGTATGTCCAAAGACCACATAAGGTTTCTTGATCTCATCCTTATCTATTGCTTGGTATCTTCAAGCCCTAAAATTACATCTGAAGAAAAGATAACTATAGACTCAAATGACATCATCTCAATCTACAAGGGAAGAAGTAAAAACTCTAAAATCAATTTAGATGGAAATATGATTAGTATTAATAAGGCTAGACAAGAAATATTAGAGAAGCTAAAAAATATTGCCGACTTTATGGATGAAAGTGAGTTATTTCATAAAGCCATTAAACATGTAACGAAGTTATCTAAGGGTAAGCTTCCAAAGAATTCATTTCATAAAGACGGGATTGAGAAAGCAAAATTAAATCTTTCTATATTAAAATCTTCTAAGGTAAAAAATATTGATAGTATTAAAAAAGAGGCGGAGCTATCATTAGAAGAATTAAGTAAAATGCAAAAAAATTCTGAAGAAGAAATGAATGAATTTGTTAAAAACTATAATTTAAATCTTTAAGGGGAAAAGTATGAAAGCGTTACAATGTGTTGAGCTGGGTATGCCAGATAAGTTAGAGGTTAATGAGGTACCTGACCCAGAGGTTCTTCCAGAACATGTTTTAATTGAAAATAAAGCAGCAAGTGTTAATTTTCCCGATGTTCTAATGATTCAGGGATTGTATCAATTTCAACCAGAATTACCCTTTACACCCGGTGGAGAATCAGCTGGAATAATTTCTGCTGTTGGAGATGGGGTTAATGATCTTAAGGTTGGAGACAGAGTATTTGCTATGACAGGCTTAGGAGCATTTTCAGAAAAAATTGTTGTTCCTCAGCATACTGTCGTAAAAATTCCTGACTCAATGGGCTTTGAGACTGCTGCTGCATTGCCTATGACTTATGGAACATCTTTATATGCTCTTAAGCAAAGGGCTGATTTAAAAGAAGGAGAGACTCTTTTAGTTCTTGGCGCGGCAGGTGGTGTAGGTCTAGCAACCGTAGAACTTGGAAAAGCAATGGGCGCCAGAGTTATAGCAGCAGCATCAACACAAGAAAAAGTAGATCTTTGTAAAAAGCATGGCGCTGATGAGGGGTTTGTATATCCAACCGGCAAGCTGGACAAAGATCAACAGAAATTACTTTCTACATTCATAAAAGAGTTAACTGGAGGTTTGGGTGCAAATGTTGTCTATGATCCAGTTGGTGGTGATTATTCTGAACCTTGTATAAGAGCAACAGCATGGGATGGAAGATATCTGGTAATTGGATTTGCTGCAGGTGAAATTCCAAAAATTCCTACTAATCTTATGCTCCTAAAAGGCATGAAGATGATAGGTGTTTTCTGGGGCGCATGGGTGGGTATGTTCCCAGAAGAAAATAAGAAAAATTTTGAGGAGCTTTTCCAGCTTCATTCAGATGGAAAAATTAATCCAGAAGTATCAGACTCTTTTAGCTTAGATGATGGAGCTAAGGCAATAGCACATCTAAAAGATAGAAAAGCTAAAGGCAAGGTAATAATTCGAGTCTAATATTTGGATTATGTTATATTGTCGATACCACATTATTATTGGAGTAGAAAAATGTCATATTCATATAAAGTAGGGAATAATGGTCCAACGCTTGAGGTTGATGATGCGATAAAAATATCTCAAGATAGTTTCTCAAAAGGAGGAATGTTTTCAGATGACGAATGGAAGATTCATTATACTGCGCCTGGACAAACTGGAGTTCTCACTATTAATAAACGAACTAGCACAATAAATTCAGGAGGCCATAGCATAAAAGTAAACTGGTAATAAAGATATAAACTAAAAATCTTTAAGGCTTGAAACTAGCCATGAGTTGCCGGATTCGTCTCTTTCATATTCTATTTCCATCTCATATGATGCGGCTGAAGACTTTTTACCACTTGCTAGGGTCTTATAATATTTTCCATATTTTTCTTTAATAGTCTCTCCTTGCTTAGAAATATTTCTTTTTCGATCATATCCTTGTCCTTTAATTTCTTCTACCATGCTAATTGGCATTCCAAGAGTAATTTTTTGAGATTTATAGGCATCGGCTACATTTTTCCCATACTTT